>CAMCXZ010000023.1 GCA_945883725.1 Bifidobacterium breve | reverse complement strand
ACCTTGCGTACCCCCAACGGGATTCGAACCCGTGTTACCGCCGTGAAAGGGCAGCGTCCTAGGCCACTAGACGATGGGGGCACATGCCTTTCGGAAAAGGCACGAGATTGAAGCATACGGGAAACCTGGCCTTGCAGGCAAAGCCGATTCGGCCACCTTTGGAAAATATAAGTAACGTATTTGGCGCTCACCGAGTGGTCCAATTGGTCACCACTGCGCGCAAAATTGCCTGTCACCGCCCGTCAGAAGCGCCACAATCCCACTCGGATAGACTTTGCATAAGTTCCTAGGAAATTGGCTAATGCCAATTGATTCTTAGTGACTACATACAAGTTACTCCAGGTAGTTAAGGGGGCGCAGTCATGGGACGTGGCCGTGCAAAAGCCAAGCAAACTAAAGTTGCTCGCGATCTGAAATACAACAGCCCTAATACAGACTTAGGCGCGCTCCAAGCTGAACTTGGTGGATCTTCTTTCGCGCCATCTGATGACAATTTTGAAGCTACGGATGTAGATAAAGATCCGTACGCAAAATATTACGAAGATGAAGATGAGGCTGAGGCTGAAGAAGCCTGAGGCTTACTTGCTTGCAATGAATTGAAGGCCAACTTAGTTCCGACAATTTTTTGCGATTATTTCCGAACGGGTTAACTCTCCCATTGAGATTCCTGGGAATGCCATTCAGGTGGAAAAAGTTCCTCAGGGTCAGACATACCGCGAAACCACTTTGAGGGGCGAACAACAAATTTAGATTTGTTTCCGAGTTGAGCTGCCCACCAGGAAAATGATGAATTCGAAATAATTAGTGCATGTGATTGTGACATCAAAAACAGAGTTTCTTCAGGAAGATTTTCCGGGGATTCGGCAAACTGAATCGGTAGTGACACTTCTATATTGCTAAAGAGTTTTTTAGCCAAGACGAAGTCATCAGAAAAAACAAGTACTCGGGCATACTGCATGGACGAACTTTTCAACGTAAAATTGATCGCGTACTGATAGTACTCACTACTTAAAACACCAAATGAATCTTGCAGATTAAGGTAATCACCTCGTCGAATATGTACAGAAATCGTGGGCAGCTCCAGCATTTCCGATAAGTATTTACCAAACCATTCACTAGTTGAACTTAAAAATAGAGAGTCGATCAGATTTCTTACCTTAGGTTGCTCGAGATATTTGTAAGTTTGAAAATATCCAAATATTTGATTTTCTGAAACCTGGCTTTCTAAGGCCGGATCATAACCGACACCGGAAGATGTGTAGGTAGAAAAGAGGGCTCGCTTTGATATCGTTTCCAGCCCAACTTTTACAATCCATCGAAGTGGTCGATATTGAAAAATTGCGTCTGGGCTTAATGAGCGAATGTCACTCGCGTGAGGTTTGTTTCTTTTTGTATAACTGCTTAAATCGAAAATCACGTTCTCTTTATTTTTAAGCGAGTAATAGGTGCCAGCCGTGAGAATAAATAGTTGGTTTCCTAGGCCACCAGCCATTAAAAAGGATTTGGATTGCCTTCTTTTTTTCATTTTTGGAAAACCTTTGTGTCTACTTGAAAAGAAGTATCTTCTGGACAGGGCGTTCTTAAGACTATCTGATCCTGATTCTCAACTCCCATGTGAGTAATTCACCATCTGCGCCCCGACATGCATCGCTCTCACAGCTGGCAATCAATCCACAGGGCAGAAGATGCTTGAGTCTTACTTGTGGCTACTTACTAACGTAACGGCGCCGCCATTTCCACTTTTAGCTTTAGCGTCGCCTTGCTCATTGGCTCTGCGCTCGCGAACTTCCCCACAAACCCAAGCGCGTTGACCACTTGCTTGCAATGACGTAATTGCAAGTTGTGCTATCGATGCTGGCACAAAAACCAACATACCAATGCCCATGTTAAAAGTTTTTTCAGCTTCGGCTTGCGAGATGTTACCCCGAGCTTGCAACCAGCTAAAAATTGCTTGCGGAGTCCAAGTTGAACGATCCAAATCAAGCGCTAAATCACTTGGTAGGACTCGCGCAACGTTTGCTGCAATGCCACCGCCAGTTATGTGAGAAATTGAATGGACTTCTATCGCACCTATTAAATTCAAAATGTCTTTGGCATAAATCTTCGTTGGTTCAAGTAATTCTTCGCCAAGGGTGCGACCAAATTCAGGAATGTGATCGTGGACATCAAGGCCCGCAATGTTGAAAGCCGCGTGACGAGCAAGCGAAAAGCCATTTGAGTGAAGTCCACTTGAACCGATCGCGATTGCTACATCGCCCACAACTACGCGATCTGGGCCAAGCAAATTTACGGCGTCAACGATTCCAGTACCAGCGCCGGCAATGTCATAGTCATTAATACCAAGCAGTCCGGGGTGTTCGGCAGTTTCCCCGCCGACTAAAGCGCAACCTGCAATTTCGCAACCTTTAGCAATTCCAGTGACAATTGCTGCAACTCGCTCTGGGTGAACTTTGCCAACAGCGATGTAGTCAGTCATGAACAATGGCTGGGCGCCGCAAACCAACAAATCATCAACCACCATGGCCACAAGATCGATGCCAACAGTGTCATGAATATCCATTCGACGAGCCACATCGATTTTGGTGCCAACACCATCAGTTGAAGTAGCAAGTAGTGGCTTCGTCATTGCTTTAAAAGCGCTGATGTCAAATAGTCCAGCAAAGCCGCCAAAGTCGCCAACCACCTCTGGTCGGGTTGCGCCAGCAATAGCAGCGCGCATCAAATCAACAGCCCGCTCACCTGCTTGGGTATCAACTCCCGCTTCTGCGTAAGAAGCAGAATCACCTGGCTTATCACTCAAGGCCGGCGAACCACTTCATCAATTGCTGTCATGCCGTCTTGGGCAATGCCAAAGCCTTCTAGAACATGCTTACCCAGCTTGGCTTCATCCGGGAGTTCAACTGGATAGACGCCATCAAAGCACGCTCTACACAAACGATCCTTGGCCAAATTGGTGGATTCAATCAATGCATCAAGGGAAATAAACGATAGTGAATCCGCACCAATTGACTGACGGATTTCGTCAATTGTTAGCCCATTAGCAATCAGTTCAGCGCGAGTCGCAAAGTCAATGCCATAAAAACATGGCCATTGCACTGGCGGACTAGAGATTCGCACATGCACTTCCTTCGCCCCAACTTCACGCAACATCTTCACAATTGCGCGCTGGGTATTGCCGCGAACAATCGAATCATCCACAACAACTATCCGCTTACCTTCAATTACCTCGCGAAGTGGATTAAGTTTCAGCCGGATTCCAAGCTGGCGAATAGTTTGGCTGGGTTGAATAAAAGTTCGACCAACATAGGCGTTCTTTACAAAGCCTTGCGCAAATGGAATTCCACTTGCTTGGGCATATCCAACGGCAGCTGGAGTGCCGGATTCCGGAACTGGAATCACAATGTCAGCATCCACGGGGAACTCTTTGGCAAGGCGACGGCCAACTTCAACGCGAACACCGTGCACTGCATTGCCATTGATTGTGGTGTCTGGCCGAGCCAAATAAACGAACTCAAATAAGCAACCCTTCGGGTCAGCTTCGGCAAATCGGCTTGAACGCAAACCATGTTCATCGATTGCCACGATTTCGCCTGGTTCAATCTCGCGAACAAAAGTTGCGCCAACAATATCTAAAGCGGCAGTCTCTGATGCGATGACCCAACCACGCTCAAGGCGTCCCAATACCAACGGACGAATCCCTTGAGGATCGCGGGCGCCATACAAAGTTTGATCATCCATAAACACCAGCGAGAACGCGCCAGAAACTTTAGGTAGCTCAAGCATTGCAGTCGCTTCCATCGTCATATCTGGATGCGCGGCAAGCAGCGCAGTCAAGATGTCGGTGTCAGTTGTGGCAACGTTGCCAAAGTATGGATAAAGCTCGCCAGAGGATTCTCGCACCTCACCCAAGCGCGAAGAAAGTTCGTGAGTGTTAGTTATGTTTCCATTATGCGAAAGGGCTAAATGGCCTGTTGCAGTTGCCCGAAATGTTGGTTGCGCGTTATCCCAGCAACTAGATCCTGTGGTGCTGTAACGAGTGTGACCTATTGCGACGTAACCGACTAAGGATTCCAATGCCGATTCAGTAAAGACTTGAGAAACCAATCCCATGTCTTTGAACACTGTGATGTTGTAGCCATCACTAACAGCAATTCCGGCAGATTCTTGACCGCGATGCTGCAATGCATACAGACCATAAAAAGTAAGTTTGGCTACTTCTTCCCCGGGAGCCCAGACGCCAAATACTCCGCAGGCATCCTGTGGACCTTTTTCCCCTGGGAGCAACTCATGATTGAGTCGACCATCGCCTGCCACAAGAAAATTCTATCGGAGCAAGATTCCTAGATAATCGAAGCATGGCAAAAGTTACTCGTGGCGATGCAAACAAGGCAGCAACAAATGCCCTTAGTAATCTGCAAGACGATGAACTTGTTGCCAGCGGCGTGCGATCTTCACTGGATTGGCTCGCCACAGAGCACCCTGGCCGAGCTGTGGAAGTGCGAGTTCCGCCATATCGCGCGGTCCAAATCTTGGGCGGCACCACGCACCGACGCGGCACCCCGCCAGCAGTTGTCGAAATGTCGCCCAAAACCTGGCTGGAATTATTCACCAAGAAACTAACCTGGGCTGATGCAGTTTCCCGGGGAAAAATCATTGCGAGTGGCGAGCGAAGCTACTTAGGCGAATTGTTTTAGCCAAACAACCTTGGCAAAGTTTCTTCGCTGATTGTGCGAAGTTCAGCAATGTCTAGCGAAATGCTATCGCCAAATACAGCTGCCAATTCAATTGACTTACTTGATAAATCAACTTCGCCGAATTTGGTCACTGGAAAAGACTTAGAAGCACACAGAGTCAAGAACTCATCATTTTGATTCTGGGGAACCACTACCACCGCTCGAGTTGCTGACTCACTCCACAAGAACGTGAACGCATCAAGTCCAGCCGGGACCTCTAGGCGAATGCCAATCCCAGATTGCATTGACATCTCAGCAATAGTTTGGGCTATGCCACCTTCGGAAACATCATGCGCAGCTGAAAACAAATTCCCTACTGATCCTGCCACCAAAATCTCGGCCAACGTCTTTTCCGCAGCTAAATCAAGAACCGGTGGGTGACCTCCAAGGTGCGCATGAATAGCGTGCGCCCATTCTGAACCTGCTAATTCATCACTCGTAGTTCCCAACAAATAAATCAAGTCACCATTATTTCTCCAAGCCATTGGCGTGCGACGCTCAACATTTTCAATTACGCCAAGCACACCAACTACTGGAGTTGGATGTATTGCAACATCGCCAGTTTGGTTATAAAACGAGACGTTACCTCCAGTTACTGGTGTTCCCATTTCCAAACATGCATCCGCAAGTCCGGTTACAGCCCGCTCGAATTGCCACATCACGGCTGGATCCTCTGGAGAACCAAAGTTCAAACAATTTGTTATAGCGAGCGGAGCTGCGCCTGTGACAGCAACGTTTCTATATGACTCAGCAAATGCAAGTTGTGCACCTTTATATGGATCAAGCGCAACAAAGCGCGCGTTGCAATCAGTAGAAACTGCAACACCAAGTCCAGTTTCTTCATCAACACGGATCATGCCACTATCTTCTGGTTGAGCCAGAATCGTATTGCCCATTACGTACCGATCGAATTGGGATGTGACCCAAATTTTGGATGCCAAGTTTGGAGTGCCAGTCATGGTTAACCAAGTTTGCTTAACTTCAGCAGCGCTCGATGGTCGAACTAAATTCTCTGGTCCTGCTGCATTGCGAATATCCATCCAATCCGGGCGAGCGAAGGGACGTTCATAAACTGGACCGTCGTGGGCAACTGAACGCGGAGGCACATCAACTATTTGTTCACCGTGCCATTCCACAGTTAATCGCCCCGAATTGTTAACTTCGCCAATTACAACGGCTTCAACATCCCATTTTTTACAAACGTCCATGAACGCATTTATCTTTGAGGGCTCAACCACCGCGCACATCCGCTCTTGTGATTCGCTCATCAAGATTTCTTCAGGTGTCAAAGTGCTATCGCGCAATAAAACGCGATCTAGCCAGACATGCATTCCACCTTCACCATTGCTGGCAAGTTCACTCGTTGCGCAAGATATTCCAGCGCCACCCAAATCCTGAATACCTTCAACCAATCCGGCATGCAGAACTTCCAAAGTGCACTCGATGAGGAGTTTTTCCATAAATGGATCACCAACCTGAACACTTGGTCGCTTAGCTGGACCATCAGCATCAAAAGTTTCAGATGCCAAAACACTCACGCCACCGATACCATCACCACCAGTACGCGCACCATAAAGAATTACAGCGTTTCCAAGTCCCGTTGCTTTAGCTAAATGAATGTCTTTATGTTTCATGGTTCCAATGCAAAGTGCGTTAACAAGTGGGTTGCCTTGGTAGCTCGGATCAAAAACTACTTCGCCTCCGATGTTCGGCAATCCAAGGCAGTTTCCATAACCACCGATACCGGAAACAATTCCAGTTAGAACGCGACGAGTGTCCGAGTTTTCTGGATTCCCGAACCGAAGTGGATCCATAACTGCAACTGGGCGCGCACCCATAGAAATAATGTCGCGCACGATGCCGCCGATTCCAGTTGCTGCGCCCTGATAAGGCTCAACATATGACGGGTGGTTGTGAGACTCAACCTTGAAAGTAACTGCCCAACCTTGGCCGATATCAACAACGCCAGCGTTCTCGCCAATGCCAACCAGCATGGAATCGTTCTTTGGAACTTTGTCACCAAACTGACGCAAATGAACCTTAGAAGATTTATAACTGCAGTGCTCTGACCACATCACTGAATACATCGCTAATTCTGACGAAGTTGGTCGGCGTCCTAGAATTTCACGAATTGATTCGTATTCGTCTTTCTTCAAACCAAGTTCAGCATATGGTTGTGAAGTCTCGGGAGCGGCAATCGCATCAGAAACTTTGTCAATGCTCATGCTGTAACTTTGCCTTCATTAACAAGTGACTTCAGTAATGACGTAAAGAATCCAAGACCATCTATAGATGGTCCTGTTAATTTCTCTACTGCATGTTCTGGGTGCGGCATGATGCCAACAACATTGCCATGTGCATTAGTTATGCCAGCAATATCACGTCGCGAACCGTTTGGATTGATCTCTAAGTAACGAGCGATTACTCGACCTTCACCTTCAAGTTCATCTAGAGTCTTTTCGTCAGCGACATATCCACCTTCGCCATTCTTTAGTGGAATCAGAATCTCTTGGCCAATTTCAAAATCAGAAGTCCACACCGAATTGTTGTTTTCGATGCGAAGCTTTTGATCCCGGCAAATGAAATGCAAATGATCATTTCGTGTCAGAGCGCCAGGCAACAAATGCGATTCCGTCAAAACCTGAAACCCATTACAGATTCCAAGGATTGGCAATCCACCATTGGCTGCATCAACAAGTTTTTCCATTACAGGTGAAAACTTGGCTATCGCTCCGCAACGCAAGTAATCCCCATAAGAAAACCCGCCTGGCAAAACGACGGCTTCAACGCCATGGAGGTCGGCTTCAGCATGCCAGAGTGCAACAGATATGCCGCCAGCTAGTTGAATCGCTCTAGCTGCATCTTTATCGTCAAGGGACCCAGGGAAGGTGATCACGCCAACCCGTGGGGTCATGGGCGAACCTGAACTGTGAAATCTTCGATAACTGAATTACTTAAAAGAGTTGAGGCAATTTCATGGATCTGAGCTAGTTTCGCCTCATCAACATCACCGTCAATGTTTAAAACAAACTGCTTGCCCTGTCGTACATCAGCAACACCAGTTAGTCCCAAGCGAACAAGTGCTCCCATCACCGCGCGACCTTGGGGATCAAGAATTTCATGTTTGAGCGCTACATCAACAACGACTATCGCCATGGTTACTCCCAATGGGCTTAAGACTCTTCGGTACCTGAGAGTTTATCTGGTCACAATCTGGTACTGACTAACCAAGCGTAGCCAAGTCTCAGATCAAGTTACCCTGCAATCTAATCGGTCAAAAGGCCTAATCGAACCTGCTCCTCGAACTCAGGCAAAGTTTTTTGAAGCTCCATAAATGTCCCAATTCCTCGCACTTTGCCGCCACCTAAGTAGATAATCTGATCGGCATCCTTAATGGTTGTTAATCTATGGGCAACGATAATCACCGTGGTGTTCCCCCTTAGGAGCTTTACGGTTTCCATAACTTTAGACTCCGTAATTGCATCTAAAGAGCTCGTGGCCTCGTCCAGCACGAGTAGCTTGCTTTCGCGATAGAGAGCTCTAGCAAGTCCTAATCGCTGACGTTGCCCACCTGACATTCTGCTGAAATTTTCATTTAGCCTTTCGTCTTCAAGATTTAAATTGAAATATTCTTCAAGGTGAGCCACACTCAAGGCCCGCCTAACTTTATCCAAATCGATGACAGAGGATTCCCACTCAAGTGCAACATTGCCCGCGATACTTGCAGAGGAAACATGTGTATCTTGTGGAACGTAGCCTAAGAATCCTCCTGAAGTTTTGAAATTCCACAACACCTCGCCTTTCTGAGGAGTAAGCAGGCCAAGACAAATATCAATTAGCGTAGTTTTACCTGCCCCAGAGGGTCCTACAATCGCGTACTGCAGCCCCTCCTTAAAAGACAGGTTTATTCCTTCTAGAACAGGTGCAATTCCAGAAGCGTATGTGAAATCCACCCCATTTAATTCCAGAGCATTACGCGAATCAACTGGCCCGTTAATCGATGTTTGCGAATCAATTTTGACTCGAGCAGTAATTGGCACGAGCGCCTGCTTGGCCAGAGGGAGACAACCGATTGCCGATAACACTAGTCCTTGCATTCGATTCACAATCGGCAGCATTCTAAAGCCGGCAGCTGCGAAAATCGCTAATGCTGGTACTACCTCGGCTTCACCCAAGAGCAACCATGTGGCACCAGCAATCACAAGAAATCCGAGCGCAAGTGAGGACTCCATAAAATACCTTGGCAATGCAGTCGTGAATGCTTGTAAAGCTCTCGCCCGGGCAAATTCTGTACGCTGAATCCTCAATGCGCTATCAAACGTCTTTGACTCGTTTACCTGCAGCAACTTATTCATGTGGAAATAATCTGCCAGAAGCTCATAGGTAATATTGCCATTTTTATATATTGTCTGACCGGTCCGAGTTTGTGAAGCCGAAAGAAATTTATGTTGAACTATTGCCACTAGAGCGAAGTATGTAAGTGCGACAATTGCTGTTAGGGGCTGAAATACTAAGACAACTCCAATAATTACAAGACCGGTTATCACTTCAATGCAAATATTCACAATTGGAATGAGATAACCATTAATTAACGTTGTAGGTGCCCTGTCTACTGCGGTGAAAAAATCAGATTCGTTTAACGCGAGACGCTTTTCTAGCGATGCCTCGTGAAGGGATTCCATCTTTCTTTGACCGATTTCAACTTCTTGCTGCGCAAACTCGCTGACACTTACCCATCCAACTAACGTGGAAAGCGCGCTTCTAAGAACAAAAAGAGCAAGGATCATCCCTAACAATTTCAAGTTTGGGTCTGTTGCAGGATTTGAATTTCCGCTTGTTAATCCTGGCGTCAATAATTTTGAGAGTAAAAACAAAGCAATTCCATCGAGACCAGCAATCGCGACCATGGATGCGAAATACATAAAGAGAACTTTTCGGCCCCTCTGAGTGAGGTGTCTTATGCCTTGCCGTGCAATAAGTGCATATTCGCGCATGAGTAAAGTCTAGCCTCTTCAAAGTATTTTTATTTTTCAGACTTAGATCAAAATGAATATTTGCGAACTTTATTGCCTTAAATTGGATTTCTTTCTTCGATAATCAACCTTGCGGCTGCGCACTCTTTTTATGCTTTAAAGAGCGTCGTATTCCGACCAAAGTCCAATTCGAGATTATAAGTAGGGTCCAAAGAAGGAAACTTTTTAGAATTTTAGATTTTTACTTTTATATGACTTGGGTACTGCCCTGAGAAGTACGAGTAACTGTCCACTCCTCTTTTTCTTAAATGAGATTCCATTAATAATGCTAAGTTGACTTTCTCGCAAAAATCCAAGTGCATGTGGCGTTCCCATTTTTAGATGGAGTAAACAAGCCTTGGAAAGGGTAGGTTACAAAATTGCTTAACTTACCTGAAAGGATTCCAAATACAGTGCGAATGTTTCTGCTGCATAATTTAAGTCCCTGTAAAGATAAAATAAGTGGGCCCGAGACAGCTATGGGCGCCCAATCACAAGTCGAATACATCCTTGCCGCTTTGTCGCTATTCCAAGAATCACACAGCAACACATCAAGCCCTGCATTTCCAGCAAACGCCTCTAAAGTTGCTTTTGGAAATCCAGCATAGAAATAGTGGGGTTCTCCGTGGGTGTTATTGATAGCTGGCACACTCACATGTGTTAGACCCCCCGGCTTCAACAGAGTAGCTAGGTTATGAAATGCGCGCGCTGGATCAAGCAGGTGCTCTAACACCTGTTCGCACAGGACAAGGTCATAAGCCGCATGGTGTTGCTTGTACTCAGACGCAGACCAATCCTTCGTCAAATCATATAAAAACGGATCATTTTCATAACTCAAGACAGTGACGGTGGCATTGGTCGGGCAAAAAAGTAGCTCTGGCTCATTCACTGACCCAGAAACGACTGCAATTTTCTGAATTTTAAAGTCACTGTTTTTGAAAAAAAGTGAAAAGTGCATCAAGGAGACTACCCTTGCAGGATCCATATCTGTCAGAAGTCTGATCCTGAGATCGCCCCTTTGGGAATTTATGAAATTAGATATGTCTTTCAGGAGGGCGCCCATGGCATCATTCTACCTAATGCGAAAGAAGGTAACCAAGTTAGTGAATACATGTTTTTAGAGGGGTTACTTTGATGGGAGATTAGTCCCTTATTCTCGAAATCCAGTACTTAGCCCACATTGCCTCACTTTCAAATTTTGGGCTTAATTCTAAATATTTTGCTTGGAGCTGTTCTTCAGATAGGTCGCGAAGCTCCTCAAAAGAGTCAACCACCCAGACTGGAAGTCCCAGGAGTTCATAAGTTTGCGTCATGTGTGATCTCAGAACAATTGGCACGCACCCCAAATACATTGCCTCCCAAGTCCTGTGGCAATCCAATCCATTACCTGGGGGACTTGCCACAAAACTGTACCGAGTCAATGCACTTCTATGTTGCTTCGGAGTAAGGAGGCCGAACCTGTCGGCTATCGGAACATTAACTAATTCATTGGCTGCTTTTTTACGCCCCATCGGGTCCGTTTCCACATTGAACGCCCACATCACCCGAGAACTTCTATTCTGTGATTTATTCCGTTTTACCCGGAAATCTTTTGGACGCCCATTTGTGGAATACCATGCATTCTCTAACCCAATCGGAAGTGGCTCAACGCCGGGAACATGGTCAACTAAATTTTGGGCAAATGTTTTGACTGCGCCTGTATTTGCAAGCAGCTGGCCGAGTGATTGAGTGTGGTTTCTATCTGAATTTCCTAGCAAGAGAGTGAACGGCATCGAAGTGTAATTTAAAACTCTTTCGCATAGGGCCTCTAGCATTTCTGATTGACAAAAAATAACATCGCCAGGATTGATCTCACTTGGTTTAAGATCCTCATTTCCGACTTCCCAAATGTGATCTGCCATTGATCGAAAAGTGTCGCCACTTAAGTAAGGAAAACTGGCGGGTCTTCTCTCTAAATTCTTATTAAGTAGTCTCCTTAGGCCGTTTATTACCGCTTCTGGATTTCGCGCAACGCTCACAAGAAGCTCCCTCGATCGGTTCCAGATTTGCACCCTTCGTACACCAGGAATGAGTGTGGGCAGAATCTGGTTTGCCTGAGAGAAAATTCGCTCAAATGACGAATCGGACCGAAGTAGATGGCTATGGATCTTAGAGTGAATGTGTAAATTGAAGAGTCTGGTGTAAATTTCGTGGCCATAGTTGATAGTCAGAAAACTATCCAAAGGGTTGAAATTGAATTCAAGCTTTGCCAGTTGACGACTTGTCAACAATGATTCCTTCGGTTCGTTAACAAATTTTGTCAACGGTCGCTGACTAACAGGAACATTTCGTGGATCAATCCCAGCAACCCATTGGCCAAGTTGAGCGGCGTCGACGACGCCACCAATCTGGTTACTGTTTAACGCTAATGCTGAAATGGGAAAACCTGGCGATAAATTCACAATAGAAGCCATGGTTGGAAGCGAGAAAACTTGTTCAGAATTTTCTTTAGCCCAATTTGCAATCAATATCATCTCGTTAGGAAAAGGCTCAGCTTTGGATGAAAAATCTAGAAGTGAGCGTAGGGCCTCTTGACTGTTGCAATAAAATAAAGAGGCAACGGCTCGATCAGAAGTGTGAAATGGCAGATATAAGCCAAGTTGTTTTTCCTCATCTAATTTTGAAAGCAAAAAATCAACACGAAAAAGTAATTGGTCTAGTTCAGCATGAAAAATGCTATCAAGATTTTCTACTGCCATGAATTGTGAGAGTACAAAAAAACGCTCTAACGCTTTTAGCCAAAATCCATTCCTGCCGAAATGTGGGGAAGTCAACCTTTTGGAAGTCTCTTTAAGCTCATTTTCGTCGTAGAAATCTTCTACCGCAGTAAATCTCGCGGAACTATGCCTCACACTTTGCGCCATGCTTGCGTTCCCGATCAAGTGAACATTTAAGCCGCTGTGCCGAGAAGCCAACTCAATGGAAGCAAGCCCATAATTTGGAAGCTTTTTACCCAGATAAACAAAGTTTACCTCGCGAGAAGAGCTCATAGTACAAATTCTAATACCGGCATCAAGAATATCGACGCAAAAGCAAGGGGTTCTAAGATGCAATTTGTGAGTTTCTTAGTTCAGATAAGTGGATTAACAAAATTTTTGAAAATGACAGTCAGTGTCTGTATAAACTTAATGAATTAGCAGAGGCAATGTCGTCGTTGCAAAGTTGAGTGAATTACGAATTCTTGAAATTACAGATTAATAAATTTCTCGATCTGCTGGATTGTAATATCGCGAGAACTTTCGTTTTGCTCAACTTTTTTAAACCAATCCGTAGTCCACGTGACTGCATCCGTGAACTTCAATTTGTCGTGCCAGCCCAGCGCCGTCTTTGCTAAAGATGAATCTAAGGATAATAAGCCTGCTTCGTGCGGCTCGCTCGATTCGGAAAGATTCCAATTTGAATCAACTGATAATTGGCTAGCAACAAGTTCTGCAACTTTTGCTACCGTTACAAAAGATTCCTCATCTGGACCAATATTCATCATTGCGTGTTCTTTTCCAGACATTAAAGATTCGCTGATCATCAAGTAGCCATTTAGACAATCCAGAACATGCTGCCAAGGACGAACTGAGTTTGGATAACGCAGGGTTGGTACTTCTTGATTCAAGTAGGCGGAGATTAAGTCCGGCATAAGACGATCTTTACTGACATCACCACCGCCAATTACATTGCCAGCTCTAACTATTGTTGTTGGCGTTCCTGGAAAACTTGAAATCCAAGACTGAGTCAATAAGTCAGCCATCGCTTTTGATGAACTGTAGGGGTCATGCCCGCCAAGTGGATCACTTTCAACATAACCAGCAACTTGATTGATATTTCGATAAACCTTGTCAGTTGTTGCAACCACATGTGCTTTAACTGACTTCGCGCTGGAAACTGCTTCCAGCAAACTCAGGGTTCCCATTACATTAGTTTCAAATGTGTATCTTGGATCCACATAGGATTCTCGAACTAGTGGTTGAGCAGCTAGATGAAACACGACATCAGGGTTGATTTGCAATACCGCCGTTTTGACTTCATCTGAATTTCTAATGTCAATTCGGAAGTCATTTTGTAAACACTCCGAAATATTCGCCCGATCAAACAAAGAATTAGTTATTGGATCCAGGGAGATTCCAGATACCACATGACCTAACGAGTTCAACCACAAGGCTAGCCAGGATCCTTTAAATCCTGTATGACCAGTGATTAAGTAATGCATTCCTATGCCCTTGAATTCACAAATTCAATGATTGATGAGGTTGCGTAGTCCAACATCTCTGTTGTCAAGCCCGGGTAAACACCGATCCAAAAAGTGCGCTTCATAACAATGTCAGTGTTAGTCAGATCGCCTACAACGCGAAACTCGACATCTTTATATGCAGGCTGCTTAAGTATGTTTCCCGCAAACATTAATCGAGTTCCGATTTTCCGAGAGTCTAAAAATCTAAGTAGGTCTTCCCGGTTTACATTGTGTTTTGGATCCAGTGTTATTGGGAAACCAAACCATGATGGATCTGAGTTAGCGGTTGCACGCGGCAGTATTAATCCACTAAGGTCTTCCAGTTTTCCATAAATATAATCGAAGTTAAATTTTCTGGCAGCAACAAATCGGTCAATCTTTTTTAGTTGACTTAGACCGAGGGCAGCTTGCATGTCAGTTGCCTTTAGGTTGTAGCCAATGTGACTGTATATATACTTGTGGTCATATCCCTCTGGAAGATCGCCAAGTTGCCATTCAAAACGCTTCAGACAAGTGTTGTCGCATCCAGTTTCGCAATAGCAATCTCGACCCCAATCTCGAAATGACTCAATTTGTTTCATAACCAGTGGCGACTTAAACAGTACTGCTCCACCTTCACCGGTTGTGATGTGATGTGCCGGATAAAAAGAAAGCGTTGCTGTGTCGCCGAAACTTCCAGTTTTTTGCCCACGGTAAGTTGATCCAAGTGCGTCGCAAGAATCTTCAACCAACCACAAATCGTGCTCTTTACAAAGTTCTTGGACTAAGTCCAAGTTGAACGGATTGCCAAGCGCGTGGGCCATCATTATCGCTCTGGTTTTAGGACCAATGGCTGATGCAAGTTGGTCGCCAATAGCGTCATACGTCCCAAGTTCAACATCCACAACAACTGGCTTTAACCCATTTTGAATAATTGGATTAACGGTTGTTGGAAATCCCATGGCTACGGTAACGACTTCGTCCCCAGCTTTGAGCGCTTTTGGTCCGAGCTTTGGACTTGTTAGCGCCGATAGTGCAACTAGATTTGCACTACTTCCACTGTTCACAAATTTTGAACCGCGGGCACCAACATACTTTGCAAGTTCTCGTTCAAATTCTTCAGTAAACCTACCGGCCGTAAGCCAGCCATCCAGAGAAGAATCAACCAGGGATACAAAATCATCTGGGTCAAGCACTTTTCCAGATACAGGTACCGAGGTAACTCCGGGAATAAACGCATCAGCTTCGAGTTTAAATCTGGCAAAATCGGCGACCTTGCTTAGGATGTCGGACCGTAATACGTCCATTTCATTTTGCACAAAATTTCCTATACTTTTTATTTTCCCTCAACATTATCTCGCTCTTACCTGCCTTCGGCTTTGGGCGATCTGGGCTAGGCTTTACTTCAGAGCAACTTTAAGGATAGTTCAATGAAGGTAATTATTCTCGCCGGCGGGCTTGGAACTAGATTGCGTGAAGAGACCGAGTTTAAGCCTAAATCAATGGTAGAAATTGGCGGAAAACCCATTCTTTGGCACATAATGAAGAATTTTGCGCATTTCGGTATAACGGAATTTATTGTTGCAAGTGGCTATAAGAATGAATACATCAAAGACTATTTTTTGAATTACGAATCGAGGCAACAAGACTTTACTGTCCAACTAGGCCATCCGGGAGAAGCAATTTTCCATGGTTCAAAAAATAGCGAAGATTGGAAAGTAACAATTGCAGATACCGGCGAACTCACGCTCACCGGCGAAAGAGTGCGTGTGGCTTCGAAGTATTTAAATCCTGGAGAAACATTTATGGTGGCCTATGGCGATGGGCTTGCTGATATCGACATTCATAAACTCATTGAATTTCACAACCAAGAGGACGCAATAGCAACTCTGGCATCAGTTCAACCAATTAGCCGATTTGGTGTGCTTGAGCTAAATGACAAATCCGAGGTCGTAGATTTCAGAGAAAAACCATTGTCAAGTAACTGGATAAACATAGGATTCTTCGTTTTTGAATACGAAGTCTTGGATTTTCTTGACGACGGACCGCTAGAAATTGTCCCGCTAAAAACACTTTCTGAACAAAAACAATTACGCGCATACAAGCACTCGGGGTTTTGGCAACCCATGGACACCATAAGAGAAGTTGAGTTATTGAATTCGATATGGGAATCAGGAACTGTTCCTTGGCGAGTAGGCAAATGAATTCTACTGTTTCCTCGCACCTCGTAGAAGTGTTAGAGAAGCATAAAATAAATCATGTTTTCGAATTAATCGGCGGCATGATTACGATTATGGTTGACGAGCTACACAGGAGTGATTCAATTCAGGTGCACAGCATGCACCATGAACAAGGAGCAGCTTTTGCGGCCGAGGGGCTCGCCAGAGTTGATGGAAAGTTCGGAGTAGCTTTAGCTACCAGCGGACCAGGAGCTACAAATCTGATTACCGGTATTGGAAGTAGTTTTTTTGATTCTGTTCCAATGTTGTTTATAACGGGCCAAGTTAACTCGAGCGAAATATCCAACAATCCTGAACTACGACAATCTGGTTTTCAGGAAATGGATATAGTTTCAATGGTAAAACCAATCACGAAGTATGCGGTTAGACTTTCGAACCCGGATGAATTTCCGTTCATTTTGGAAAACGCTATTGAGCTAGCAACTACGGGGCGCAAAGGTCCCGTACTTATTGACATTCCTATGGACTACCAAAGATCCGAAATTAGACAGAAAATTTACATCGAAAAATCACCTTCAAAACCTGTTGATGTTTCAAAAATTGATGAATTTAACGACGACTTGTCATCTGCGTTGGCGGAGTCAATTCGTCCATTAATAATTGCTGGGGGTGGAATCTCTTCCGCTACACAGACCGCTCAGTTTCGTGAATTCGTTGTGTCCAAGAATATTCCTGTCGTACGATCATTGATGGGATTAGATGCTCTACCAACTTCGAGTGCTCTTAGTGTCGGATTCCTTGGCAGCTATGGAAATCGATGGGCCAATCTAGCGATCGCTGATGCTGACCTTCTGCTCGTTATGGGCAGCCGACTAGACATTAGACAAACAGGATCTGACGTAAATGGTTTTCTTGGAAATCGAAAAGTATTTCAAGTTGATATCGATGCGGCAGAGATTGATTACCGAGTTACTACTACAAAATCACTTAACTGCGAATTAGCGGATTATTTGAAATTTTCACAAAATCACCACTTCGCATTCAGTAATGAGAAGTTGAATGGTTGGCTTCAACACATAGAGCAAATCAAAATGAAATATCCTCATGATTTTGAAAACATTCCACAAACAGGAATCAACCCAAATTCTGCTATTGAGAAGATATCGAAAGAGTGGCAAGATGTGGGAACTTTTGTTACCGATGTGGGTCAGCATCAAATGTGGGTTGCTCAAAGTCTTCAGCTTAATGACCACCAGCGTTGTCTTACATCTGGTGGAATGGGCGCAATGGGATTTGGATTACCTGCTGCGATAGGAGCGGCATTCAACGACAAGTCTGCGCCTGTGTGTCTGTTTGCCGGTGACGGTGGATTGCAACTAAACATTCAGGAGCTGGAAACCCTAAAGCGAAACAATCTAAATATTCGAATAATCGTGCTTGACAATAAAACTCATGGAATGGTTCGTCAATTCCAAGAAACCTACTTTAACGGGCGCTACGGATCTACTCTGGATGGATACTCGGCTCCAAATTTCGCAAAGATTGCGCAAGCTTATGGAATTGAAGGCCTTGAAATTGGGGATGACCAAGAATTAACCCAGGCAATTAATAGATATCGAGACTTTCAAGGACCTTTACTCCTGTGCCTGAAAATTGAAACATTTTTAAACGTTTATCCGAAGTTAGCTTTTGGGAAGAATTTTGGCGACATGGAGCCTCAAGTTAAGTCCTCTGAGATGGAAGGTACATAAAGTTGCGGCGTTAAACGCTCGTGCCTGCAGATCCCTCATTTTGCTGTTAAATGAACACAAACTACAGTTGCAGATCCAATGCTGTTCGTCATTCTACAATCGAGGCATTTTTGCTTATGCCTTATAATACAAACAGGGCAGCAAGCGCTGCGAAAATTTAGGAAGCCTTTATGCGATCTGGGATTTACTCAACTGAAACTCAAATTCTGGATGTATTTCATTTTATGAAGTCGTCACGTAGCCTTCGGGAAACGCAATTGCGTTCTATCGAGTTCAGCGTTTCAGGCAGTGACAAGCCTTGTTACTTGGTTCCAATGGGTGCATATTTCGAAGACAACAGCGAGGTTATAGCCTCTATGGGACGCTGGCGCGATTCACATCAGTATGCGTATCCCTCTCGATTTGAAATCACGGATACGGGCACCGCTAAATGGCTTAAATCTGCAGTGATCGATAACGACCACCGGTTACTTTTCTTAATACAAGACCCAAATGGTAAATATCTTGGCCATCTAGGGCTTCTTAAAGTTGGGGAAGACCAATGTGAAATTGATAATGTTCTTCGAGGCGAAAGTGAAATACCCGGTATTGTCTCACGTGCATTAGAGGTTGTTGAAAAGTTTGCGTATGAAGAACTTGGAATGGAAAGTCTCGAATTGAAAGTTCTCGAATCAAATGTTCATGCCATTGATTTTTATTTAAATAACGGGTACGAAACAATTGATCGTATTGGCCTTACAAATAGTGCGACTGGAACTGAAACAAACCTGGTCCAATCCGAAACAAATGTCTCTGACTACTTTTCAATTATGCAAAAGAATCTTAGGGACACAAATACGGCTCAAGCTGAAATCTTAACCGCTGGTCCGTCAATCTCAAACAGAGAATTGACTTATGTAGGTGACGCCACGATGTCAGGCTGGAACCACCATCACTCGGATTATATTGCAAAGTTCCAAGAGCAATTTGCTGATTATGTTGGTGCTAGATATGCGATAGCGACAAGTAGTTGTACCGGCGCTCTCCATCTTTCACTTTTAGCCCTTGGTATCGGACCCGGTGACGAAGTTATTGTTCCCGAGGTCACATGGGTTGCAACTGCTTCCGCAGTTAGGTACACAGGTGCCACTCCAGTTTTTGCAGACGTCGATCCCCTTACATGGTGCATTGACCCTAAGTCTGTTGAGCAGAAAATTACTAAACACACCAAAGCCATAATGCCGGTGCATCTCTATGGCTTTGCGGCTGACATGGGAGCCATCGCCAAGCTTGCCAAAGAACATAATCTTTTCATTGTTGAAGATGCGGCTCCTGCGATAGGTACCATGATCGATGGCGTCCCAGCTGGAAGTCTTGGAGACTTTGGAGCCTATAGCTTCCAAGGTGCGAAAATGTTAGTGACTGGTGAGGGTGGGATGCTTGTTACTTCTGATCCTGATCTTTATGAACGGGCACGAAAGATTCAGGATCATGGACGCAAACCCGGCACTTTCTGGATTGAAGAGCTCGGGTACAAGTACAAGATGAACAACATTACAGCCGCTCTGGGCCTTGCCCAACTTGAGAGAAGTGAGCGTCAAATCGACCAAAAGCGGCGGATAGCCAGTTGGTATCGAGAGTTTCTGGGAAGTCATAAATCACTGTCCATGCAACATGAGTCATCAAATAGCCGCTCAATTCACTGGTTTAACAGCGTTACTCTTGGCGACAATCTAAATATATCGCGTGATGAAGTGATGGAAAAGTTGAAGGCGGACGGCATCGATACTCGCCCTGTTTTTCCACCCATAAGTCAGTACCCGTTTTGGGATAGAACTCATGTACCTGGCGCCGTTGCCACACAAGTTGGCGCTAACTCAATTAATCTTCCAAGTGGAGTCAAATTGAGTAAGGCTTCAATTGAACGTGTTTGCGAATCCTTAGTTAATTTAATCTAGTTAAATAAATGGGTAAAGAACTCTTTGAAGTTTTCCTGGGGACGTACAACGCAGAACCTTGGATCGAACAGATAATAAGTTCTCTTGAAGCTCAAGACTGTGCTCCTTTTACTGTCAAGATAGTCGATAACGCATCTACTGATAACACGATTTCGCTAATTGAGAACCTTTTTTCCAGGAATACTTTTAAAAATAATTACACATTACTTAAAAATAATAAGAACATCGGTGCTATCAGTTCATTCTTAGATCGACTGGATCAGTTCGATTCTGACTGGATAGTAATGATCCACCAAGATGACATTTACCATCCAGATCATATAA
>CAMCXZ010000022.1 GCA_945883725.1 Bifidobacterium breve | reverse complement strand
CCAGCAATTTCATGTAAGACTTTAGGAGTTGCAGATTTCATGCGTGTGCCTTCGCCAGCGGCTAAGACAATTGCACAATCCAAGAGATGCTCCCCTGCTGCTAGTCAGGCCTTAATTCTAACTTCGGTTTTGTGCGGATTTGCTCCGCCACCAGGTATCGATCCTGGACCCTGGGCTTCAAAGGCCCATGTGCTAGCCACTACACAATGGCGGAACCCGTATTCTCCCTCATCCGAGGGACTGCTTTTGACCATTAACCTTTCCCTTAGCGAGATTTCTCAAGAAAATTGCCAAGAAAATTACGAGAGGCGGGGGTAAAAATGCGCGATGAAGTAGATCGCCTGATCGCCGCTTGGAAATCAGAACGCCCCGATCTTGATCTTGCGCCATTAGCTGTACTTAGTCGCGTAACGAGAATTTCACGGCAACTCGATATCACTCGCCGTAGCGCATTCGCCGATCTAGAAACTTGGGGCTTTGATGTTCTTGCCGCACTTCGTCGTGCTGGCTCGCCGTATCAACTTTCACCAAGTGTATTAATGGCTGAAACCTTGGTAACTAGCGGAACCATGACTAATCGCCTTGATCGATTAGAAGAGTTAAAACTAATTACACGCGAACCCGATCCAGCAGATGGGCGGGGAAGTTTGGTTACGTTAACTAAGACTGGCATGAGCGCTGTTGATGCCGCCATGGAAGATTTACTTGGGCGCGAAGAAGAGTTGTTGTCGGCGCTGACTAAAGAAGAGCAAATTGATTTAGCACGACTGCTAAGTAAATTAGTTAACGCGTTTCAATAACTCGAGCACCGGGTACTGGCCCAGTTGCTCTTGCCACACTTCCGACAACTCCGCTGGCAGTTAGTGCTACTGCTAAATCTAAGCCAGCTTCTTCATCGGAAACTAAAAATGCCACAGTTGGCCCGGAACCAGAAACAATTCCACCTAGTGCGCCATATTCCTGACCCACATCGAGAATTAAACGCAGGGCCGGCCGTAGTGAACAAGCTGCACTCTGTAGATCATTAATTAAATACTTACCAACTGAATTTGCGTCAGCAGCTAGAAGTGATTGCATTAATTTGTCGCTTGCTTGTGGGTTTGCAATTGTTAATCCTGCACGTAATCGATCGCATTCGGCATATACCGATGGGGTAGATAGTCCGGCTGAAGAGAGCGCTAAAACCCAATGATAAGTGCCTCTTGAGAGCGCAGCAGTTAGTTCATCTCCACGACCACGACCAATTGCAGTGCCACCATTTAACATAAACGGAACATCGCTACCAAGTTGCCGTGCGACTTTAACCATTTCTTCGCGGGTCATGCCTAATGAATACAGCGCATCGATTGCCACAATTGCAGCGGCGGCATTTGCACTTCCGCCAGCCATTCCCCCAGCAACCGGAATTGTTTTATGGATCTGCATAGTGGCATCAATATCAACTTCATACTCTTTAGCAATAATTTGGGCCGCTTTGGCCGCTAAGTTTGTTTCATCTGCTGGCACACCCGCGATGTGATCACCAGTAATTGAAAGTGATAAACCTGAACCGGGTTCTGCGTGAGTAATGGTTAAATCATCGTAGATTGAAATTGCTTGAAACACTGTGACCAAACCATGAAAGCCATCGTTTTCGCGCGGGCCAACTGAAAGTTGCAGATTGACCTTCGCAGGAACGCGAACAGTTACTGAATTTGTGACCACGATTGAACTCTACTTGACGCTTTGGCTGGCGTTATAGATGGCACAAAAAGAATCAATTAATAAAGATTCACCGCGCAAAGTTGGATCAATACCAGCTGCAATCAGAACTGCTTCGGCTTTTGCCGAGCTGCCGAAAATGCCCGATAACGCAGCCCGTAACATTTTGCGACGTTGGGCAAATGCGGCATCAACTAATTGAAAAACGCCCTTACGCATCGCCTCATCGCCTGGAGTTTCGTGGCGCTTAAAACTTACTAACTTCGAATCAACCCCAGGTACTGGCCAGAAAATAGAGCGTGAAACCGAGCCCGCACCACTTACTTGGGCCCACCACGATGCTTTCAGTGAAGGAATTCCATATTCCTTGGTACCTGGCTTGGCAGCTAACCGATCAGCGACTTCGGCTTGCACCATTACTACGCCGGTATTTAGCGAAGGCAGAATTTCTAACAGATGCAGCAGTACTGGAACTGAAACGTTGTAGGGCAAATTAGCAACTAACACCGTTGGGGCTACTGGTAATTCGCGAAGGGCAAGTGCGTCAGTATTTAACACAGTTAAGTTGTATGAATCTTTTTTATGATCAGCAACTGTAATTGGTAAGCGATCGGCTAAGCGTTGATCGATCTCAGCTGCAATCACGTTAGAGGTAACTTCAAGTAGCGCCAAAGTGAGTGAACCTAAACCTGGGCCAATTTCAAGTGCGATGTCATCGGCAGTCACCCCGGCTACACGGACAATCTTCTGGCAAACATTACCATCAATGACAAAGTTTTGGCCAAGTGATTTAGCTGGTCGCAAATCTAATAGTTCGGCTAGTTCACGAATTTCAGCAGCACCTAGTAGCGACATTAGTCGAACTTTCCAAATGCTCGTTCGGCATTGGCACTTAACGCATTTGCGAGCTCAGCTAAATCATCGCCACGTTCGGCTGCCATTGCTCGAATAACTGTGGCTACCTGAGCTGGCACATTTAAAGCACCACGGTTGGGCATTGGCGATAAGAATGGTGAATCAGTTTCAGCCATTAGCTGATCTATTGGAACTAATTTCACGGCTTCACGAAGTTCAGGCGCATTCTTAAAAGTAATTGTGCCCGCAAATGACAAGATGTAGCCGCGCTCAATACAGATCTTGGCCATAGCGGCATCACCCGAATAACAGTGAAATATAGTCGTTTCAGGCGCGCCTACCTCATGCAGAATTGAAAGTACATCGTCATGCGAATCGCGATCGTGAATTACTAAGGCTTTCTTGGTTCGCTTTGCTAACTCAATATGCCACTTAAAGGAATCTTGTTGACGTTTACGTAACTCGGGAGGGGTGCGGAAATAATCTAAGCCAGTTTCGCCAATTGCACGTACTCGCGGATGCTGTGCTAACTTCTCGATGATCGCTAAGTCGGCTTCCAAATCGTCAACCACTGGCGCTTCATTCGGATGTAGCGCGACCGCTGCGAGTACTGAGGTGTTCCACTTTTCGGCAGCATCCACGCACCACTGTGATTGTTCTGCTGAATAACCAACTTGCACAATGCGATTGATGCCAACAGATGCGGCATCGGCAATTACTTGACCAACAGCATCAGAATCAGCTGCCGCATCGGTGACTATTTCCATATGTGCGTGCACATCAACGCAAGAAACCGGAAGCGGTTCAGGAAGCGGCGCAGGTTTACGATCTAAATCGCGATTGTGCCGATCAGCCATGAAAGTGAATTATTCCGCAGCTTCAAGGCGTGGAAACAGCACTGGTGTCTTGGTAACAGTTGAACCCGCTGGTAATTGACCCCAAGTGGCAACTTTTGAAATTGGTTGGTTACCAATTGCGCCTAACTTTTCGTTCGCGCCAAGTGATTGCCAGAGAATTTCACAAGTAGCCGGCATAACTGGATTTAACAAAACAGCTAGTGCACGCAAAGCTTCCGAAGTGTTATAGAGAACCGATTCCAATTCAGCTTGATTCGCTGGATCTTTAGCGAGCTTCCATGGCTCTTTCTCGGTTACATAACCATTTACTCGCTTACAGAATTCCATAATGGCATTGATGCCACCTTGGAAATCAAGGGCAACCATTGAAGCATCTGCCTTAGCTACGGTCTCAGCCAACGCAGCACTCAAACCAGCGTCATTGCTTACTGCTGGCAGGGTTCCGCCACAATATTTCTCGATCATGGCAGCTAAACGAGAAGCTAAATTGCCGAAATCATTAGCTAGTTCGCTGGTGTACCGCGCACTCATATCCTCCCAAGAGAATGAGCCATCGCTACCAAATGGGATTGCGCGCAAGAAGTAATAACGGAAAGCATCGACGCCGAAATGATCAGTGATGTCTTTAGGTGCGATTCCCGTGAGCTTGCTCTTGCTCATTTTTTCGCCGCCCACTAATAACCAACCATGTGCGAAAACTTTCTTAGGAACTTCAAGACCTGCGGCCATCAACATCGCAGGCCAGATGACAGCATGGAAACGCAAAATATCTTTACCAACTAAGTGCACATCGGCGGGCCAGGTTTGAGCAAACTTCTTTCCGCCTTCCGAATCTGGCGCATCTGTTAAACCAACCGCCGTTGCGTAGTTAAGCAACGCATCGAACCAAACATAAACAACTTGATCGGTATCCCATGGAACTGGAATTCCCCAATCAAATGTTGAACGTGAAATCGAAAGATCTGAGACGCCGCCTTCTAGGAAGGAAATAA
Organism: Bifidobacterium breve; assembly: GCA_945883725.1. Taxonomy (GTDB): domain Bacteria; phylum Actinomycetota; class Actinomycetes; order Nanopelagicales; family Nanopelagicaceae; genus Planktophila. The sequence goes on along the minus strand of CAMCXZ010000022.1, from coordinate 15,893 downwards.
CTTCATTGCGCGCAGATTCAGGTTGGCAAGCATCTGGGTTTGCTTTGTAATGCGCCAGCAACTTATCTGTGAAAGCAGACAACCGGAAAAAATAATTATTTTCATTAACAATTTCCACGGGCTTGCTATGAATTGGACAAAGCTTTTCGTCACCAGATTCAATTAAGTCACCAGGTAATTTAAACTCTTCGCAGCCAACACAGTATGGGCCTTCGTATTTGCCAGCATAAATATGGTCAGCATCTTTTAAGCTTTGTAAAAACTTTTGCACGCGCTCGGTGTGACGAGGTTCGGTAGTTCGAATGAAATCATCGTTTGCAATATTTAACGCTTCCCAGTTGGGTTTCCAGGCATCGCGTACTAAACGATCACACCAATCTTGCGGCGCAACACCATTTTGATCAGCAGTACGCATGACTTTCTGGCCGTGTTCATCGGTGCCAGTTAAGAACCAGACTGCCTCACCACGTTGACGATGCCAGCGAGTTAAAACATCGCCCGCAACTGTTGTGTAAGCGTGACCAATATGTGGGGCATCGTTTACATAGTAAATCGGCGTCGTTAGATAGAAAGACTTATTAACTGCGCTCATTGGGACATCTTATTGGCATCGACGACTGCGGCATAAACGATTTTCTTCGGGATCTTAAATTCTTCGGCCACGGTAGCAATTGCGCCTTTGCGGTCCATGCCAGCCCCTTCAAATTCGCGAACTCGAGCGACCATATCTGCCAAAGTTGCAGCAGCATCGCCAACTGGAGCTCCGGCAATCACTAATGTGATTTCACCTAAAACTTCATTACTAGTCGCCCAATTGTGCAGTTCTGAAAGTGTGCCCCGGATAGTTTCTTCGTAGCGCTTTGTCATCTCGCGACAGATTGCTCCATGACGGTCGCCACCAATTGCAGTTACTGCATCTGCCAATGATTCGGCTAGACGATGCGGGGCTTCAAATAAAACCATGGTGCGTTCTTCAAATCGCAGCGACTCGTAGAATTTCGCTCGCGCTCCACTTGCTCGTGGCGCAAAACCATCAAAGGTAAATCGATCAGTGGGTAATCCGGCTAGCGCAATTGCCATCGTGACCGCACTTGGTCCGGGCAGAACACTTACTTCGATATTTGCAGCAATTGCATCGCGCATCAATCGAAAACCAGGATCACTAATTGTCGGCATACCTGCATCTGAAACTACAACTACTTTTGAACCACTCTTGAGAAGTTCTAAAACTTCTTGAGTTCGGGCATCTTCATTTCCTTCAAAGAAAGAGAGGACGCGAGCAGTAAAGGTCACGCCTAAATCGGCAGCTAAGCGATGAAAACGGCGAGAGTCTTCAGCTGCAATAACGTCGGCATCGGTGAGCGCAGCAATTAAGCGCGCGCTCGCATCGCCTGGGTTACCAAGTGGGGTTGCTGCCAAAATTAAGCTCACGCGCATACGCTACCGTCATGAAGCAGTTCGCCAGATCAGCGCTAGCGCCATATGCAATCTATTTGATCGCACTGATCGCCTTCGGCATGCGCTTATTCCATTTAGGTCAGCCAAAAGGCTTTATTTTCGATGAGCTCTACTATGTAAACGGGGCGCAAGATTATTTGAAGTTTGGTGTTGAAGTCGATGGCCTTAAACCTGAATTCATTGTTCATCCCCCCGTTGGTAAATGGGCAATCGCCCTTGGAATAAAGCTTTTTGGGGATCAAGAATTTGGTTGGCGAATCGCATCTGCTTTCTTTGGTTCACTCTTAATTCTTATCGTGGGCTTGATTGCCAAAGAATTATTTAAATCAGATAGTTGGGCCGCACTTGCCAGTGGATTGATCGCGCTAGATGGCTTGGCACTAGTTCATTCCAGAACTGCGCTCCTAGATTTATTCCTAACATTTTTTGTGGTACTAGCTCTGTGGGCTTGGCTTAAGAATTGGCATTGGTTAGCCGGATTCGCATTTGGTTTAGCAGCAGCGACTAAATGGAGTGGACTTTATTTTCTAATTGTTTTTGCACTGATTACTTTCTATCGAATTAGTAACAACTATTCTGGTCGCCAATTGATAAAGCCAATTCTGAAATTTCCAGTGCAATACGCTTTGCTGCCAGTTGCCACTTACATTGCAAGTTGGATCGGTTGGTTTCGTAGTGATCTAGGCTGGAGTCGCAATTGGTCACCGAGTGCGCTTAAATCGCTCTGGCACTATCACTCCGAGATGCTCGGCTTTCATGCCGGCTTAGTTGAAAAACATTCATACCAAGCAAATCCCTGGAGTTGGTTGATACAAGGTCGACCAACGTCGTTCTTTTATGGAACACCAAAAGGTTGTGGGTCGACAAGTTGTTCGCAAGAAGTTCTAGCGTTGGGTACCCCGCTTCTATGGTGGTTCGGCACAATTGCGATCTTCTTTGTATTCGGAGCCTTGATTCGTAACTTCTTAAACAGAAAGTATGAATTTACGCCGATCTTTATCTGGGCTGGCTTGGCTGCTGGATATCTACCTTGGTTCTTATTTCAAAAGCGAACCGTCTTCTCTTTCTACGCAATTGTGTTCGAGCCATTCCTAGTTTTTGCCCTGGTCTACTGCGCTAAATACCTAATGGAATCAAGGGTTAGGAAGGAAATTTCGCAAGCTTTAATAACAGTTGCGATTGTTTTAATAGCTCTGAACTTTATCTACTTCTATCCGATTTTTACTGGTGAAGTAATTACTTACGATGCTTGGTTTGCCCGAATGTGGCTACCCTCTTGGATCTAACTATTCGTTAACAGCTTTGCTTTCATTTAAGCGATCAACGGCTTCATCGGCAAGTATCTGATCAAAGATTTCATCTTTAGAAGGCGCAACTGCATTAAGGGCTGCAATTGCCAAATTCTCTTGCTCTTCGCTCCACTTACCGGGCTCGGTTAAATCAATGATGCGCTTCTGTGACACAGCTTTAGGCGCACTTAAATAAGTCGGTGCTGGGATCGAATCTGGCTGCCATGTGCGACGTTCTTCGGCTGAACCCTTTGGCAAAATAACTACACCTGTTAACTCGCGTTCAGAAAGCGGAATCCAATGATCAGTTGTTGCTTTGGGAGTTACTACATCAACTAAGTTGGTAGTCGATACGCCATTGGTCTCGCGTTGTAGTTGCTTGACTCGACGAAGTTGTAGTCGCTCTGAGATTGTTTCACGTCGTACTTGCACAATGTAAAGAGCAATTCCAGAAATTGGGACCAAGGTATAAATGAATTGTAATTTATTCATGACTCCACCCACCGAAGTAGCTACTAAGGAAAAAGTTAATAAAGTAAAAATAATTCTTCGACGTAACATTTTCTGAGCGTTCTTTGCAACGATATCTAAATCGGAATACATAATTCCAGTTTCAGGTAATCCACCTGGAGAATTACTAGCCACAACTTTTAACGCACTCTTATATCGCTCAACTGATTTTCCAGAAAACTCTTGGCGGTCGTGAATCCAACGCGGCAGAAAGTAGGAAACCCACATTCCGGCGATCGCGAGATAGATAAGTCCAGAAGCCATGATGGTTAAAGATAGAGGGGGTTCACGCTCAAATCGGGTATTTAGGGGCCTTTAAAGCTGGCTACTTAATTGCTGGATTCTCTTTTACAAAGCAGATGTGGTCACGCCATGCCCCATCAATATGTAAATAGCGTGGGCGATCGCCTTCGAGAATGAAGCCAGCTTTCTCGGCTACCCGTCGAGAAGCGCCATTTTCGGGGCGTAAATTAATCTCAACACGGTGCAGCCCTAACTCATCAAACCCGAACGCAGTAACCATTTCCACGGCCTGCGTAGTAAATCCGCGATTGGCAAAGCGGCGATCAATCCAATACCCAATATGGGCACCGCGTAGCGCTCCATAAATAATGCCGCCCATAGTTATCTGGCCAATCAGATTGGGGCCTTGCCAAATGGCTAGTGAAATCGTGCGGCCGCTACGCCCATCGCGGTTATAAATGCGCACCATTTCGAAAAAAGATGGTCTTTTTGAAATCAGATCTCCGCCATCAATATGTTCTGGAACCTGTGGCAGGGTCGCTTCCCAAGGGGTAAGCCATTCGCGATTTTCTGCGCGCACTGCAAACCACTTTGCTCGGTCACGAAATCGCAACGGGCGAAGTATTAGTTCATTAGTTTTTAAAACGACCGGCCAATTCTGATCAGAGATGCGATCGCTCATTACGGATACTTAAATGTATCGACGCTCGAGCACAACGACAGTTACTTCTTGCCCGATTGCTTTTTCAATATCGCTTTCAGAGAGTGCTATAAAAGCATTGGCATCAGAGAGAGTTGATTGCTCATCTTGCGATGGAAGCGGCATTACTGAAGTGGCATCTTCGGAAAGAATTGCGCGAATATATGAACGTAGTCCCGAAGTAGATGCAACTGGCTTCTCTAAATTCGCCTTAACTGCTGGCCGATGAATCGTTGCTGCGCCTAACAAAGTGCGAATCATTGGGCGAATGAATAGTTCGAAAGAGATGTATGCCGAAATTGGATCTCCTGGAAGTGTTACGACCGGTGTTCTATCAGGGCCGATGGTGCCAAAGTTATGGCGACCACTTGCTTCAATGGCTAAATCAACGGTTGTGATCTCGCCCAATTTAGACAGTGTGCGAGTAATTAGATCAAAAGAATCATCTTGGCGTTCGCCACTAATAATTATTAGATCTGCACGTACTAATTGATCTTCAATAACTCGTTGCAGTTGTTCTTCATCATCTGGAATTGAGTGAACGCGGTAACCAATAGCACCGGTTTCGCGAACTGCCGTTGTCAGCAACCAAGAATTAGTTTCATACTCTTCATCACCAGTTAGTGGTTTTCCAGGCTCAACTAGATCTGGGCCAGCTGAAAGAACTACTACGCGCGGATGAGGTCTAGTTGGCAAATGATCTAAACCAATTGAGGCAGCTAAACCAATTTGGGTAGCCCTGATTCGGGCCCCTGCGCGCAATACCAATCGCTCGCCCGCGTGAACATCGTTAGCCAAAGTTGCTCCGTGAGCATCGAGCAGTGGCATATCAAATGATTCAAGGGGCTTACAAATGGAAATTAGTGAGGTGAGAAACTCATCTACCTTTGTGCGCTCTGACATAATCCCACCATACTTTGTAACCCGATACTTCTTAGGGATTTAACTATGAATGAAGATGTGAAGTCTGACAAAGAACGGTTGCGCAAGCGATATCGGGTCGAACGTCATGATGGTTTCATCCCGGTTGAATTTACCCATTTGGCGAAAAGTCCCGAAATCGCTGCTGCCCAAGTAATTGCCAGTTATTTTTCTTATGGCGATGAGCCCGTTACCAAATTGCTAAATCAGACCTTAATTAAAGCTGGGAAGACTCTCTTGCTTCCTTGCATAAGTGGTTCTGAAATGATTTGGGTTCAATGGAATGGCGATGAATCACAGCTCAATAACAAAACTAAAATTGCTGAGCCAATCGGTGAACCATTTACTAATTTAGCGGCAGTTGATGTGGTCTTGGTTCCTGCCTTACGAATGGATTCTGAAGGATATCGATTGGGTCAGGGCGGTGGATTCTATGATCGCTTCTTACCTAAAGTTTCAGCTTGGAAAATTGGCTTGCTTCACGATGGCGAATTATCGAGTCAAAAATTACCGCGCGAAGCACATGACATCCCATTAGATGCCGCAGCAACGCCAGATTTAATAGTGCGCTTTAAGATTTAGGAAGATTGCGCGCAATTACGATTCGCTGCACCTGATTAGTACCCTCGTAAATCTGAGTTAGCTTGGCATCTCGCATCATGCGCTCTACTGGGTAATCTGATACATAACCGTATCCGCCCAAGATCTGCACTGCATCAGTAGTTACTTTCATAGCAACATCACTGGCAAGACATTTACTTGATGCTGAATAAAACTTTAGATCGTCATCATTTCGCTCTGATCTAACCGCTGCGGCATAAGTTAATAAGCGAGCAGCTTCAATGCTCATCGCCATATCTGCCAACATAAATTGCACAGCCTGGAAATCAAAAATTGGTTTATTGAATTGCTTGCGTTCGTGAGCATACTTTGTTGCCACATCAAGAGCGCCTTGCGCTAAACCAAGTGCTTGCGCCGCAATCGTAATTCGAGTGTGATCAAGAGTGTTCATTGCTAACGCAAAACCTTTACCTACTTCGCTAATGCGACGATCATCGAGAAGTTCAACGTTATCGAAATAGACTTCGCGAGTTGGTGAACCTCTAAAACCCATCTTCTTTTCGGGTGATCCGAAAGAAACGCCAGGGTCTGACTTTTCAACTACAAATGCCGTAATTCCTTTAGCGCCAAGAGATGCATCTGAGGTTGCTAAAACGGTATAGAAGTCAGAGAAACCAGCATTTGAGATCCATTTCTTGCTGCCATTAAGTATCCACTTATCGCCACTTTGAACTGCTTTGGTGCGCATTGATGCCGCATCTGAACCAGCTTCTGATTCAGATAAGCAATATGAGAAACCTTTACCTTTTGCTAACTGAGTTAGCCAGCGCTCTTTCTGCTCTTTATTTCCACCGAGCATTAGCGGAAGTGAGCCCAACTTGTTTACTGCCGGAATAAGTGATGCAGATCCGCAAACGCGTGCGACTTCTTCAATAATGATTGCAACGCCGAGTGCGTCAGCACCTTCGCCGCCAAATTCAGTTGGCACATGTGAGGCTGCTAAGCCAGCTTTTTGTAGCGCATCAAATGCTTCTTGCGGAAAACGATGTTCTTCATCGACAGCTTGTGCGTGTGGGGCAATTTCTTTTTCAGCTAGCGAGCGAACACTTGCACGCAGATCTTTATATTCACTTGGTAAATCAAAGAGCGCGTCCATTATTACTCCATCACTTATTTGCCAGACCGACGTTCGCGATCAGCAAGTTCTTGTAGGTAGGTATTGTATTGAGCCAACTCATCCGGCTGCCCCATGGCTGCCATCCGTTCCGCTGAGCGATCAATCCGGCGAGCTTCGCGGGCATCGTCGCGAGTCCACATAATGAAAGTCGCAACTAGTGCGATCAAAATCGGAATTTCGCCCATTGCCCAGCCAATAGCGCCGCCCTTGTTTTGATCAGCCAATAGATCGCCCACCCAAGGCGTCTGCAGCGCCGCAAAGTACCCTGAATCGATCAAAGTTGAAGATGACATTAAAGCTACTGAGAAAAATGCATGAATACTCATTGCGGCTAATAAAGTCACAATTCGCACCAGAAATGGTGGGCGCTTTGGATTTGGGTCAATTCCGATGATTACATGGAAGAAGAGAAAGCCCGCCAATAAGAAATGAATGTTCATAAATAAATGGCCGGCATGGGTATTCATCAATTTGCCAAATAGTGAAGTGAAATAAAGCAAAAAGAGCGAACCGTCGAAAATAACTAGCGCTCCGACTGGATTAACAATTATCGATGAATACCGTGAGTGCAATACTGAAAGCAAAGTTCCTCGCACGCCGCGTTCTTCTGAATTTCTACCTTGCGGCAAAGTGCGAAGCGCCAAAGTAATCGGTGCGCCTAAAACAATCGCGATTGGTGCAATCATTCCAAGTGTCATGTGCGCAATCATGTGCCAAGAGAAACTGAAGTGTGCATACAGACCTAAGCCGCCACTTGTCGCAAAATCGACTGCGCTGATTCCAATTGCAAATGAGATTGTGCGACCAACTGGCCACTTATCGCCGCGCTTGGTTAAAACCATTACACCTTTTATGTAAAGCGCAACCGCGATTACTAATAGTCCAATCATTAACGCATCTGGCTCATAACCAAAAAATATGCGCGAAATACTTGGAGGTTGTGGTGTCTTGACACCGACAATTGATAAGGCACGGTCGACAACTAATTCAGATTCGCGCTCTGGTGGTTGGCTAGAAGCCAGACGTGAGCCAATAACCAAGGTAAGAACCATGATGACAACTTCTGCCAGAATTAATTTTGCGAATTTAGTACCTTTAATTTCAGATAACTTCTCTAAATTTTTACGATGTAAGTAACCAAGCGCGATTAAGCCAGCTGTTAATAAAACTTTGACCAGTACTAAGTAGGAATAACTACTTCCCCAAGCTTCTTTGAAGTTAAGGCGGATATAGGCATTAGCGCTGCCACTAACCACAACTGCAATAGCCGCCCAAAGTGCCAGAACGCTAAATCGCGGCACAGCGGCAACTCTGCTTTCAGGGGCTAAAAACGCTAGAGCAAATACGCCACCGACCCAGAGAGCTAGCGCAATTACATGTATCGCGAGTGACCCAACGGCCATGAGGTGTGAGCCGCCTGATGCGGAATGGCTTTGAAAAACCGGAATAACGATCGCCAGTAGGGTGGCAAGCAATAAAAAAGTACCAGTGCCGATTGAATAAAACCGAGGAATGAGAATTGAAATTAGGATCGAAAGAATTAGCTGGGTAAATAAATATTGCCCAAGTGGGACCTGCAGGAAGAATGAACGCAAAATGTTTGGCCGTAAAACTTCTGAAACGCTGGAATTCAAAATGTTTGCCAAGGTAAGAACAATGAAAAAGAGGTTAGATAACATCCAAATCAAACTTGCGATTGCCGCAAGTTTTCTTAATTCAAAATTTGTTTGCGCAACTTTTCCATTTACATCAAGAGTCAAAAAAGTTATTGCAAGAAGTGTGCCTACTAAGAAAAAACTCGAAGTTATTGAGGTGAACTTAAAAACGGTCAATAAGCTACAAATTAACGTTTGGCTCATCTTTCGCTAAAGATTTTCCGAGCGTACATTCCTAATCCGATTAAAACGAATATAGATAGCACTAACAACATTATTACTAAGAAGTCTGTCCCTTTGCTACTGCCTGCACTTGGTTGCGCTGTGGCGGAGGCTTCCACTGCAATCGGAGTTGGTGATTGTGATGAAATTGAATCTGGCGCAGTAAAGTTAAAACGATAATTTCCCGTTAGCGGTACATCATTCTCGGCAAGTAACGTGTAGGTAACTGTGTAATACCCGCCTACGGTAAGTGGAATTAGCCCAACAAGAGCTTCAGTATCTGCAATTGCCAAAGTTCCATCATCGACTCGATTACCTGAAGGATCAGTAACTTCAACACTATTTCCATCGGCCATTAATGGCAGTGACGTAATAATTGTTACAGCACTTGGTGATACCAATACGGTAGATCCGCTAGCTGGGTCCGCGGATATCAACTCGTTTGCATTAGCCATTGGGATTGCCAACAAAATTAATGTCGCAAGAACGCCACCAAACTGCTTCAACTTCATGATTTACCCTTTCTGGCCCGCTCCGATTAGCCTCAATCGTGCCACTTCTTTAGACTTCCCTCTACTACGCCCATCCAACAGGCTTAAATTTTAGTAACTTGAGCCGGACCGGAAAGGAATCGAATGCCAACGTATCAATATGCCTGCACCGCATGTGACCATGAATTCGAAGCCTTTCAATCATTTACCGAAGAATCTTTAACCGAATGCCCAGAGTGCAAGGGTGAAATCAAAAAAGTTTATTCCGCTGTTGGTGTAGTTTTTAAGGGCTCAGGTTTCTATAAGACTGATTCAGCTAAAAGTTCTACTGCATCTGTGCCAGCTGTCACATCTGTTCCAACACCGCCGGCCGCTAAGCCTGAATAATTTAGAAATTAATTAGTCGTCGTGATGCGGGGGCTTATCGCCAGCGATTTCGGCATCACGTTTAGCATCTTCAATAGATTGTTCGTGATCAACTTCATCTGAAGTTACCTTGGGAAATAGCTCACTCATAATTGGTAAGTCTAGTCCTTTCGGTAGAGTTCGCACATGTTTGAGAAACTTGGTCACGTTATTGTTCGCCGCCGTAAGGCAATGGTCATTTTGTTTATTGTCAGCGTACTTACAGCTGGCACCGTCGGCACCATGATTTTTAGCCGCCTTGATTCTGGCGGTTACTCAAACCCCAATAGTGACTCTTACCAGGTTTATAACTATCTAAATAAAAATCTAAAGATCTCAGACCCTAACGTTGTCGTAGTTGTAGATTCCGGAAATCTTCCAATCACTGATCCAGCTATTGTTGCAAAAGCACAGGCACTAGAAGCGGAAATGGCAAATGCGCCAAGAGTGACAAAGGTGGTTTCTTACTGGAATACCGGCGGCGAAAAAACACTTGCTGCAACTGATGGCAAAGCTGCGTATATTTTGGTTTACGGTGAAGACGAAGCATTTACACCTGAGAGTCAAGAAATGGGTGATTACTTCCAAAAGAATTTTGATGGAAAACGCGATGGCTTAACGATTTACTCAGGTGGCGTCGGTGTCGTAGGAAATGCGATTAATAAAAAGATTGCAGACGATTTGAAAATTGCTGAGGCAATTTCAATTCCCCTTACTTTTATTTTGCTGGTCTTTGTATTTGGGGCAATGGCAGCTTCGGCAATGCCACTACTCGTTGGCGTATCTGCCATTCTGGGCGCCTTTTTTCTCCTTTACTTGATCTCACTAGTTACAACCGTAAGTGTGTATGCCCTCAACTTAACAACTGGTATGGGGTTAGGCCTGGGCATCGATTACGCGTTATTAATTGTTAACCGGTTCCGCGAAGAGCTACATCGCGGCAAGAGCGTTGAAGATTCAATAGTTAATACGATGGCCAGCGCCGGTAAAACGGTTTTTTATTCTGGGTTAACCGTTCTGGTTACTCTCTTTTCGCTTACCTTCTTCCCACTACCTTTCCTTAAATCATTTGGCTACGCCGGTGTCTCAGTTGTTGCTATTGCTGTAGCTGGTGCTTTGTTCGGTCTGCCACCAATTCTGGCCATGCTCGGAAAGAAAGTTGATAAAGGCGTCGTTCGTAAATCGGCTATTGAACATAAGGATGAGGGGCGTTGGGCTCAAACTGCTCGTTTAGTTATGAAGCGTCCAGTTGCAGTCGTGCTGCTTTCGCTAATAGTTCTGGGGATTCTTGCTGCGCCAATTAAAGATATCGCTTTCTCGCAAGGTGACTCCAGAATTTTGCCAGCAAGTAATCCAGCGGCAGTTGCAACCGCAATGCAAGAGTCACGTTTTGCTAGCAATATCGCCACCATTGACATCATTGTCTTGGATGGAGTCAGTAAAGAAAATGAGATTTTAAGTTTCATTGAAGAAGTTAAAAATGTTTCTGGAATTGTTAGCGTAACTACGCCACGGCCGATCGGAAACGATATTCAAATCTCGGCATATAAATCTATGTTGCCCCGTTCACCAGAGGCACAACAGTTGATTCATGATCTACGTGATTTACCTGCACCATCTGGAACGCTAATCGGTGGTGTTGCTGCTGATTACACAGATACACAAGATGGAATATCTGAAACACTTCCATTGGCTCTGGGCTGGATTGCAATTAGCGTTTTGATTCTGCTCTTTGTGTTTACTGGTTCAATAATTTTGCCAATTAAGGCCGTGCTTCTAAACATTATGTCTTTAGCTGCAACCATGGGTGTGCTAACTTGGATTTTCGTAGGTGGCCACCTGCAGTGGCTAGTGGGTTCATTTACTGTGACTGGTTCTCTAGATACTTCAATTGTCATTTTGATTTTCGTTGTCGTCTTTGGATTATCAATGGACTACGAGCTCTTCTTACTTTCACGTATTCGCGAAGAGCATTTGCTTGGTAAATCAAATATTGAATCAGTGGCAACCGGCTTACAGCGCTCGGCTCGAATCATTACCGCAGCAGCAGTTCTACTTGCGGTGGTATTCGCGGCGTTCGTAATTAGTGGCGTTACTTCGATAAAAATGATGGGCTTTGGCGTTGCATTTGCCGTGGTGCTCGATGCCACATTGATTCGCGCCCTACTTGTGCCTGCTTTGATGCGTTTATTGGGTGAACGTAACTGGTGGGCGCCTAAGGCAATGCAGCGATTTACGCTTAAGCACTAATAGCCCTTACCCTTTCACCATGGATTTAATTGCTTCCCTGCAGTGCGCTGACCAACCAGGCATCGTTCACGCGATGACTTCGGCGGTTTTGGCCTGTGGCGGAAACATTATTGAGAATCAGCAATTCACAGATCCGGCTACTAACACCTTTGTAATGCGCACTCGCTTTGAAACTTCACAAGGTCAAGCTGCGGCTGAAAAATCTCTGGGTGAGAGTTTAGCTAAATACCATCCAGCCCTACACATTCGACCAACTTCAGAGCGTCCGCGCGCGCTAGTTATGGTTAGCAAAGAGAGCCACTGTTTACGTGACTTGCTCTATTTAAATGAACTAGGCGAACTAAAAGTTGAAATTCCATTAGTTATTTCAAACCACGAAGATCTCCGTCAACTAGTTGAATCACACGGTGTTAAATTCATGTATCTGCCTGGCGATAAGAGCGCACAAGAAGCTGAAATATCTAAGCAGATTGAGTTACTAAAAATTGATTTCGTAGTTCTAGCTCGTTATATGCAAATACTTTCAGCTGATTTTTGTGACCGCATGCCCGGAAAAATTATTAATATCCATCACTCCTTCTTGCCTGGTTTCAAAGGTGCAAGGCCATATCACCAGGCACATGAACGTGGCGTAAAAATTATTGGTGCAAGTGCTCACTTTGTCACAAGTGATTTAGATGAGGGCCCAATCATTGAACAAGATGTCGCGCATGTTACTCATATTGCAACGCCTGAGGAATTAATTGCAATTGGTCGCGATATTGAGCGTCGTGTTTTGGCAAAAGCAGTAAAGCTTTACTCAGAAGATAAAATCTTCGTTGTTGGTAAGCGCACTGTCGTTTTTGCTTAAAAGTGGTGTCCCCGGCGGGAGTTGAACCTGCGACCTACCGCTTAGGAGGCGGTTGATTGCGTTCATTTTTTACCCTTCATGAACAGAAACTGCGCTGATTAGCGCTTATTTAAGTGTTATTTAGTTATTTTAAGTGTTGAGTTGTGTTTGGGAAAGTTATGGGAAATTCCCTCTCCACACGCTCAAAACTATTTCAGTTTGAGGGAAATTACAAGACTTATGGGAATTCCCATAAGTCACACCCTTTCGCACTACTAACCCCCTGATTTTTCCATTATCCCAATCGCTGTTTTTAGGGGATTAAGTAATGTTGAAGTTACTCCACCGTCCAATAACACTTTGTACACGGAGTTGTAGTACCAAAGAATCTGCTCTTGATCAGAATTGAACCGATCCCAGACCTTGTTTCCAATTGATTGAATATCAGTCGAAATCGCCCTGGCGTTGTGAGTCTTATCGGCAGCCGTGACAAGTAAAACGTCAGAATTGCTGGAACGAAGATGCTCGATATGAGCCTCTTTACGATCTTTCCAGGGAGCTTTTTTATCCTCTTCAACCACTAAAGAGTCGCTACATCCACGAACGATGTGAGCCACACGATCTCCGAACTTTTCGGCTATCTCAGTAAGTCTTGGTTCACCACCACAATCTTCGGCAACATCATGAAGCAATCCAGCAATTGCCTGATCCTCATCCCCGCCCGCCTCGATAACTAATGAAGCAACTCCGAAAGGGTGGCTTATGTAAGCAATGTCAGTCGACTTTCTTACCTGCTCTTTATGAGCATCCGATGCGTATGCCATTGCTGTAAAGAATCGATCTGTCAGATAGACGTGTGGCTTTTTTGTTTCAGTCATTTTTCTCCTTTTTGGGCCGAATTAAGTTTCGGCGCTTGTTAATCCTTCTTTTTTGCTCACTGGTTTTACTTCCGCGAGCTCGAGACGGGTGGTAAACCAAAAAATCTCGATCTGCAAACTTTTGCAATATTGATTCGGTTATTGATTCAACGCTTCCTTCAATAATGCCCGCCCAGGTTCCGCTGCGATCGCCGGTTGAATATGTCCAACCAATGTCGTTAACTGTCAGCAGAAGTTCATTGTTGAAAAACAAGGTAAATTCCGCTTTCGGTCCCGTTGCGTGAATACGCAGTTCTGAATCAGGGAAATTGTCTGCAAGTAATTCTGCTACTTGGGCATATGCAGGCATTAAGTCAGGCGATTTTGTATCAACCCAGATATTGAATTTTAAACAACTATTACAAACCATAAGCAATCCGGCATGGGTTAGGTTTTCGGTTGAGTGGCAGATATAGCAATTCTCTCTTGAGATCTCTTGGCCATCTGAGCCCACAACCTTCATTCTTTTGATTTTAACTGGACGTATTACAAAGTTCGGCCGTGATTTCTTATCTACTAGCTCTTGAAAATGATCATTGGCATTTCCGTGGGACATTGCCCATTCACCTTTTGGATCTTCCCATTGCCAATTAATCTCTATCAATTCCATCAAATCAAGAATCAAAGGGAGTGATATTTGAACCACATGCGCTAGCGGGTTATCACCGGCAGATAGAGTTTTAGTTTTACAGGCGGCGCACCACGATGTTTTGCACTTTAGCTTTCCGGCCACAAGCCGAGAATTCATGAAATTTGCGACAGTGGTAATCCGCTCCTCGCCTTCAATAAGGCCGACGAAAGAGCTGCCAACAATTGCGATGTGATCTGGATTCATTTCACTTTCTCCCAACGCTTCTAGTATCTGCCCGTGTAACTGCGAGGCATACTCATCAATTTCTGCATCATTGAATTTCGTGAAGTTCTTTGGAATAGGAAAATAGTGCTTCTTGGGGACCTTTGGATTCTTATCCTTCATCGACCACCCCCTAATGATTTAAAGATATCAGGCAGGTATGACAGATTGAAGAGGCCGTAAATCTCTCCTCTAATTGTCAGCCTGGAGGCATATTCTTTAGCCAGGAGGCATCAGATGACACAAATCCCAATCATTGGCACCGATGGCAAGCCTATTCGCTATGCCTATCTAGAGAATGAAAACCTTAAATTCGAATTTGAGTACTACGAAAGAACTGAAGGTGAAGGCGATTACGAGATCATCCACACCGTAGCACCGCAAGATTTTGCATCTATTGCCTCAAAATTTGGTCTAGACCCAAGCCTCGACATCCTTACGATGATTCAGCAGATTTCGGATGCGGGCAAGGGAGAAGAACTCAAGGATGCGCTCAACAGCAAAGAAATAAAGAATGAAATCTGGACTTGGCTGAGCTAGGTAAGTCCTAAGACCTTGGTACGTGATTTGAAAGAATTAGACTCAGCACATGTGTAAGCAACAAGGGCATAAATTTTGCACTGAACTCGGAGCTGACTCTGCGCTATGGAGTAAACGTGCTCCATTACCAAAGCCTGGGTGGATAGATGACGCCTTTCTAACTCTTTCGCAAGCTTTCAAGTTAATTCTTGATGATAAAAAAATCGAAGCTAAATCTTTGTTGAAGAATTCAAGAGATTTAGAAATGCGCGAATGGTTTGATGTCCATGCTCAAAACTCGGGTGGCTGGCGCAATATGGTCTTAGGAATCCCAGCACCTGATCCAATCCACCCTTTGGACCCTATAAAGACTTTTGCGAAATTTGAACCTGCAGTATTTGCACGCGACAAACTTAAATGTCGTTATTGCTCATCGAGCCTTTTTCCCAAAAAGGAATTTAAGAAAGCCAACATAGTCTTAGGAGATCAAGCTCTGCCTTTAGGTAAAACAAATGCGACGCGAAGCGGTTTCTACTTAATGTTTGTTGCAACTCTTGATCATGTTTTGCCGTGGAGCCTGGGCGGGCGTACCGATGAGTCAAACCTTGTCACATGTTGCTGGTCCTGTAATTATGGGAAAGTGAATTTCACTGTGGAGCAGCTTGGGATTGGTAACCCCCTAGGCGTTGGCACAGATCTGAAATAGACTCAAAACATGATTTGTCGGAGCGGTTGGTAAACCTTGTGCCTACTGCCACCTTTGTCTGCCTAGCTAATTCAAGAAAACATAACGGGCGCTGTCTTGCTGGAAAAGCACTTTTCAATGGGACTTATTCACGATGGATACGTCCAGTTACGGAACATCCCTCCGAAGAACTTCAATCACATGAGCA
>CAMCXZ010000021.1 GCA_945883725.1 Bifidobacterium breve | reverse complement strand
CGGTAACTAAGTCGCCGTCATTGAAATTTCTAATTGTGCCTTCGATCGCGGCTAGGAAATCAGCGGCTGATCCGATGTCATTTACTGCAATTACTGGTGATGCTGCTTTTGTTGATGAGGTAATCAAGTTGCTCCGTAGGGACAGATGAATAGTAGTTCGAGTCGACCGGTTGGCCGAAAGGTAAGGGTACGGGTGAGGCCATGATGGGGTCAATTCGCGCTCAAACTGCGCACAACCAAGAAGCAAGAAAGATAGGATCGGACACGCAATGAAACGATATCTAGAAGTATTAGCCCTGCCTCACGCCTGGACTTTGGTCTTGGCTTCATTTCCAGCGCGCATGGCCTATGGAATGGTTGGCCTAGGAATCTTCTTTAAAGTTCAGCGCGAAACTGGCTCAGTAGCTTTTGCTGGACTTGCCATCGGCCTTAATTCAATCGCCGGATCCCTTACCGCAGGATTTCGCGGGTATCTGATCGATAGGTACGGCCAGAGCTTGCCACTTCGTATTTTTGTACCAAGTTATGCGGCCATGATCTTGGCGGTAAATGCCTCTGAATCAAAAACTTTCTTACTTGTAATGGCAACATTCATGGGCCTGACTGCGCCCCCAATTAATCTCTCAGTTCGCCCACTTTGGAAATCAGTTGTCTCGGGTACTCAACTACGCACCGCATATGCAATTGATACTTCGATGATGAATACCGCAGGTGTAATTGGCCCGGTAGTTGCTACGACACTGGCGCTCTCCTCCCATCCAGGAAGTGCACTTGCTGTTGCCTCCATCATGATGTTTATTGGCGGAACTTGGATCATGATGTCAAAGGTTTCGCGCAACTGGATTCCTGAAGTAAAAGATAAAGGCCAACAAGCACTTTGGCGTAATCCAGCTCTACGACTATTAATGCTGGAAGGTTCATTCATCGGTTTTGGTTGGGGCATCTTTGATGTTGCCGTGCCCGCATTTGCCACACTAGAGAAAGTGCCTAACCGCACAGCTTGGGTATTTGCGGCTATGGGAATTGCCAGTATTGCAGGTGGCTTAATTGCCGGAACGCTCTCCAAGCGAACTTCATCCCTATCTGCTCTACGTAGGACTTATGCGATTTGGTTCTTGGTTTCGCTACCAATGGCATTTACCTACCCAGGTTGGTCAATGGTTATAGCTGGTGCGTTCTTAGGTTTTGTTGGCGGAGCAATACAAGTTTTCTATTGGGAAGTTATGGAAGCAGTTCGTCCAAAAGGTTCCGCTACCTCTTACATGGGTTTGCTCTGGACCGTTGAAGGCACAATCATGTCACTTGGAGCTGCAATAGGTGGATCGCTCTGTGAAACAATTGGTGCACAAATTACACTTTCAATTACCTCAGTTTGTATTGCCTTCGGTTACATCTTCTTACTAATCGGAAAGCCGCGCCTAATCGCCGCTGATCGAATTCCGACCGAAGAAGAAGACTTACTTGCGATGGAAGATAACTCACCAACTACTAAGTAGTGAGTGACTGCTTAAGTACTGATGGATTATCTATGGGTACCGCCTGATCAGAGATAACTAGGCTTTCTTTCTATATCCCTTAGGACATACCGGCTTAACAGCCGTTACCTTCTTTGAAGCCTTTCCTTTAACACAAGTAATTGTAGTTTTCTTCTTTGCGGAAGCAGCTTTTGCCGCTGCTTCTTGTTTTGCTTTAAGTTCTGCAGCAGCCTTATCCGCAGCTGCCTTTGCATCTGCTTCTTGCTTAGCTTTTAGTTCAGCGGCTACTTTAGCCTCGGCATCTTGCTTAGCTTTTAGTTCAGCGGCTACTTTAGCCTCGGCATCTTGCTTAGCCTTTAGTTCGGCAGCAGCTTTGGCCTCTGCATCTTGCTTAGCCTTTAGTTCGGCAGCAGCTTTGGCCTCTGCTTCTTGCTTAGCCTTTAGTTCGGCAGCAGCTTTGGCCTCTGCTTCTTGCTTAGCTTGAAATTCAACATTTGTGAGCACCTTAAAGGTTGCTCTCTCATTAGAAACATCTTCTGCAACTATCACCAGTTCTTTGACTTTCACGGTTTGACCGCTCGAAAGTGGAGCTTTCGAATACATGTCGACATCATCACGGGGATTGAGAACTATATCTTGCTCAGAAGGCTGGATACTTATTGGGCCTTTCAAAGAACCCACTTTCATATCAACTAAATAAACAAGAAGACCATCATTTCCTCTTAATGCATCGAATTCAGATTCTGTTCTAAACTCTATTACCAATGCCAATGTGCCATCAATTGGATGCACATATAGTTTTTTTCCCGAATTCTGATTAAGAGGTGTCAGACTATGCAAAATAGAAGAGCTAGTTGTGTAATCACAAATGACCTCATTATCTTCTATCCAACCTTGAACCCATCTCTGAAACCCAAAAAATGAATTGGCATTCCCGGTTGTGTTTCCCATAAAGTCAAAAGGTCCTGGAGATTTTCCTGAAGTTCCTGTCCCCGGAATGTAATAGTCATACATCCCAAGTAAATGGCCGTACTCGTGTGCAAAAACTTTCCAAGACGGCACTGGCGAATTGATTGTTCCAATCTGCCCTACAAGTTGAGAATTAACAAGAGTTTTTCCACCGACATCGATAGGCAATTCGAGAAAAGCCGAACCGTAATATCCTAAAGACTTCGAGGTGGGGGCGAAAACATTTATACTTGAAAAACTATCTAGTTGTCCCTGCAATTTTGCGAGTCTCACCGCTTCCTTGACCATACGGTGGTCCTGTTGAACACCATTATTGAAGTAACGACCAGTTGAAAAAGGAGCAAAACTACTGTCGAGACTATTTAGAGTGATCACAGATGGAAAAGTTGAAAACTTTGGAGAGAATTTTCCGTTCGAGCTGACATCAAAGAAACTTTCCACTGTTGTTGGTGACAAAACATTGTTTACGATAGACGCAAGACTCTCAGAAAGCCTTGCGTCGGGAAAATCGATCACAAGAATTAGATTCTGAGTAATACCAAATTGAGGGACGCGTTCAGAGTTGCGAGGAAAACCTAATCGGATAGAACCTAATTTTGAGTCTTTGACTTTGCAGTCTGTTGCCTTCACGAGAGTCTCATCAATTTTGAACCCAAATCCTGCTTTGTAATACAAAGAGCCCGGAAGAGTCTCCAGCGTTAGCTCATCAGTGCCCACTGAGAGTCTCCAAGTTACACCCGCAGCATTTTTGAAGTAATATCCGTTTAAATCACGACTTAAGGATCCAATCTGCCATTCTGGTGATGAATCTCGATTACTAACTAAATCTTCATTGACGTAGCATCCGATTATTGATTGCTGTTCAGTCACACGGTCAACAGAATTCGTAGCAAGTAATGTGAATTCTTGTCCAGTGTTTAGAAATCTCAAATTCTGGGTTTTCTTGGTTTCGATATTTGGTGTTAAATCAATTACTTCTGGACAGCTAGCTAGCCAGGAAGCCTTCTTTCGCTCCACAGCGTTGGATTCATAAGCAAAAATTAAGAAAGAAGAAGACAGCAATAAAATTGTGACCCAAGAATTGATTCTATTCTTCATGCTTAAAGTTTATGCTTTCTTTACTCATAATCCTTAGTTCTTGCAATTATTTACTAACACGGGGACCACAGATAGAGCATCTTACCTAGTGGTTGAGCGCAAGCGAGATCGCTACGGGGTGTGCAGAAAGAGCAGGCAAAGTTTGCGTCTCTATACGCCATGCAGATCAGTGAGCTGCTTCATCCCAACTCTTGCCCACGCCCACATTGACATCAAGTAGCGCCTTAAGCGGATAAGCCCCACCCATCTCTTTGCGGACTAATTCAGTTAGCTGATCCAACTCACCCTTTGCCACTTCAAAAATCAGTTCATCGTGCACCTGCAACAGCATGCGAGATTGCAACTTCGCCTTAACCATTGCTGCTTCTACGTTCAACATCGCTTGCTTAATGATGTCGGCTGCTGAACCTTGGATTGGAGAGTTAAGCGCTGCTCGCTCTGCGATCTCACGGCGCATGCGATTGTCATGAGTTAAATCAGGCAAGTAACGACGGCGGCCCATGACAGTTTCGGTGTATCCAACTTTGCGCGCTTCTTCAACTACATTCTTTAAGTAATCCCGAATACCACCAAAGCGTTGGAAGTAGCGATCCATTAGATCAGTTGCCTCAGGTGGTGAAATTGATAGTTGCATCGATAGACCAAATGAAGAAAGACCATATGCCAGCCCATATGACATTGCTTTAATTTGACGGCGCATTTCCGGATCAACATCTTTAGCTTTAACCCCAAATACTTCAGCCGCTACCGTGGCATGTAGATCTTCGCCACTTTCGAAAGCAGCTAGCAAGTTAACATCATCCGAAAGGTGGGCCATGATGCGCATTTCAATCTGGCTGTAATCAGCAGTAAGTAGAGTTTCATAACCTTTGCCGGCGATAAAAGCTGCGCGAATCTTGCGACCTTCTTCCGTGCGAACCGGAATGTTCTGGAGATTAGGACCAGTGGAAGATAGTCGACCAGTTGCTGCCACAGTTTGTTGAAAGTGGGTATGGATGCGGCCATCTTCGGCGATTTCATTTAGCAGGCCTTCGACCGTAGTCTTCAACTTATTAGTTTCGCGAATTCGAAGTAATGATTGCAAGAGCGGATGCTTAGTCTTTTCAAAGAGCCACTCAAGGGATTCGGCATCTGTTGTAAAACCAGTTTTGATCTTCTTAGTTTTAGGCAGCTTAAGTTCATCAAAAAGCACAACTTGTAGTTGCTTAGGAGATGCCACATTGAACTCATGGCCAGCTGCTTCGTGTGCTGCTTTGCTTTCGCGAGCCACTTCACCTTCGAAGAAATCCTTTAATTTATTCAACTCTCTTTCATCAACGCAGATGCCAGAGTTTTCCAGGCGGGCTAATAAGTTTGCGATAGGTAGCTCGAGCTCGACGAATAACTTGGTAAGAGATCTAGAGTCGAGTTCTTTTTGTAGTGAATCTCGGAGAGTAAATAGGGCTGCGGCACTTACTTCAGTTGAACCACTTCCCCACCGCTCTAGCAATGAAGCAACATCTTGATTGCGAACACCTGGATTAACCAGATAACCCGCGACTTCGGTATCAAAAATTAGACCCGCTACTGGATATGCCCGAGCAAGCGCTTTGGCATCATGCATAATTTTAGGAATCGTTGCATCGCCTAACCAGTCACCAATCTCGCCACTATTAACGGTAAAGGATTCACCACCTGATAAAGCAACGGAATATGAACTCAATACTCCTTCAGCAAATTCAACTGTTAAAGCCAGTTCACTTTTTGCGGCTCGAATTCGTTTAGTTGCAGCAGCAGGTGTTACCTCTTCGGCGATCTCAAAGAGCGCAAGAGGCTCTTCGACTTTCTTGGCACTCTTAGAATTAAGAAGTGGGCCTAGACGATCTTTTAAGGTGCGAAACTCTAGGGTTGCAAATAGCGGAGCGATCTTGCTTTCCTCAATCGGCTGCCATGCTAAATCGCTAAGTGAAAGATCGATCGGAACATCGTGGATTAATTGAGTGAGCTCGCGGTTCTTAGCAATGGAATCAAGATTGGCGCGCAGTGATTCTCCTGCTTTACCCGGCACTTGATCTGCTTTGTTAAGTAACTCTTTTAATGAGCCGTACTCGATAATCCACTTAGCAGCCGTCTTTTCACCAACGCCTGGAACTGAGGGCAAGTTATCACTGGGGTCTCCACGTAGCGCTGCGAAATCTGGATACTGCGCAGGCGTCAACATATATTTTTCTTCCACTGCTGCTGGCGTCATACGCGCCATTTCGCTAACGCCACGCTTTGGATATAGAACTGTGGTTTTATCATTTACTAATTGAAAGCTATCGCGATCGCCGGTACAGATTGCTACTTCAAAACCTTCTGCTTCAGCCTGCTTTGCGATGGTGGCAATAATGTCATCGGCCTCAAATCCTTCTCGCTCAAATTGCGTGATGCCGAATGAGTCAACTAACTCATGTAGATATGACATTTGCGAGCGGAACTCATCGGGTGTCTTTGCGCGATTAGCTTTATATTCTGGAAATATCTCAGTTCGGAAAGTTCTGCGAGAGACATCAAAGGCGACTGCAATATGTGTGGGTTTCTCTTCTTTAAGCAACGAAATCAACATGGTCGCAAAGCCATAGATTGCATTGGTGTGCTGGCCGCTGGCGGTGGTGAAGTTCTCAGCCGGTAGCGCGAAGAAGGCGCGATAAGCCATTGAATGGCCATCAATTAGCAAAAGGCGCTTTGTCATGCGCTCATCTTAGGTTGATAGCGTTAGACTCACCGACTATGACGCAGAACGAATCTATCGATTACTTATCAGCTATCCGTGCTCGAGGTAGTGGCGAACTCGATATCAAAATGGGTATTGAAATCATTGAAGCTTCCCCGCAACGGCTAGTTGGCACGATGCCGGTTGTTGGAAATCGCCAACCAATTGGATTGCTCCATGGTGGCGCTAATGTCGTTTTGGCCGAGAGTTTAGGATCAGTTGGCACTCAATTACATGCCGGTCCTGACCGACGCATTGTTGGCGTAGATATAAATGCCACTCATCACAAATCAGCGACTTCAGGAATCGTTACTGGCGTGGCAACTGCGGTTTCATTAGGAAAAACCATGTGCTGCTACGACATTGTGATAACTAACGAAGCAGGCGAACGCACTTGTACTGCCAGAATCACTTGCTTGATCTTAGCTAAGCGCGACTAATCTGCTTTAAGAACTTATTGGTGTGCGCCAGTACCCAGGTATGCCTCGCGTACTGCTGGATCATTAAGTAGATCAGAAGCTTTAGCTTCCTTCACAATGTTTCCAGTTTCCAAAATATAAGCGCGGTGTGCGCGTTGCAAGGCCTGCTGCGCATTCTGCTCAACTAACAAAATTGTCACACCAGTCTTATTGATCTCAGTGATGATGCGGAAAATGTTGGCGATCATCTGTGGCGCAAGACCCATTGAAGGCTCATCAAGTAGCAACACCTTCGGGCGGGTCATTAGCGCGCGACCAATTGCGAGCATCTGCTGCTCGCCACCTGAGAGAGTTCCGCCAGCTTGGCTAACGCGCTCTTTCAAACGTGGAAATAGGTGATAAACCTTTTCGAGATCTTCTTGCATTTCGGCTTTGCGATTCTTACGGTGGAATTTACCCATCTCAAGGTTTTCTAGAACAGTCATACCTGGGAAAATTCCGCGGCCTTCAGGAGCTTGTGAAATACCTAGATCAACGCGCTCATGCGCAGGGACCTTAGAAATATCTTTACCGTCGAAAATAATCTGACCAGATGTAACCGGGCGCAGACCTGAGATGGTCTTTAGCATCGTTGTCTTGCCAGCGCCATTAGCACCGATTAAAGTTACGATTTCGCCTTCATTTACGACAACCGAAACACCCTTAATTGCTTCAATCTTGCCGTAGTGAACATGCAGATCTTTAATTTCAAGACGCATCTGCTGGTACTCCTAAATACGCTTCGATAACACGTGGATCGTTTTGCACAACAGATGGAATATCGTCGGCAATCTTGGTTCCGAAATCCAGAACAACGACGCGATCAGAGATTCCCATGATCAGTGACATATCGTGCTCGATTAATAGAACTGTATAGCCCGCATCGCGCACACGTTTGATGGTTGCGGCAAGTTCAACTTTTTCAGCAGGGTTAAAACCAGCTGCTGGTTCATCTAGCAGAACCAACTTTGGTGAGGTTCCGAGTGCACGAGCGATTTCAAGACGACGTTGAACACCATAAGGCAAGTTCTTAGCTAAGCGATCTGAATACTCATCGATACCGATGAAACGTAAAATTTCCATAGCTTTCTCGCGGTTCTCTTCTTCTTCGCGACGAGCACGTGGGAAACCAAATAGCGCTCCAACTAGCCCGCTCTTCTTATGTACATCAGTTGCGGTGATGACATTTTCAAGTGCGGTCATATCGCCCCAGAGGCGAATGTTCTGGAATGTACGAGCTACGCCAAGAGCTGTTACTTGATAACGCTTTTGGTCGCCAAGTGAGATGCCATCGAAATCAACGACGCCACTGGTCTGCTTATAAACACCAGTGATTACGTTAAAGACTGTTGTTTTGCCGGCGCCGTTAGGGCCGATTAGAGCCAAGATCTCGCCTTCTTTGACTTCCAGGTTAACCCCATTTAGCGCAGTTACGCCGCCGAACTTCATGGTGACGTTATCGAGCTTTAATAAAGTCTTTCCAATTTTAGCCATTAAGCGTTCGCCTCTCTTTTGACAATAGCTTTCTCGCGCTTCTTTCGAGGCAGCAAGCCATCTGGGCGGAAGTTCATCACGACTACTAGCACTAAACCGAATGCCAGAAGTCGAGCATCCGAAATAAAGCGGATGCGATCAGGCAAGTAGCCCAATATCGCCGCTCCGATTACTACGCCCCAAATATTTCCAATTCCGCCAAAAACCACACAGGCCAGAATCAAGATTGAAACGTTAAGCGTGAACATCTCAGGTGCGATGTAAAGATTCTTTGATGCAAATAGAACACCTGCTGCGCCACCGACGGCTGCGCCCAAGGTGAATGACCAAATCTTATATTTAAGAGTATGGATTCCCATGAGCTCGGCAGCATCTTCATCTTGGCGAATTGCTTCCCAAGCACGACCTGGGCGACGCACTGTTAGGCGGCGGATCATCCAGATCGTCAACAGGATCATTGCCATAACTACCCAGAAGAAAACTCGTTGGTTCTTAAGTTCAAATTTCAAAGGCCCAAGATCTGGTGGCATCGGAATATTGGCAATTCCATTTGGTCCCTTTGACCAAGTCGAATTAAGCAAGATCAAACGAACTATCTCACCGAAGCCAAGAGTTACAATCGCTAAATAATCACCACGCAAACGAAGTGTTGGGATACCTAACAAGACGCCTGCGATCATGGCAAGTGCGATACCGATCGGCATAATTTCCCAGGTGTTTAGATTCGTAGTGGTACCTAAATACGCCATTGTGTAAGCACCAATAGCAAAGAAAGCCACATAACCAAGGTCGAGCATGCCTGACTTGCCCACCACGATGTTTAAGCCAAGTGACATAAGAACAAACATGCCTACTGGATAAACGAGAACTGCATCAAAGGCGGCAATTGGTGTAGCCAAAATGCTTCCGCCCATAAATGGCAACAGACCCACTAGGAGAATAGAGCCCAAAACAATAGCTACTCGCACAGGGCGGCCGGCGTTCTCCCAAAGATTGGCGCCGAAGTCGCGTAGATTCCAGTAATTACGTATTTTCATATTTATGCCCTAGTCGTCTGAACAGCTTCGCCAAACAAACCATTTGGCTTAAAGAGGAGTACCAGCACAAGCACGATAAAGACGGTTACTGCTTTCCATTGGGTACCAAGGACGGCAGAAGCGTAAACCTCAAGCAAGCCCAGGAATAAGCCGCCGTAGAAAGCACCCCGAATGTTGCCGATTCCGCCAAGTACAGCTGCCGTAAACGCTGCCATGCCCATAGTGAAACCAATATTAAATTTACTGTATTCAAATACCGTGATGTAGAAGAACGCTGCCGCACCAGTTGCTAGGCCACCAACTAGGAAGGTAGTTGTGATCACTCGGTTTAAGTTCACGCCCATTAACTTGGCGGCATCTTCGTTCATCGAAACTGCACGAATTGCTTTACCCATACGAGATAACTGTACGAATCGCTCTAGAAGGAAATAAATTAGGGCTGCTGCGAAAATTGTAACGATGGTGTCGAGGCGAATATTGGCGCCCCATACTTCAGTCAAAATAATCTTCTCAAGCACTCGTGGTGAACCCACTGGGCGAGAATCTGTCAGCAAGCGCATTAACTCTGAAAGCACGATTGAAATTCCGATTGCTGAAATCAAAGTTGCTAACCGGTTTGTGCCCTTTGCGCGTAAGCGACGATAAGCAACATATTCCACAAAGATTGCAGTCAGTCCAGCAACGGCCATTGACATTATTAGCTGGCTAATTAGAACCAGTGCCAACTTACCGCCAGTTGCGGGGGCAGATGTTTGGGTGTAACCAAAGATGTCTCGCGATGTAATGATGGTTCCAAATGTGCCCCACATGAAGATTTCGGAGTTCGCAAAGTTAATCATGCGAAGAACGCCGTAAACCATGGTGTAACCAAGGGAGACCAGAACATAGATAAAGCCCAAGGAAATTCCGGCCAGAGTTAACGACCAGAACTGATCAATTAATACTTCAAACATTAATATCCTTCACTCTTTTCTTGGGCAAATATTTAAGGCAGATATTACAGAAGTGGTGGGTGCCTTGATCTCTTTTTCGAGAGATGATCAAGACACCCACCGACTTACCAAGCGTAAGTATTAAATACTTACTTGATGATTCCTGTGTTGACTAGAACACCATCTTTTGTGGTGAAACCAGCAAATAGTCCGTAAGAAATGTCGCCATTCTCATCGAACTTGATTGTGTTTCCACTCACGCTCGTACCTTCGTACGCCTTTACCCACGCCAACATTGTTTCGCGAGTTGTGTTTCCAGCCTTAATGCCTTCAAGAAGAATATTGGCAGCATCAAATGACTCTACTGAGTACACGCCTGATGAAACACCCATCTTCTCTTGGAAATCAGCTTCAAGATCTGCGCTGATTCCTGCTAATCCACCTACACCAGTAATGCGTGAATCCTCAGCTGCAGCTCCTGCAAGCTTTGGGAACTCCTGGTTGAAGACTCCGTCGCCGCCAGCAAATACTGCCTTTGAACCTGAGTCACGAAGCTGCTTAACAAAGATTGCAGCAGCTGAGTAGTAGCCAGTGTAAATAACAACGTTTGCACCAGATGTCTTAATCTTTGCAATTGTTGGGGCGTAGTCGGTAGCTGTGTTGATAACTGAATCTCCACCAACAAGTGATGCTCCAGCAACTGACTTCAAGCCGGCTTCAACGTATTCGCGAAGTGGCACTGCATATGATGATTGATCATCGACAACAAATACCTTGGCATTTGCTACGCCATCTGTTGCGTACTTAGCCAACGCTGGGCCTTGCTTATCATCCTTACCTACGACGCGGTGGAAAACTGGTCCGCCGAAATCAGGTGTTGCTGGATCTGTAATAGAAACGCGGGTAGCTGATGGAGAAATCATAACTAGTCCACCATCCTTGTAGAAAGGAAGTGACGCGATTGTTGCGCCTGAGTATGCAGGTCCAACAATGCCCAGAATCTTCTCGTTAGCAGCTGTTCCTGGAGCAACTGTTGATGCAACAGCTGGATCTCCCTGATCATCAACAGAGACGAGTTCAATTGTGTACTCTGGATTTGCTTCCATAAATAACTCGATCGCATACTTAACGGCGTTTTGCTCATCTGTTCCAGTTGAAGCTTCTCCACCAGATAATGGGCCTTGGTAAGCGATCGTAAAGGTGTTCTCTGCGGCATCATCAGATGATGAGCAACCTGTGAGTGTGATTGCTAGGGCTGTAGCGATAGCAAGTGAGATCTGTATTCTCTTCTTCATTTCGTACCTTTCCTATGATGAATCTATCCCGGGACGGGGAGGTGCTGAGCGTAACCGCAGGGGTGATAGTCCGACAACCCCAAAGGCTGAAATTCTCAAGTTCAAGACGCTTGCTAAATTACATCCTTGTAACATTTCAACTGAATTTGGGGTTTCTACCTAATAGCTGCCCGTATCTCGCACTTAATCGAGCCGACTATCTATCTGGCACGGCTGAGGGCGAAATTACTGCCTCGGCTACCTCTTTCATGGTGATCCGGCGATCCATGGCAGCCCGTTGAATCCAAGAAAATGCCTCGGGTTCGGTGAGATTTAACGCCTTCATCAAAATACCTTTAGCGCGATCAATTACTTTGCGGGTCTCTAGCCGATCATGAAGATCTGCGACTTCATCTGCAAGTGAGCGCATTTGAGTATGTCGACTGATTGCAATTTCAATTGCCGGAACTAAATCAGAGATCGTAAACGGTTTAACCACATATGCCATGACACCAGCATCACGTGCGCGATCTACTAACTCTCGCTGACTAAAGGCGGTCAACATTAGAACTGGTGCGATTGCGATTATTTTTTCAGCCGCAGAAATTCCATCGAGGACGGGCATCTGCACATCTAAGATTGCTAGATCTGGTTTATGTTGATTTGCTAAAGCAATTGCTTCTTCACCATTAGTTGCTTGGGCAATAACTTCATAGCCAGCTTCGGTGAGCATCTCGACTAAATCCATACGAATTAAAGTTTCGTCTTCGGCAACCAGAATGCGAGTGGCAGGTGAAGTAGAGCTATTGCTACTACTTTGTGAACTCATGTGCCTCGAGTCGGATTCGAACCGACACTATGCAGTGTTTGAGACTGCCCTCTCTACCGTTGGAGTACCGAGGCTGGAAGCGCAATTGTAGCGGTAAGAAAATTAAGAGTGAAACGCAGTTAGTTAGCGATACGCAGGCGCAGCGCCTGAGATCGCATCACCAATTCGGTGCACGCGCATCGCATTGGTTGATCCTGGAATTCCGGGAGGTGAGCCAGCGACGATCATTACATTCTCACCCACTACCCCACGTCCACTTTCAACTAGCAGGGTATCTACTTGCTTAACCATCTCATCAGTGTGGCTAACCATCGGCATGATCATCGACTCAACGCCCCAAGAGAGAGCTAACTGATTAAAGGTTGCTGGATCTGGCGTTAGCGCCAAAATTGGAATTGGTGAGCGAAGTCGTGACATGCGACGAGCTGAGTCACCGCTCTTAGTGAATGCAACTAAGAATTTAGCATCAACAATCTTGCCAACTTCAACTGCTGCCTTTGTAATAGCGCCGCCCTTTGTTTTAGGCAAAGTACGCATTGGGCGAATTCGATCCATCATGTCCTGCTCAGTTTTAACAATAATGCGAGACATAACCTGTACCGCTTCAATCGCAAAAGCACCAACGCTAGTCTCACCAGAGAGCATCAAAGCATCTGCGCCATCTAGAACCGCATTTGCACAGTCAGTAGCTTCAGCGCGAGTTGGTGTTGAATTAGTGATCATTGAATCAAGCATCTGCGTTGCCACAATTACTGGCTTAGCCGCTTCGCGAGCAAGTTCGATACAACGCTTCTGAACTAGCGGCACATCTTCAATTGGTAGCTCTACGCCTAGATCGCCACGGGCAACCATGATGCCATCGAATGCATCGACAATTTCTTGTAAGTTCTCAACTGCCTGTGGTTTTTCAATCTTGGCAATTACTGGGCGGCGGATTCCAACTTCATCCATAATCGTGTGAACATCTTTAATGTCAGCAGCGCTACGAACAAATGAGAGAGCAATAAAATCTGCACCCGCTGCTAAGCCCCAACGAAGATCTTCTTTATCTTTTTCAGATAGCGCCGGAACTGAGACCGCAACACCTGGCAGGTTAATTCCTTTGTTATTACTAACAGCGCCTGGCTCGATAACTTTAGTGACAACATCGTTACCTTTAACTTCAACAACTTCAACAGTTACTTTTCCATCATCAATCAAAATTCTATCTCCCGGCTTGCAGTCACCAGGTAAGCCTTTATAAGTGGTACCGACGCGCTCTTTAGTACCTTCAACTTCATCGGCTGTGATGGTGAAAATATCTCCGCGGGCTAAATCATGAGGCCCATTTGCAAAACGAGCTAAGCGAATCTTGGGACCTTGTAAGTCGACCAAGATAGCAATTGGCTGATTTGTCTCAGCTGCTACTGAGCGAACTAAATCGAGGCGACTTTGATGTTCTTCGTGTCCGCCATGTGAAAGGTTGAGTCGAGCCATATTCATGCCAGCGGCAATTAGCTCATGAACCTTCTCAGAAGACTCAACGGCTGGACCCATCGTGCATACAATTTTGGCGCGGCGCATATCTATAGCCTATCTAGTTAGATTCTCTTTTGAGGTCTAGTTAATGATTTTAACTAGACCATCATTGGGCGAGCGGTAGGAAGTATCGGTGCTGGCAATTGCGTATCGCCAGTTAAGTACTTATCTACCTCAGCCGCTGCACTGCGACCTTCTGCTATCGCCCAAACAATGAGCGATTGTCCACGACCAGCGTCACCGGCCACGAAAATTCCTTCTTGAGAGCTTTGATAATCCAAGCCACGTTTGATATTTCCGCGCTCATCAAGTTCAACTTCGAGTTGCTCGATTAACGCTGTTTTTTCTGGGCCAGTAAATCCCATCGCTAAGAAAACAAAATCTGCGGGTAATTCTTGTTCGGTACCTGGAACTGGTTCGAACTTACCATTTTCAAATTTAGTTTCGACGATCTTTAAAGCGCGCAAATTTCCATTTCCGTCACCTAAGAATTCTTCAGTGCTAACCGCAAATAACCGGTTATCGAGTTCTTCGTGTGCACTTGAAACGCGATAAATCATCGGATAGGTCGGCCAAGGTTGACCGGCTGGACGCTCTTCAGTTGGCCGCGGCATGATCTCAAGTTGGGTAACACTTGCAGCACCTTGGCGAACTGAGGTACCGAGGCAGTCTGCTCCAGTATCGCCACCGCCAAGAATCACTACATGTTTGCCAGCCACATTAATTTCTGGTGTCTCGACTTCACCTAAGCCTTGACGATTGCCCCAAGGTAGGAATTCCATCGCTTGATATACACCTTTTAGTTCGCGCCCTGGAACATTGATATCGCGCCACTGTGTTGCGCCAACCGCTAACACAATTGCATCGTACTTAGTGCGCAGTTGTGAACCAGTAAGTTCCACACCAACATTAACGCCGGGGCGAAAACGAGTTCCTTCTTTGGTCATCTGATCTAGCCGACGATCAAGAATTGCTTTCTCCATTTTAAATTCTGGAATACCGTAGCGAAGCAAGCCACCAATTTTGTCGGCGCGATCATAAACCGCAACTGTATGCCCCGCCCTAGTTAGTTGCTGAGCAGCTGCTAGACCAGCTGGGCCAGAACCAATCACCGCAACAGTTTTACCAGTTAAGCGATCAGCAATCAGAGGTTCTACATTTCCGTCTTTAAACGCTTCTTCAATGGTGCGCAATTCAATTTGCTTGATTGTCACGGCAGTTTTGTTGATCGCCACTACGCAGGCTGTTTCGCAAGGCGCTGGACATAAACGGCCAGTGAATTCAGGAAAATTATTTGTTGCGTGAAGGCGATCAATTGCTTCGTTTTTATCACCGCGCCAAATTAAGTCATTCCATTCTGGAATCAAATTTCCAAGTGGGCAACCTGAATGGCAGAACGGAATACCGCAATCCATGCAGCGACCAGCTTGCTTCTGTAAATCAGGAAAAGCTTGTTCTTCGTAGACTTCTTTCCAGTCTCTAATGCGCACATCTACTGGACGTCGTGTTGGTACAGCACGATCAGTAGTTAAAAATCCTTTTGGATCAGCCATTTGCTGCTACCTCCAGTACAACTTGATCAACTGGTAAGCCTTCGCGAGTAGCCCGTTCGATTGCTGCAAGCACGCGCGCATAGTCACGTGGCATAACTAAAGTAAATCGAGTTATCGCTGCTGACCAATTTGCTAATAGTCCTGTTGCAATTTCGGAACCAGTTTCTACTTGGAAATCTGAGACTAAAGATTTCAAGGTCTCTTTCTGATCTTCAGGAACTGCCATTAAATCAACCATCTCGGTATTGACATTGGCGCTATCAATATCGAGCATGAACGCGCGGCCTCCCGACATGCCAGCTGCAAAGTTTCGGCCAGTTGAGCCAAGGACCACCACGGTGCCGCCAGTCATATATTCGCAACCGTGGTCGCCAATACCTTCAACAACTGCAATTGCGCCAGAGTTGCGAACACAGAACCGCTCGCCTACTTTGCCACGGACATAAATCTTGCCGGCTGTGGCACCGTAACCAATAACGTTTCCAGCAATAACATTTTCCTCAGATTTAAAGGTAGCTTTTTCATCGGGGCGAACTACAACTGTGCCGCCTGAAATACCTTTTGCCACATAGTCATTGGAATCACCGTATAGGCGAATTTTCAGACCGCTTGGAATAAATGCACCGAGTGATTGACCAGCCGATCCATGCAGGGTCACATCGATGGTGCCAGCAGGTAAACCATTTGCTCCGTGACGACGTGTGATTTCTGCGCCAAGCATTGTGCCCACTGTGCGGTTAACATTTCGAACCGGCAGATCAATTTTTACCACTTCGCGCTTAGTAAGAGCGAGCTCAGAAAGTTCAATTAACTTGTTATCAAGAGCTGCAGCTAAACCATGATCTTGAATAGTCGTGTTATGAAGCGGACTATCAACATCTGGTCGCACTAATAATGGCGCTAAATCTAGCCCGGCTGCTTTCCAGTGATTAACCGCATCGCGGGTATCAAGTGATTCCACATGTCCAACGGCTTCAAGCAATGTGCGGTATCCAAGTTGGGCTAATAATGCGCGAACTTCCTCGGCAATATATTCGAAGAAAGTCTCAACGAACTCTGGTTTGCCACTGAAATTCTTGCGCAGTTCTGGATTTTGAGTAGCAACGCCAACTGGACAGGTATCAAGATGGCATACGCGCATCATGATGCAACCTGAAACAACTAGTGGCGCTGTTGCAAAACCAAATTCTTCAGCGCCCAGTAGTGCTGCAATTACTACATCGCGACCAGTCTTTAACTGACCGTCAGCTTGAACCACGATTCGATCACGCAAATTATTAAGTAGCAAGGTCTGCTGAGTTTCAGCTAGTCCGAGTTCCCATGGCGCACCTGCGTGCTTAAGAGAAGTAAGCGGTGAAGCGCCAGTACCGCCATCGTGACCTGAGATAAGAACCACGTCTGCGTGCGCTTTAGAGACACCGGCAGCAACTGTGCCAACGCCTACCTCGGCCACAAGTTTGACGTGAACGCGAGCATTCTTATTAGCATTTTTTAGATCATGAATTAGTTGCGCTAAATCTTCAATTGAGTAAATATCGTGATGCGGCGGTGGCGAAATTAAACCCACGCCAGGGGTTGAATAACGAACCTTGGCAATCCAGGGATAGACCTTGTTGCCAGGTAGCTGACCACCTTCACCAGGTTTTGCGCCTTGGGCGATCTTGATCTGAATATCATCTGCATTAACTAAGTAATCAGAAGTTACACCAAATCGACCAGAGGCCACTTGTTTAATGGCCGATCGCTTTGAATCACCATTAGTCTCTTTCACATACCGAGAAGGGTCTTCGCCGCCTTCACCAGTATTTGATTTAGCACCTAATCGGTTCATCGCAATAGCTAAGGTCTCATGCGCCTCTTGTGAAATTGACCCGTATGACATCGCGCCAGTTGAAAAACGTTTTACAATTTCAGATACCGGCTCAACTTCATCAATTGAAATTGGCTGGCGCACGCCGTCGGCAAATTTGAATAGGCCGCGTAGCGTCATCAAGCGATGGCTTTGCTCATCAACTCGATTGGTGTAACGCTGGAAAATATCAAAACGTTTATTGCGAGTTGAATGCTGCAGAGCGAATACAGTTTCTGGATCAAATAAGTGTGGTTCGCCATCGCGACGCCATGAGTACTCACCACCAGTTGGTAGACGTTTAGACCCAGGAACTTCTCCCCCAGGTGGATAGGCAATGTGATGACGCGCAATAGTTTCTTGAGCGATGATGTCTAAACTGATTCCACCTAAGCGCGAAGTTGTGCCCACAAAGAATTCATCGACAACTTCTTGGCTAATGCCGATCGCTTCGAAAACTTGAGCTCCGGTGTATGAAGCAATGGTTGAAATACCCATCTTGGACATAACTTTTAGCACGCCTTTACCCAGCGCCTTAATTAAATTGCGTACCGCCTTTTCAGGTGCGATGCCAGTTATTACGCCTTGGCGAACTAAATCTTCGGCTGATTCCATAGCTAGGTATGGGTTTACCGCGGCAGCGCCATAACCAATTAGAAGTGCTACGTGATGGACTTCGCGCACATCGCCAGCTTCAACAACTAAGCCAACTTGGGTGCGCCTCTTCTCGCGAATTAAATGGTGATGAACTGCAGATGTAAGTAATAAAGAAGGAATAGGAGCATCTT
Source organism: Bifidobacterium breve (assembly GCA_945883725.1). Classification (GTDB taxonomy): domain Bacteria; phylum Actinomycetota; class Actinomycetes; order Nanopelagicales; family Nanopelagicaceae; genus Planktophila. Next base: position 4,699 of record CAMCXZ010000021.1, on the reverse strand, counting down.
CAGCATCGCCATCGCGATCAGAGAGAACAATTAAGTGCGCGCCGTCATCTATAGCTTTAGAAACTTCGCGCTTAATTTCATCAATTCGCTTACGAAGTGCTTGACCATCACCATTTACTGGGAAGAGTCCGCGAACTACATAGGCAGCGAGTTCTGGATACTCATCGTCGGCGTTAACGTGAATAATCTTGGCTAATTCATCATTATCAATTACCGGGAAAGCCAAGGAAATTTGTCGGCAAGAGGCCGGGCCTGGATCAAGCAAGTTATGTTCTGGGCCGATTGATCCGCCGAGGGAAGTAACTAACTCTTCGCGAATCGCATCAAGTGGTGGGTTAGTTACTTGGGCAAAGAGTTGTGCGAAATAATCAAAGAGCAAGCGTGGCTTGGCAGAGATAGCCGCAATTGGTGAATCGCTACCCATTGAACCAAGTGGCTCAACGCCATTACGCGCCATTGGCGTAATTAAAATCTTTAGCTCTTCTTCGGTATAACCAAAGGCACGTTGACGACGAACAACTGATGAGTGTGGGTAAACAATATGTTCACGTGAAGGCAGATCAGCTAATTTAACAATGCCATCTTGTAACCACTGGCCATAGGTTTCAGCATCTGCTAACGAATCTTTAATCTCATCATCTTCGATTATGCGACCAGCAGCGATATCAACCAAGAACATCTTGCCTGGTTGTAAACGACCCTTACGCACAATCTCCTCAGGTGCAAAATCTAGAACGCCAACTTCGCTAGCTAAAACAACTAGACCATCTTTAGTAACCCAATATCGAGATGGTCGCAAACCATTGCGATCAAGAACTGCGCCAACTTGGTTGCCATCAGTAAAAGTTACGCAAGCAGGCCCATCCCAAGGTTCCATAAGGGATGCGTGGAAAGCATAGAAATCACGGCGTTTTTGCGACATCGTTGCGTGATTTTCCCAAGCTTCGGGAATCATCATCAAAACTGAGTGTGGCAGTGAGCGCCCACCTAAGTAGAGCAACTCGAGTACTTCATCAAAGGAAGCTGAATCCGAACCTGACATTTCCACAATTGGGAACAAGCGCTTGAAATCACCTGGAATCACATCGGATTCAAGGAGTGATTCTCGAGCACGCATCCAGTTACGGTTTCCCTTAACAGTATTAATCTCACCGTTGTGTGCAATGAATCGGTATGGGTGTGCCAGCGGCCAAGATGGGAAAGTATTTGTGGAAAAGCGAGAGTGAACAAGCGCTAAAGGAGACTTCACTCGAGCATCGCTTAGATCTGGGAAGAATTCTTCTAGCTGCCCGGTTGTGAGCATGCCTTTGTAAACAATGGTTTGGGCTGAAAGAGATGGGAAATAAACATCTAACGAGTGTTCGATTCGCTTACGTAAGCAAAAAGCCAAGCGATCAAGTGCGATTCCAGATTCACCACTAGCTCCAGCTAAGAATAATTGTTCAAACTTTGGCATTACGCCAAGAGCGGTCTTGCCAAGAGATGATGAGTTAATTGGCAGTTCGCGCCAACCTAGGACAACCAAACCTTCTTCAGCTGCGATCGCTGCTATTTCATTTTGGAAATCAAAACTTTGGCCAATAAAAGCAATACCGGTTGCGTAACTTCCGGCCACAGGCAATTTAAATCCCGCAACGGCTTGATAAAACTCATCAGGCACGCGAATTAATATTCCAGCACCATCACCGCTATCTGGCTCAGCACCTGATGCACCACGGTGTTCAAGATTGCGAAGCGCAGTTAGTGCTTTCGCAACAATTTCGTGAGTAGCAACTTTATTTAGAGTAGCAACCATCGCAACGCCGCATGCATCATGCTCGTTTGCTGGGTCATAAAGACCTTGTGCTGGTGGAAACTCTTTTGGGATTGCCATTAGGTTGACGCCAGATCCTTTGCTACTAGTTGTCTTGTGCCGCTTAAATCACGGGACAACTTTGGCCCTGGTTTTGCTTTTAACTCTTCGCCTGCGCGATGTGTAAGGGTAGCAATCTATAGGCTGGAAAGGTATGCCGAATATGCTAAAAAATTAGCGTAATGGGTGTGATCTACGCCCCGCTAGGGAGGCAAAACTTACTGACTAGTTAGATTCCACTCAGGTGAGCGAGGTTACCGATGCCCGCGGTAATTGCCATTCCTAAGCAGCCACCAATCATTACGCGCATGGTGGGTTTAAGAACTGCCGCCCCAGATGAACGAGCGCTAATGATGCCAGTAGCAAATAGCCCAAATAACGTGAAACCAACGATGCTTGCCGCAACGGCTCCTGGTGTTGGCGCAAATGCACCGGCAAATGGAATTAGACCGCCCAATGTAAAACTTAAAGCCGACGCAACGGCAGCTTGAACGGGGCGTGCTTTGGTACTTTCAAATTGTCCAAGCTCATCACGTAAATGCGCTTCAAGCGGATCTTTGGCATGCATCTGCTCGACAACTTCGCCAGCTAATTCACGGGTTAGACCACGTTCAACATAGATCTCAACTAATTCAAGAAATTCACCTTCTGGATCTGCGGCTAAATGTTCAATTTCAAGTAAGCGATCAGATTCTTCAACATCATTTTGTGCTCGCACTGAAACATATTCGCCAACTGCCATCGACATAGCACCCGCTGATATTCCCGCAATTCCAGCTGTGATCAAGAAGCTGTCGCTAACACGAGCTGCGGCAACGCCGATCATAAGCGAGGCTGTTGAAACTAAGCCGTCGTTTGCGCCAAGAACGGCAGCGCGCAACCAGCCGGCACGATGAGTGCGGTGATGTAAGTTTCTTCGATAAACATCTTCAAGCGCCATATTTGGATACTACCCGATCTCATCTGATTTATGCCGTGCGAAACGAAGTGCTAAAACGCATGCGATAAGCCCAACGACTAGCGCCGTCCACAAATTAACTCGCAGGCCTAAAATCTCGTTTGCCACATCTATTCGCAGTGATTCGATAGCAAATCTGCCAACACAATAAAGTGCCACGTAAATGGCAAAACCTTGTCCGGCTTTTAGCTTTGGCGTCAGCCAGATCAGCAGCGCAGCAACTAATAAGCACCAAATTGCTTCATAGAGGAAAGTCGGGTGAAAGGTTTCATATTGAAGAAAACCAACCGGGCGTTTGGATAGTGGAATTTCTAGTGCCCATGCCCCAGAAAATGGACGTCCAAAAAGTTCGCCATTAAACCAATTTCCGATTCGGCCAATCGCTTGCGCAATCAAAATTCCGGGTGCCAGTGCATCAAGAAATAAGTGAAAGCTCGGTAGCTCTAAATTCTTGGCACGCTTGCGATAACCAAACCAAGCAGCCAGTGCGCCCAATGAGATTGCGCCCCAGATACCTAAGCCACCTTCGTAAATCTTTAACGCATCAAGCGGCTTTCCATTTTCACTAAAATATTGATTTGGAGATGTGATCACGTGATAAATGCGCCCGCCAATAATTCCGGCCGGAACCGCGTAAATCGCTATATCGGCAACAACACCGATTGATTGTTCGCTGTTATTTGCAAATGCACGGTATCGCTTATTGCCTAGCCAAATGGCAATGGCAACACCAGTAATTATGCATAGTGCATAGTAATGAACAGTAAGCGGTCCAATTCCGATCGCCGAATTATTTGGCGTAGGAATCGATGAAAGCATTAATTATCCTGCGATAGCTTTTGAAAAAGCCTCAACATTAAAGTATTCGGTGTTACGGTCAATTTCTTTACCGTTTACAAATACTGTGGGCGTTGAATTTACATTTGCTTTTGCGCCAGCTTCGGCAACATTTTTAACCCAATCAGCGTATCCACCTTTATCAACGCATTCAGCGAACTTAGGTGAATTAATTCCGACTGCAGCGCCAATGCTCTTTAAGAATGTGGCGTTAATTGCACCAGCATTTTCAGCTGGCTGATTGGCATAGAACGCTTTATGGAAAGCCAAGAATTTATCCTCATCGGATGCACAAGCTGCCGCGTTAGCAGCCAAAATTGATTCGGTACCTAGGAAAGAAAGTACGTGATAAACAACTTTTGCTTTTTTCTCTTCAATGGCTTTTTCTATAGTCAGCCCATTAATGCCCGCAAATCGTGCGCAAACTGGACATTGGAAATCTTCATAAATATCAATTGTCGGAACATTCGGCACATCAGCGTTAAATACGATTCCATAACCATCAGCCTTGGAAACACTTGATGGGATTGCCGCAGTTGTTGAACCCTTTGACCCGAAGTATGAAAATGAGGCGCCGACAACGACGACCAAGGCAACCATGCCGATCACTAAATTGCGGGTGAACTTATCTCCACCTGATGAACTAGTTGCCATTTACATATTCTCCTTCGGTTTTGTTAACTTTTCTAATGCGAATCGAGTCAAAGGGTAGCGAATTAAATATAAAGCCAACAATGCCAAGCCAATGTCCCGCAAGATTTCGCTCAAATACTTCGTTTCGCTTGGGTCAACCGTGCCGCCGCCACCAAAACAGCCACAATCTATGGAAAGGCCACGTGCCCAAGCCTGAGAAATTGCTGCGATGAAGACAATCATTAAGCCGCCGCCAACAATGGCTGAAAATCGAACTCCGATTCCGAGTATCAAGAGAATTCCGAAACCAACTTCAAGCCACGGCAACGCTATGCCCAAGAAATTAGCTATCGAGATTGGCAGCACTTCATAAGCTCGAACAGACATTTGAGATTTGGCAGGTGTGAAAATTTTCAACC
>CAMCXZ010000020.1 GCA_945883725.1 Bifidobacterium breve | reverse complement strand
ACATTGCGCCAGTAATGGAGAACAAGGGACCAAGCCGCGGAAACCGTCGCCCACGCCCTAACTCAAGCGAACGTCGTCGTCGCCCTCGTTAATTCGATTTGATCTAACCGGTTTAGTAACTCCAGGGTTACTTCACCGGCTTTAGGTGCAACGCAGGCATAGGAAATTTCAATCGCAAAATCAATTCTGGCTATGAATTTTTCGACCACTTTTAAATCTCCACGAACTAAAAGTGCGAATTCGAATTCACCTATTCGAGCGATTAGATCTTCGGCTCTTGCACTATTTGAAAGCACATCGGCAAATGCCACAATTTCATCAATTGTTGAAGTGGCTGGCAGTTCTAATCTGATTGCGCAAAGTTCCATCGCGCTTCGCTGAAAACGAGCTAGTTCACGTGCCATCTCTTGGTAATAAAGAGGCGGTGCCAGCAAATTTGTGAGCGAATCATGGCGGCCATCGTGTGAGATTGGTTCGAAAATCGGTTTTTCCATTAGATTACTCATCTCGAGGGAGGGAGATTGCTGTGAGCGCTGAATCAAGTAAGCATCTCAGTCAATCTGCTCGTCGCAATATCGTGACAGCCCTGCTCAACTTAGAAGGTGCTGTCGTATTAGCCCTAGGGGCTTTTCTAATTTTCAAGGCCCTAACTTCTGATTCAGTTGAATTAGCACCCCTTGCCGGTGAAATATTATTCGCCGCGATCGGTGGTTTAGGGCTGTTGGCATCGGCATATTCATTTAAGAATAAGCTCAGATTTGGTCGAGCCCCTGCGGTACTGGCGAACTTAATCGCCCTCGGTGTAGCTAAATATCAAATTGAAGGCGGCCTCTGGTTTGTTGCCCTGCCGCTAGTTATTGTTGCGGTAATTATTCTTTATTGCGCAGTAACTATTGTTCCGGAAAGTAAGTAATGGTCAGCATTGCAGTTGTCGGTAGCACCAATATTGATATGGTTGCATACACGGATCAAATTCCAGAACGTGGTGAAACTGTTACTGGTAAAAACTTTGCCATTGGTTTTGGTGGCAAAGGTGCAAACCAAGCTGTTATGGCGGCGCGGTTAGGTGTTCAGACATATATGGTCGGCGCTGTTGGCGATGATGTATTCGGTCAATCTGCAATTAAGAATTTTGTTGATCAAGGTGTAAACACCGAGTACCTAGCAACCGTTCCAGGTTCTAGTGGTGTTGCGCCAATCTGGGTCGATGGCGGTGGCGATAATCGCATCATCGTGGTTCCCGGCGCTAATGCCAAAGTAACTGTTGCCCAAGTTGAGAGCGCAATTAACTCCATTAAAGATTTAAAAGTAGTCATCGGGCAGTTTGAAATTCCAGTTGAAGTTACTACGGCTGCATTTGCGGCTGCTCGCAAATTAGGCATCACAACTATTCTAAATCCCGCCCCGTATCGAAATATTCCGGCTGAACTATTAGCGGTGACAGATTGGTTAATTCCAAATAGTCACGAATTCCAAGATTTACACCCACAGCATTTAGATCCGAGTTCAGTTGAGGTCATTTCTGATTTCGCTGCTGCCCAGAAGATAAATTTAGTTGTCACTTTGGGCGAAGATGGTGTCGTAATCGCCGATGGCGCAATCACAAAAGTCGCTGCGCAAAAAGTTAAACCTCTCGACACAACTGGTGCCGGCGATTGTTTCGTGGGCTCCTTTGCATTTGGCTTAGCTATGCAGATGTCACCAGTTAAGGCTGCCGCCCTAGGCTGCCAAACCGCAGGGTTAAGCGTTACTCGGCCAGGGGCGCAGAGCTCTTATCCGACAGCTGCCGAAGTTGCTGACTTTCTATCGGCTTAGCCGATCGCTGCTAAATGTGCCCAATATCGCTTAACTTACGCTGACGACTACGAATAGACGTTTTTAAACATTGGGGCTCACCTCAGTAGACTTTATAGGTAGATCGCGACTAACAAAGGGAGAGCGCCAGTGTCGGCTTCCGATTCAAATATCGATTTTGGTGCTAACGATTGGTTAGTCGAGGAAATGCAAGAGCGATACCTCGCAGATCCTGCCTCAGTTGATCAAGCTTGGATTGAATACTTCACAAAGAATGGCACTGTCGGTCAAAATGCTGCAGCGACTCCTAAAGCCGGCGTTCCACCAGTTCCAAAAGCGATGCAGGCGCAAGCGGCCGCTCCAATTGCGCCAGCTGTAGCACCAGCCCCAATTGCCTCAGTTCAAACTCAACAACCTTTAGTAACGGCACCAGTTGTAACAACTGCTCCAACTCCAGCTGATCCAATTAAAAAACCTGTTCCTGTTTTAGTTACACCTGCAGCTTCGTCATTGACTCCTCTTCGCGGAGTTAGCGCACGTGTTGTTCAAAGCATGGAAGCATCATTGAACGTTCCAACAGCTACCAGTGTTCGTGCAATTCCAGCAAAATTGATGATCGATAATCGCATCGTGATTAATAATCACTTGAAGCGTACCCGCGGTGGAAAAGTTTCCTTTACTCACTTAATTGGCTACGCAATGATTAAAGCGATGCGCGCTATGCCAGAGATGAATGTTTTTTATGGTGAGATTGAAGGTAAGCCAGCAATCGGGCAACCAGAACACATAAACATTGGTATCGCAATTGATATCTCTAAACCAGACGGTTCACGTCAATTATTAGTTCCTTCGATTAAAGGCTGTGAAGAATTAGATTTTGCGCAATTCGTAAGTGCTTACGAAGATGTTATTCGCAAAGCGCGAGGTGGCACGCTAACTGTTGAGGACTACGCAGGCACCACTGCCTCGATTACAAACCCAGGCACTATTGGCACTGTTCACTCAGTTCCACGCTTAGTCCAAGGTCAAGGCTTAATTATTGGCGTTGGAGCTATGGATTACCCAGCTGAATTCCAAGGTGCATCCGATGAAACCTTGGCCCGCTTGGCTGTCAGCAAGGTTATTACCTTAACTAGCACTTACGACCACCGAGTCATTCAAGGTGCTCAATCTGGTGATTTCTTGCGTCGAATTCATGAACTAATTCTTGGTGCAGAACATTTCTATGAAGATATTTTTGCAGCGCTTCGGATTCCTTATGTGCCAATTCGTTGGGCCACGGATCTTGATTTCACTCGCGATGATCACATCTCTAAAACAGCACGCGTTCAGCAATTAATTCAGGCTTACCGCATCAATGGTCACTTAATGGCCGATACTGATCCGCTGGAATATAAGCAACGCATTCACCCAGATTTAGATGTCGAAACTCACGGACTAACTCTTTGGGATCTAGATCGTGAATTTGCAACTGGTGGTTTTGGTGGCAAAGCATTTATGCCGCTGCGAAATATTCTAGGAATTCTGCGCGATTCATACTGCCGCTCAATCGGTGTTGAATATATGTATATTGAAAATCCAGCCGAACGTAAATGGATGCAAGAGCATATTGAAGTTGGAACTCCGAAAGTCGCTCGCGAAGAGCAGCTTCGTATTCTGCGCAAACTAAATAGCGCCGAAGCTTTCGAATCATTCTTACAAACTAAATTCGTCGGTCAGAAACGCTTCTCACTTGAAGGTGGCGAATCTGTGATTCCACTACTTGATGCGGTTATTTCAGAAGCTGCTGAAGCTAAGCTTCATGAAGTTTGTATTGGTATGCCACACCGTGGTCGCTTAAATGTATTGGCAAACATCGCTGGAAAATCACACGGACAAATCTTTCAAGAGTTTGAAGGCCATTACCAAGAGAATCAAGTTCAAGGCTCGGGCGATGTTAAGTATCACTTAGGTACCGAAGGCATTTTTACTGCCGAATCAGGCGCTACAACAAAGATTTATTTGGCAGCTAATCCATCGCACCTCGAGGCGGTAAACCCAGTACTAGAAGGCATTGTGCGGGCTAAGCAAGATAAGCTAAATATTAAGAATATTTTCTCGGTATTGCCGATCTTGATGCACGGCGATGCTGCCTTCGCTGGTCAAGGTGTAGTTGCCGAAACCCTACAGATGTCACAACTTCGTGGCTATCGCACTGGCGGAACCGTACACATTGTTATTAACAATCAAGTTGGTTTTACGACTTCACCACACGGTTCTCGTTCAGCAACGTATTCAACTGATTTTGCCAAAATTATTCAAGCGCCGGTATTCCATGTAAACGGTGATGACCCTGAAGCATGTGTTCGTGTGGCGCACTTAGCATTTAAGTATCGTCAAGAATTTAACAAAGATGTCGTCATTGACATGGTTTGCTACCGACGCCGTGGGCATAACGAAGGTGATGAGCCAAGTTTCACTCAGCCGCTAATGTACAAATTAATTGATGCTAAGCGCACAACTCGTACTTTGTACACCGAAAGTTTAATCGGTCGTGGCGACATCACTCAACTAGAAGCTGAAGAAGTCGCGAAAGATTTCCAAGATCAACTCGAAGCCGTGTTTGCTTCAGTTCATAATCACGAAGCTGAACAGCCAGCCCACAAGAAGATTCCGCAAGTTCCAGCTCCAACAAGTGTTGATACTTCAATAACTGAAGCAGTCGCGCGCCAAATTGCAGCCACCCAAGTCGCAGTGCCAGAAGGCTTCACAATTCATCCGAAATTGGTTCCGCAATTAACTAAGCGCGTTGAAATGCTAAATGATGGATCTATCGACTGGTCGATGGGTGAAACTCTGGCTTTCGGTTCGTTACTTCTTGAAGGTCGACCAATTCGCTTAGCCGGTCAAGATTCGCGCCGCGGTACTTTCTCAAATCGTCACGCAGTGATCGTAGATAAAGAAAATGCCAGTGAGTGGACTCCGCTACGTGGTCTGATTCAAGATGAAAATCAATTCTTTGTGATCGACTCATTGCTCTCGGAATACGCTGCAATGGGCTTCGAATATGGCTATTCGGTGGTTCGTGAAGAAGCGCTAGTTCTATGGGAAGGCCAATTTGGCGACTTCAGCAATGGCGCTCAAACCATTATTGATGAATTCATTTCCTCCGCTTTACAAAAATGGGGTGAGCGTTCGTCGCTAATTCTTCTGCTGCCACATGGTTATGAAGGTCAAGGACCAGATCACTCATCAGGTCGCATTGAACGTTACTTACTGCTCTGTGCTGAAAATAATATGACGGTTGCGCAACCTTCAACGCCTGCCTCTTACTTCCACTTATTGCGTTGGCATGCAGCTAATCCTGCTCGTCGCCCAATGGTGGTCTTCACACCGAAGTCAATGTTGCGCTTAAAGGCTGCGGCCTCCGCGTTAAGTGATTTTACTTCTGGAACATTTCGTCCAGTTATCAGTGATGAAAAAGTTGCTAATGCTTCACGTGTGATTTTCTGTTCCGGCAAGCTCTATCACGATCTAATTGCTGAGCGCGAAAAAAATGGTGAGCATTCAACTGCCATTGTTCGAGTTGAACAGTTGTATCCATTGCCAGCAGCCGAGATGGCAGTCGAAGCAGCTAAGCATCCAAACGCATCTCTACTTTGGGTTCAAGATGAACCAGCTAATCAAGGTGCCTGGTCACACATCGCACTTGGTACATCTGAACACTTTGGTGGTACTGGCTTTGGTGGTCGCACTCTTCGTCGAGTTTCACGATTAGCAAGTGCATCGCCTGCAACTGGAAATCATCATTGGCATGAAGAAGAAGCTAAAGCGCTAATGACTGAGGCGTTTACTCGCTAATTACTTACGACCGCGCTTGCTATTCGCTTTTTTAAAACGAAATAACACGCGCGCACGTAGTTCGGTTTGATCTATCCAGCCCCATTGACGTGAATCAGTACTGGCCACATTGTCACCTTCAACCCAAACAGTGCCGGCATTTTCACCGCTACCGATTTCCATCAACCGCTTGACGACATAAACACCTGGTCGATCGGCACGCTCAATTACATAGACTTCTTGCTTCTTTAAATTTGGTATCGCTGGCTCAGCAGCCCAGGAAACGACCAGCCAATCCCCTTCAACCAGCGTGGGCGACATGGAATTGCCAGCAACGGTGACTGTGCGCCAAGCGGACAAGCCAAATTTCCCCATAGGCGGTAGTGTCACACTTAGGAATCAAAAAACCAAACGTTTATTGCACGAAAGGGAACTTCAAATGATTTCATTTCTAAAGCCAAGCACCACTGTTTACGCGCACTGCGACCTACCTTGTGGCGTTTACGATCCAGCTCAAGCAAAAATCGAAGCGCTTTCAGTAAAGGCTTGCATGGAAAAGTATGCAGCTAATACAGATGCTGATTTCCGTTCTCGCTCAGTTGCAATCAAAGAAGAGCGTTCACATCAAGTTAAAGAGCACCTATGGGTTCTCTGGACAGATTATTTCAAGCCAAATCACTTTGAGGCATACCCACAACTTCACACACTCTTCAATGATGCAACTAAATTAGCTGGAGCTGCCGGTACTAAGGGCACTCAAGATGTTGCAGTTGCCGATAAGTTAATTGCCAAGATCGATGAAATTGCAGCGATCTTCTGGGAGACCAAGAAGTAATTAATTAATGCGTGGCGCGCTAGTTAGCGTTTGAGCCGCAGTTCGGGCGAGGAAAGATACTCGCTCGACTGCGGTTCTTTTTATTTGACCGTGCGCAATATGTCGTTCACCATCGTAAATATCGCATTCAAATGTTAATTCTTTGCCATTTACTTCAATACATCTAGCCATACCGCGAATTTCAGTTCCGATTGAAACACCAGCTATAACTTCAATTGAACTACCGCTTAATATGGTGGTTTCGCTGCCTTCAAAATATTCCGCAATTGCCGTAACGCATGCGCTTTCCATTACATTTAATAAATGTGAGCCAGCAGCAATCGGTAATTCACCGATTCCAAGAGCAACAGCAGTGTCACCAGGGCGAATCACCATGGTCGCCAATCCAACGGCGCCTAGGTATTCACTCTCGATATTCATAATTATTTACTCGTCGTCATTTCTTTAGGCAAGGGCATCTCGCTCCAACCGCGTTCGGCTGGGCTCTCTTGAACCAACTGAGTAGATGTCATCGCCGTAAGGTTATCTGGCAACCTGAGGTTTTCGCATTTCTTATTAGTGTTTAGAGCCGAGAATTAAAAGAGAGTTTCGGGCTCACCAAGTTCGATTTCCTTAACCAGATCTGGGTTATTTACCGCAACCGTATTAACCGCACTAGAAACTGGAACTGGTACCAACCCCGCCGCTGGTTCTTCGTGGTGCATTAATCCTTGCAAAACAGCGACATCGTGCAGCTTTGGGTCAAGCCATTCGCCCCAACGCTCCTTCGACATCATCACTGGCATCCGACTATGAATTGTTGCTAACTCCCCCACGGCTTCGCGCGTAATAATCGATGCGCTCTCGATGATCTGATCATCGGGGGTTCGCCAACTACTCCAGAGCCCAGCAACTGAAAGTGATTGGTTATCTGCCCCGGAAATATAGAAAGCTTGTTTAGGTTTATAGCGACCGAGGGCAGTGGCCCATTCGTAATAGCCCTGCACTGGGATCAAACACCTAGTAGTTCGAAACGCATTTCTAAATGTTGGTTTTTCGTGAATCGATTCCGAACGAGCATTGATTGCATGAGATTGTGAAGCCCGCGCTTCGGAAATAGTTTTATGCCAATTTCCGATCAAGCCCCAAGAGGCCACTGCTAATTCGCGTTGGCCGCCATTTTCGCGCACGATGTAAATCGGATTAGTCGGTGCGATATTCCAACTAGCTGGCAATGAATAAGCAGGGACTGCGCCATGGGCTGAAAATTGTTCGACTAACTCCTGCATTTGATGGGTCTGTACAAAGCGTCCGCACATAAGCGCAACGCTAGCGCAATCACCAACCCAGTAGAGTTCGCACATGACTTCAGCGCAATCTTCTGGAAATTGGCCCGCCATCTTTCGTGGCCCTCAGCCGATCAGCGCTACCGTCACAATCCCGGGCTCGAAATCAGTAACGAATCGAGCCCTGATTTTGGCGGCGCAAGCAACTACCCCATCGTTAATCCGGCGCCCGCTAATTTCACGTGATAGCGAATTGATGGTTGCTGGCTTACGCGAACTAGGAATTTCCATTGTCGAGACCACGGTCGATGGCGATGTGGCTTGGAAAATTACACCAACAAAAATGAGCGGCCCGGTAAAAATCGATGTGGGCAATGCCGGCACCGTAATGCGCTTCTTGCCGCCACTTTCAGCGCTGGCAACTGGTTCGGTGGCCTTTGATGGCGATCCTCGTTCGCATGAACGTCCACTTGGCCCAGTAATTAAAGCTCTCGAAGATTTAGGAATTTCAGTTGAACATGAAGGTCGCTATAGCTTGCCGCTAACTTTAAATGGCACGGGTGAAATTCCAGGGGGTGCACTTGAGATTGATGCGAGCGCTTCTAGCCAATTCTTATCGGCGCTTTTATTAATCGGCCCCAGCATGACAAATGGCATAACCGTTAAACATGTTGGTGGTGCGCTTCCATCAATGCCACACATTGATATGACAGTAGATATGTTGCGCTTCTTCGGTGCAACTGTTGAAGTTGATGCCGCAAATAATATTTGGAAAGTCCTACCTGGAAAACTTAATGGTAAAGATTTCGTAATCGAACCAGATTTGTCTAATGCGGCGCCATTCTTATCAATTGCCATGATCTGCGGTGGCGATGTCACGATTGCCGATTGGCCGACCGCAACCACTCAACCTGGTGATCAACTGCGCGATATCTTGACGCAGATGGGCGCCAAAGTTGAATTTGTAAGTAATGGTTTGAAGTTGACTGGCACTGGAAAAATTCATGGCATTGATATTGATCTTCATGAAGTTGGCGAATTAACGCCTGCGATCGCAGCCCTATGCGCATTGGCTGATTCACCATCACATTTACGCGGTATTGGACATTTGCGCTTACATGAAACCGATCGTTTAGCAGCGCTAACTAATGAAATTAACGCTCTCGGTGGAAACGTAACTGAAGAAGAAACTGCGCTACATATAACTCCGGCCCCACTTCACGCAGGGGTTTTCCATACTTACGATGATCATCGCTTAGCTACCGCAGGAGCAGCGATTGGTTTAGTTGTTCCAGGTATTGAGGTCGAAAATATCGCGACTACCCGCAAAACTTTGCCAGATTTCCCTGGCCTTTGGAGTTCACTTACTGCATGAGTACGCGCGAATACGACGAATCTGATGCGCGAGTGCGCCCAGCGCGCAGCACGCGCCGCCGTACTAAAGATCGCCCCGCACATGATGATGCCATTTTTTTATTAGTAACTGCCGTAGATCGTGGTCGAACAACTTGTATTACCGATGATGGTGTAATCGTTACCGCTATGAAGGCTCGTGAACTTGGCCCAAAGTCAGTAGTAGTTGGCGATCGAGTTGGTTTAGTCGGAGATGTAAGTGGAAAAACTGATTCATTAGCGCGCATCGTGACCATAACCGAACGACGCAATTCGCTTAGTCGCACCGTAGATGATGCTGCCAAAGTTGAACGCACTATTGTCGCCAATATTGATCAATTAGTAATTGTGGTTGCCGCAACTAATCCACCACCTCGTCGTGGCTTAATTGACCGGTTCTTAGTTAGCGCATTTAATGAAGGTATCGCGCCAGTTATTTTGGTCACGAAGACTGATCTAGGGCAGATTCCAGAATTTATGGAAGAGTACAAAACGCTAGGTGTGAAGATTCTGACAACTGCGATTAAAACCGAAAGCAAAGAAGCTGATCTGCAAAGATTGCATGAAATGCTAACTGGAAAAATATCGGTACTAGTCGGTCATTCTGGTGTTGGTAAATCAACTTTGATTAATGCCATCGTTCCTGAAGCTGATCGTGCAACTGGCGTGATCAATGATGTGTCCGGCCGTGGGCGCCACACTTCTTCTAGCGCTGTTGCTTTGCCACTATTTTCACCTGCACATGTCGGTGCAGTCGGTTGGGTAATTGATACCCCCGGAATTCGCGCATTTGGTCTTTCGCACATTGACCCCAATCGCATCGTCGCCGCTTTCGAAGATTTAAGTCCAATTGCAGCCACCTGCATGACCAATTGCGCTCACCATGGTGCTGGCTGCCAATTAGATATTTGGGCAGCGCCAGATGGCTTAATCGATGAGGTGCGCACGGCGCGAGTTGCTAGTTTGCGCTCACTATTGGATGCTCCGAAGGTCGAGCTAGAGCAATAGAATTAGGCTCATTATGAGCGCAAAATACTCGTTGGAATCTGATTTAGAGCTCGCCCTTGAGCTCGCGGCAATCGCCGATGGAATCACGATGACCCGATATTTAGCCCAAGATTTAGTTGTCTCAACTAAACCAGATAACACCCCAGTTACTGATGCTGATAGAGCCACCGAAGAAGCGCTACGTAAACATTTAGCAACAGAACGACCAGCCGACGGCTTAGTTGGCGAAGAATTCGGTAGTCAACATCAAGATGCAACTAGGTATTGGGTGATGGACCCAATCGATGGCACCAAGAATTTTATGCGCGGAGTTCCGACTTGGGCAACACTAATTGGGTTAGTCGAACGACAAGAAGATGGCAGTGAGAAAGTTATTGTTGGCGTGACAAGTGCGCCAGCTCTATTTAGGCGTTGGTATGCAAGTGCAGGTAACGGCGCATTTACAACTTTAAATGGCAGCGCTCCTCGCAAGATCGAAGTTTCTAAGGTCTCTGAATTATCAAATGCCTCAATTGCCTATTCAGATTTCGATGGCTGGAATGAGCACTTAGATAAATTTAGAACCTTAATTAGTAGCTGTATCCGATCACGCGGTTTGGGTGATTTTTGGTCACACATGTTAGTTGCTGAAGGCGCTGTAGATATTGCAGCTGAACCACGTTTGGCACTTTGGGATATGGCAGCACTTGATGTAATCGTGCGCGAAGCTGGCGGAACTTTTTCAAATCTAACAGGCGAAGCTGGCCCATTCGGCGGTAGTGGAATTTCTTCAAACACCTTGCTTCACCCAACAGTTATGGCGGCGCTAAAGTGATCTATACCTTCAAAGTAAGTGGAATGTCTTGCTCCTCTTGTGTAAATAGCATTGAAGGAACGCTGAATTCAATCGCTGGTGTTAAAGCCACCGTTAGCTTTGCGACTGAGTCTGTGCACGTTAATGCCGAAGACGACGTCTCTACTAAGACACTGATAGCTGCCATTAAGAGTGCCGGTTATAGCGCCACTCTGGTTACAGATCCTTCGCAATTAGCCTTACATAGCAAGCGTTCTGGGCTGGCTTTAGCTCTTTCCATTCTCTCTGCAGTACCGGCTATCGCCATTTCAATGATCATGACCTGGCATCACGCAATCGATATGTTTGTGCACGATCAACTAGATGCTTTTGGTTTACCTCATCCGCTTTATTCACCAACTGCTTGGGTTGCCATCGGCTTAACGGCGCCGCTTATTCTCATTGTCGCTTTTCCGATTCATCGCGCTGCCTTTAATAACTTCTTAATTTTTATCAATCCTAAGCGCCATGGTTCGCTGACGATGGATAACTTAGTTTCCCTTGGCTCACTTGCCGCATTTGGTTGGTCTATTTATGCAAATGCAACTGGCAATGGTGATGTCTATACTGAAGTTGCAGCCGGAGTTCTGCTTTTTGTGATTCTTGGTCGTTACCTAGAGGCTAGAGCTAAGGCCAACGCAGGAAGTGCACTGCAATCGTTGCTTGAACTTGGCAGCAAAGAAGTAACCGTTATTCGTTCTGGTCAAGAAGTAATTATTCCAATTGCTAATCTGCAAGTAGGTGATGAATTCTTAGTTAAGCCAGGCGAGCGAATTGCTACAGATGGTGAAGTTATCTCAGGTAATAGCACCGTTGATAACTCAATGATCACCGGTGAATCGCTACCGGTTGAAGTTAAGCCAGGTTCAAAAGTTATTGGCGCAACCCTTAATCACAACGGTCGCATTATTGTTAAGGCAACTCGAATTGGTGGCGATACTGAATTATCGCGAATAACAGCGATGGTGCTTTCGGCACAAGGTGGTCGTTCCCCTATTCAAACCCGAGTAAATAAAATCAGCGCTATTTTCGTGCCAGTGGTAACGCTGGTCGCAATTGCTACTGGTTTGGCTTGGTACTTATATGACTCACAATTAACTAATGCGATAGCAACAGCAATCGCAGTACTAGTTATTGCTTGTCCATGTGCCTTGGGTCTTGCTACGCCAGTTGCGCTGATGGTGGCATCGGGCCGCGGTGCCCAGCGTGGAATAGTCATTTCCTCACCAAGTGCGCTGGAAGCTTCGCGTGGCATCGACCGCGTTCTGCTCGATAAAACTGGCACTATTACTAGTGGCAAGATGAAAGTTAGCGCTGCCACAGTTTCAATGGGGGCAGCTGCCCAATTAGCGCAGATTTATCCCGAATTGATTAAAGAAGCCACGATCTTGTCGTCTGCACTTTCAATTGAAAGCCAGAACAATCACCCGGTTGGTCAAGCAATTGCCGACTACATCGCAGCCCAAGGAATTAAAGCAACTACAGTTTCGGATTACTCAGTTTCACCAGGAAACGGCGCAGCTGGCCGAGTTAATTTAGGAATTCACTCCCCAGTAGTTTTAATTGGCTCACCTGCAGCAGTTGCTCATAGCAGCGTTGATTTCCATCCTGATATCCAAGCGGCCATTAGCGCAGCGCAGGCACAAGCACTTACTTTTTCGGTAATGGCATGGGATGGCATTGCACTTGCGGTGTTTTCAGTCGGAGATGAAATTAAGTCAGATGCTGCCCAAACTATCGCTAAGTTCAAAGAGATGGGAATTTCTCCTTGGTTAGTAACTGGTGACTCACCAGGAGTTGCCCACGCTGTTGCTCTTAAGGTTGGTATTGATATCAGCCAAGTAACCGCAGCCGCTTCACCTGAAAGTAAATTAGCCGCAATTACTAATTTACAGAGCAAGGGCCATAAAGTGTTAATGATTGGCGATGGCATTAATGATGCTGCTGCCATTGCTGCAGCTGATTTAAGCATGGCGATGGGTACCGGCACTGATACCGCAATTGCGGCAGCCGATATAACTTTGATGCGACCAGATTTAAATGCCGCAATTGCTGCCCTACAGTTATCAGATAGCACCATCAAGATTATTAAAGGCAATCTAACTTGGGCATTTGCATATAACGTGATTGGTATTCCAATTGCAGCTACTGGCTTACTAAACCCAATGTATGCAGCTGCGGCCATGGCGCTAAGTTCAGTATTTGTAGTTACAAACTCACTTCGAATCAGATAGCCCAGACATGAAAAATGCCCTCATAGATTGGTATCTATAAAGGCATTTCACGATAGTAGCGGGGGCAGGATTTGAACCTACGACCTCTGGGTTATGAGCCCAGCGAGCTACCGAGCTGCTCCACCCCGCGTCGGTTGCCCTAATCGTAAGCGGTGCAGCGGTAATAACCAAATTGGCTATTTAATACTTACTTTCCTTGCGCAGATTCGGCTGCAGCGATTGCTGCTTGTAATTTATCTAACGCACGACCAGCAGCAGCAAAATCACCCTTGGCATTTGCGGCTTGATAATCCTTCATTGCTTGAACAGCTGCACGTAATGCAGTTGATAGCGCTGTTGAATTCTTTGGCGTTGTTGTAGTTGTTGTAGTTGTTGAAGTTGATGGAGTTGATGCTGATGTAGTTCCAGAGTTGCCACCGAATACTTGATCAAGCGCTCCCTTTAAGGTGTCGTCGAAACCAATTTGATCACCGAAGGAAACTAACACTTTCTGCAGCAATGGATAAGCCGCAGTGTTACTAGTTGCTCTTACATAAACTGGCTGAACATAAAGCAAGCCACTTCCGACTGGCAGAGTTACTAAGTTGCCTAGTACTACATCAGAACCACCCTGACGCAATAGTGAAAGCGAGTTTGCAACTTCAGGCTTAGCTTCGAAGTTTGAAGCTACCTGCGAAGGACCGGCGATATTTGTGCTGCGTGGTAACTGCAGCACGGTGATCTTTCCGTAATCAGGACCTGCCTCAGAATTTACGGCAGCGAACGCGGAGAGGTTTTCACGACCACCACGTGGTACGAACGGTGTCGTCAACGAGAAGGTTGATTTAGTCGCACCTGGCATTTGTAGGGTCATGTAGTAAGGAGGTTGGTTACCTGCGTTGGCACCAAAAGTTGATGGGTCACGAGGCACACGCCAGAAGTCTTGACCGCCGTAGAAAGCATCGGCTGTCTTTACGTGATACGCACTAAGAATGTCACGTTGAATACGGAACATATCTTCTGGATAGCGAACGTGATCAAGTAATTGCGCAGACATCGCACTCTTTGGCTTAACCGTATTTGGGTATGCCTTACTCCAAGTCTTTAGCACTGGATCTTTCTCATCCCAGGCATAAAGTGAAACAGTGCCGTCATAGGCATCAACTGTGGCTTTAACCGAGTTACGAATGTAGTTAACGGTGGTGTCAGACTGTGCGGTAATAGAATTTGAATTCGCAGTTAACGCATCTGTGGTTGAGCCAGAAAGTGATGTCTTGCGGGCATATGGGTAGCCAGCACTAGTTGTATAGCCATCGATAATCCAAAGCACCTTGCCATCGACAACTGCTGGATATGGATCGCCATCAAGAGTTAACCATGGAGCAGCTTTTGCTACGCGTTCACGCGGATTGCGCTCGAACAGGATCTTAGAATCTTTATTGATCAAGCTAGAAAGCAGGATCTTCTGTTCTTGATACTTAATCGCGAAAACCAACTTGTTAAAGAATGAGCCAACTGGAACTCCACCGCTACCGGTGTAGGTGTAGTTCTTCTGACCATTAGCAGCTGAGTCATCTGGGAAATCGAACTCAACTGGTGAATCAGTTTTAACACCACCAATAATTGAATAGTCAGGAACATTCTCACCGAAATAAACGCGTGGCTGGAATTCTCCTAGGCCTTTTGTTGGTGGCAGATCGCCCACAGCAAAGTTTGGCTTTCCATCTAGGTCAACGGTATTGCCGAAGGCAGCCACAAAACCAAAACCGTGGGTGTAAACCAAGTGGTCGTTAATCCAGTTACGACTTGGATTGCCAGCGATATTTAATTCACGAACTGCAACCACAGTATCGCGCTGAACGCCATTGATTGTGTAACGATCAACATCGAGTGAATCTGGGAAGGCGTAGTAAGGCTTGATCTGCTGCAGTTGGCGGAAGGTTGCTGAAATAACATTTGGATCCATCAAGCGAATATTCGCAATTGTTGCGGCATCATTTGCTAGCTGACCTGAAGAAGTCTTAAGGGTTGCTGCGTAATCCTTCATCTCAACGCCACTTAAATCATATGCGTCACGAGTAGCATCAATATTGCGCTGAATATAAGGCGCTTCCTTTGATGATTCAGATGGCTTTACTTGGAAAGTTTGAATGGCTGCTGGATAAACGCCGGCGATCAAGACCGCTGAGATAACCAATAGCGCGGTGCCAGATGCGGGCAAGAACCATGATTTACGGAAGATATTAGCGAAGAAGAGCAGTGAACAGATTACTGCGATGCCAGCCAAAATCGCTTTGGCAGGTAGCAGCGCATTTACATCTGAATAAGTTAAACCAGTGATTAGTTTGTTCTCTTTCAACGAAAGTGCGTAGCGATCAAGCCAATATGCCACGCCCTTAAGCAGAACAAATAGTCCAAGCAGAACAGAAAGTTGCGCACGAGCAAATGGCGTTGTGCGATCTTGGCGCATTTGCGGGCGGAAGCCACCGTATAAATAATGCACGGCACCTGATGCCAGAATTGCCAAGATCAGAGCTGAAAATCCCCAAGAGATAAGTGATTGCCAGAAAGGTAAGCGGAAAGCAAAGAAGGAAATGTCTAAGTTAAATTGCACATCTTTAACACCGAACTCAGTTGAGTTCTTGAAAAGTAACCAAGTGCGCCAAAGCGATGTTCCGGCTGTGCCGGCAAAATAAAATACGGCTACGCCGACGCCAGCAAATGCAAGTTTGCGAAGAGGTTCGAGTTGTGCGCGGTAACGTTCTAAGTTGTCATTCTCGACGGCCATTGATACATAAACCGGGCGACGCTTGAATGCCAAATAAACATTGAGCAGAACAAATAGCGAAGTAATTAATCCAAAGCCGAAGAAGAGATACACCTTAGTAAATAGCGTGGTTGACCAAACACCGGTGTAATCAACAGATTTGTACCAGAGCCAATCCGCATAAAAACCACTAAGTGAAACTAGGGCGATTGCAGCTGCTACCAAGATTCCGACAGTGATCGAAAGAGGACTTACGCGTCGGCCACCTGACTTGCGGCCAAAGCTCTTTGCGAAATCAAATTGCGGATTCGAACTCATCTATTTCTCCATTTTCTAAAAACTACCCCGTTGGGATAACCCAATTTTGCGCTATTTAGAGGCTGAACGCTAATTAGAGCAGCCGCTGAGCACGGGAAGCTTTGCCAAGGCCTGAGCAGGCTTTTTCAGCAGAGTCACAGCCTCTGCCAAGGTCGAAACCGCCACAACCTGCAGCCCCTTTGGAATATTGGTTATGTCGATGCAGTTATCAATGGGGGCGATAAAAAGCGTTGCGCCAGCTCGTTTAGCTCCAATCAACTTATCTTCGATGCCGCCAATTGGCCCAACTTCACCTTTTTTATTAATGGTGCCAGTTCCTGCAATCAAGCGGCCATTTACTAGTTGCGCAGTATTTAACTTCTCAACAATTCCAAGAGCAAAGATCAAGCCACCACTTGGCCCGCCGGTATTTGGTAAATCAAATTTTAATAGCGCAGGATTTAAATCACCTGATCGCAAAGCTGGTGCTAGCGCAGGTTCGTACATGTTTAAGTAATTAAACGCAGCCGCTACCGCGTTGTCCTGCGAGCCATCCATTTCTGCCTTGCTCTCTTTTTTTACTTCTTCAAAATCAACATCTGGCTCATAAATAACTGATTTCGGTACCACTACTCCGTCAGCTTGGATCCAACGTACTAAAACTTCAAACCCTAATACTTTGGAATTTGGCGTTGAGACTGAAACAGTTGTGAGCATCAATTTCCCAGTAGGAGCTGGAACTTTATCGGTGAAACGAGATGGGATTTTCACAACCGGACCCAAGACATCAGTTGCTGGACCAGGTAGCAAGATTGCAAATGGCAGCGGAATGAAGAGTGATAAAACCAAAATCAAAGCAAGGAAGTATCTAACTAAGCGAGGTAGCGGAGAAAATCTCATGGGATGCGCTTAGGTAGTTGGGTCGACTGGCTTTTCTTTTGCCGCAAGATCGCGTGCCTGTTGATCGCGGAAAGAATCTTGGAATTTCTGGAAAGAAGTTACTGAGCGAGTTGTTTCTTGCTCGAATTTTCCCTGAAACTTACTAACCCAGAGGACATAACCCAGCGCGCCAAGAAGCCCGGCAAGGGGAATTAACCACCAAATTAAGGCGGTGAAGGCGTTGGACATGGGTCTAGCCTAGAGGTTTCAGGTAGAAAGTGCCCACTCGGGTTGTTTAACTAGTATTAGTTCGTCAGGTTTTAAGAGTTTTATAAGATTTAGTGAGAGTTAAGCAACAGCGGAAAGGCAGCTATGACATCTTTTGGTTTCGGACCCAGCGATAACTCAGGCGACGCTGAAAAATCTGCCGAACTTGCTGCAGCCCTTGAAGCAATGCAAGCCGAAATGAAAGAACAGTTCGAAAAACTTGGCCTTAATCCAGCTGGATTTATTAATCCACTACTTTCAAATTCGGCAAAACCAGAACCACTACCAAAAACAATTGTGCGCGACATTGCCAAGAAATTTACCCAAGCACATGGTTCGCAACCAGTTGGTGCAAATGATGTTGCTGAAATTAAAACTGCGTTAGATCTTGCCCAACTCTGGCTCGATGACAAAACAGATTTCGCTCTGCAGAGTTCTGAAAGCCGAATTGCGCTAAGTCGCACTGATTGGGTTGATACCACTTTGGCTGGATGGCAAGAAACTGTCGAACCACTGGCCGCTGGATTAACTGATGCACTAGCGGGTTTGTTATCGCAAGCAAGTGAAGCTGCCGACCAAGCATTTAATTCCGATGGTTCAATCAATGAAGAATTTTTAGCCGAAGCTGGCGTTGATCCCAATATGTTTAAAGGCCCAAATGGCGAAAACATATTAGGCGGCATTGGAAATGCACACGCATCTATGGAGATGATCGGTGGGCTCTTAAAAGGCTTCATAGGCTCACTTATCGCAACTCAATTAGGTCAAGCTATTGGTCAACTTTCAGCCAGTGTTACCGGAATCCACGATGTTGGTCTGCCGCTAATTACGCCGGCCCACCCGGCGCTAATTCCGCAAAATATAAACACTTGGGCGCAAGATCTTGATGTGCCGATCACTGAAGTTCGCTTATTCCACGCACTACGCGAAGCCGCCATTGCCCGACTCTTTGATAACAACCCATGGTTAGTTTCATATTTGCGCCAAGCCATTATCGAATATGGCCGCGGGATAACAATTGATATGGATGCAATCCAGGAGCAAGCCTCTTCGGCACTTAGTTCGGCTGAGATTGATTTGAATAATCCGGAATCATTTGCCAACGCAATTAATCAAGGTTTATTTACCCCCGAAGAATCTGAAGCGCAGAAAGCTGCGTTAACAAAACTTGAAGTTGCACTCGCACTAATCGATGGCTGGGTCGATGAAGTCGTCACAAGTGCAGCTGGTGAGCGGCTACCGAATCTAGAAAAGTTGCGTGAAACTTTGCGACGTCATCGCGCAACTAATGCACCAACCAAGCAACTATTCTCTTCACTCCTTGGCCTAGAGGTATCCCCTCGGTTAGCGCGCGAAGCAAGTGCTTTCTGGCGTTCTATCTCTGAACTCAGCAATATCTCAACTCGCGACAAGATTTGGTCTGGCATCTTGCCAACCCAAGAAGAGTTACTTAATCCGCAGCTTTATTTAGCAAGCGTTGAAGTCCCTGATGATTTAAGCGGCTTACTTTAAGTAACGCCTGTTTGTTATTTCTTTTTTAAAACTCAGTGGAAATAAAAAGCGAAGTCCCCGGTCGCTGTTAAATATCTGCCTTCCCCTTGCAGATATAAAACTGTTATCCGAGGACTTCGTAAGCGTGAACTTAACGAAGTTTTGAATCTGAATCAACCGACTCTCAGATTGACAAAGTGATTCTTTTCCTTGTAAAGAACTACTTTCACGCTACCTTTTGCTCATGAATTCATCTGAAAATATCGATTTATTTTCAATTACTGAATCGCAAATAACTAAACCTGTAGTTGATACTTCATTGGAAATTGCACCGACTTTGCCTGGGGTGGACCAAGGCGAAATCGTCGTCATCAGATCAAAGCGACGGAAGAAAAATATCTCGGCATATCGCCAAGGTGGACAGATAGTAGTTTCGATCCCGGCTCGAATGAGTAAAGCCGATGAACGATCAATCGTCCCCGAGATGGTCGAGCGGATTCGTAGCGCCGAAGCTGATCGCACCCCGTCAGAGAGCGTCCTGATCGCCCGCACCGTGGCCCTGATCGAGGCCTATGCCCCTGAAATCTCAGAACGCCCTGCCAGTATCGACTGGCGAGCGATGCGTGAGCGCTGGGGATCATGCACCGGCATCGATCGGAGTATCCGTATCTCTGACCGCCTTAGGTTTGCCCCAGTCTATGTGCAGGACTACGTCCTCTTCCATGAAGCGATCCACCTGCGCTTTTTCGACCATGGCCCAGATTTTCAGGCGATTCTGGCCGCCTACCCCGATGGAGACAAAGCCCAGGCCTACCTTGATGGCTATGAGCTCGCCGAAAGCGATCTGGCCCCGCCTGGGCAATAAATAGCCTAAAAAACTTCCCACAAACCACGCTCAGAACCCCCAATTTGAGCGTGAGCGGGGGTATCGTAAAGCCTGCACGCAAGTTAATTTCGTCGAATTCCATCGACAAATGCTCGCGTCGATTGGAGGCTTCACATGGCAGAGACATACAAAGGTGACGCTTACTGCGTTAAGTGCAAAGAGAAGCGTGATTTTGAAGGAACTGTAAAGGTTTCTGACTCTGGTCGTCGCATGGCACAGGGCATTTGCCCAGTCTGTGGCACCAAGGTAAATCGCATCCTTGGCAAAGCTCAGTAATTTTTCATCACCAAAAGTTTTACCGAACGACCCGCAGCGAGTTAATCGTTACGGGTCGTTTGCTTTGCCCGGCGAGTTTCTCTGACCAAGAGCGCATCTGACTCTGCGGGCCAGTGCCGCTAACTTCGGGTAAGAAATCGGCAAACTTTCCGCAGAATTTCACTTAGCTCAGATAGCCGCATTCAAAATGCGCGCACTCTGCGCCCATGACAACTAATCCCACAATTGAAATCTCTGAAATCAAGCCTCGTCTAAAAACTGGGGCAATCATTACCGCCATTAGCGGCACCAAACCGCAAGCACATTTCATTGGCCATGCCAGCGCCGGAATTCAAATCAGTCATCCAGGTGCTGCTGCCATCTTGGCCAACTTCACTGGCTCGCTAACGTGTTTTGAAATCAGTATTCGAACTGGGGCGCCTTTTGAAGTCGTAAACAAAATTTGCGATGAGCTAGTCGCTGCCAATTTAATCGACCAAGTCGCAAAACCCATCGTCTTAGCTGATCGTTTTCATTCTGAAAAAACTAATCGCAAGACTCACTCGCAAGATCAGAGTCAAGATGCGGCCTATCAACAATTGCAAAAACGAATGGCACCCGAACTTGGTCAGATAACTTGGCAAACTGGAATCATCGATGCCGGCGTAACAACGCTAAGTGATCGCCAAAAAGTTGCTATTGATATTTGTGGTGATGATCGCTTAGCCATCTCGCTCTTAACCACTTTGCTGGCATCGGGCGTCTCGCAAACAACTCTTGCGTTAAGTAATGTGCAACGAGAAATTGAGGTGAGCGATCTCGGCACTGGCGTATTTGCGATCACAGATCTGGGTACTAACTTGGTGAATCGAATTTCTGAGATTGCTCGCGACTTTGCGCTCTTTCCAATTTCTAAAAATCCAACTACTACAAGTTATTTAACAATAATCTTTGGTGCTCCAGACCCAGCCAAAATCAATACTTTGCTGAGTTCTAACTTGCCGCATCTTTTTATTAGCGCACTTGATGCAACAACTCTGCGAGTTGGTCCGCTAGTGATTCCAGGTAAGAGCCCATGTTTTAGATGTATTGAATTAGACCAAATAGAACAATCACCGCTACTAAATCAAATCAATCAAGCTCGATTATTTGCCTCAGTTCAACAATTAAATACTGCAGCCGCCACACAATTTGCCGGCCTAATCGCCCAATGCATTCTTAATTATTTAGATACTGGCATCAGTGAATTAATTGGCACCCAAATCTTGCTTGATACTGCTCGTCCATGTAATCCCCAACACATCGCCTACGCGATCAACCCCGCCTGCGGGTGTGCCTGGTAATTTCAATGTGCGCAGTTCTCATTTCCTCGCCAGAATTAGCCAGTGAGCAACTTCGAAACCGAGATCCCTAAATCAACAACGGCGCGCACCGCCAAGATGATCTCTATTCCTGTCGGTATTGCTGGTCGCAGTGCACTCGGTTTCGGTCGCCAACTTGTTGGTCAATCCGGCAGCATGGTCTTTAGTGAGATTCAAGAGAAAACTGCTGAGCAAGTATTTAAAGTTTTAGGTGAACTAAAGGGTGGCGCGATGAAATTCGGCCAAGCTCTTTCGGTTTTTGAAGCCGCTTTGCCAGAAGAAATCGCTAAGCCATATCGCGAGACTCTTACTAAATTACAAGAATCAGCACCACCACTACCAACTCGAGTAGTTCATAAAGTTTTAGCTAAAGAGTTGGGTGAAGACTGGCGCGATAACTTCGCTAACTTCGAAGATCAACCAACTGCATCGGCTTCAATTGGCCAAGTTCATAAAGCAACTTGGAAAGATGGCCGAGCCGTTGCGGTAAAGATTCAATATCCAGGCGCTGCGGAAGCTTTGATCTCAGATCTAAATCAGATTCAACGCTTTGCCAAAATTTTCCAATTAGTAATGCCCGGTTTAGATATGAAACCGTTGCTCGAAGAACTGCGTGCGCGCATTATTGAAGAAGTTGATTACCGTTACGAAGCAGAAGCACAACAGAAATATTCCGAGGTTTACGAGAACGATCCAGATATTGCGATTCCAAAAGTTGTGATGGCATCTGATCGCGTGTTAGTAAGCGAATGGCTCGAAGGCACTCCGCTCTCAAAGATCATTGCCAGTGGCACCCAAGAGCAACGCAACAATGCCGGTATGAAGTTGGCGCGTTTCCACTTCACCTCCCCTGACCGTGCAGGCTTACTTCACGCTGATCCACACCCAGGCAACTTCCGATTACTAGAAGATGGTCGCTTAGGCGTGCTCGACTTCGGTGCATGCAACCGATTGCCCGATGGTTTCCCAGAACCGATGAAGAATTTGCTCAAGCACGCTCTCGATGATGATGCGATTGCGCTCTATGAAGGTTTCAAAAAAGATGGTTTTATCATGGGCGATGTTGATGTGGACCCAAATCTGGTCCTGGAATATCTAGTGCCGCTAGTTGAGCCACTTAGAACTGAAGTATTTAAGTACTCCCGCGAGTGGTTGCGCGATCAAAGTGCCCGCGTTGGCGACCCACGCAATCCAACTGCCAAGATCGGTTTCCAATTAAATCTGCCAGCTGAATATGTATTGATCCATCGCGTAACCCTCGGCACTACTGGCATTTTCTGCCAACTAGAAGCCGAGGGTAAATTCCGCGACGAAGCTCTCTCCTGGTTCCCAGAGATCGCACCTGCTAACTCATAAAGTCGTAAAATCAAAGTGGCCCCACGCGACGAACCGTGGGACCACTTAGTGTGCGTACCGTTGGCGGGATTCGAACCCGCGACCTGCATTTTCGTCAGAAGACCGCTCTATCCACTGAGCTACAACGGTACGCAAGGTGAAAGTTAGTTTCATTTAAAGAATTGAATTTTGAACGCTAAAACACTGTGGATAAATCTGATACTCTTTTGATTCGTCGGAAAGCCGCAATAACAATAAATTGAGCTACAAAAAAGACCCCGCCAACAATGGCGGGGTCTTTTTCTATTTGTGACTAATTAAGCAGCAATGCGTGGCCGCCCAGCTTTGCGCTTTGCTTGGATAACGACGCCGTCTTCGAATAGCTCGCCGCCCCAAACACCCACTGGCTCCTGACGTGAGAGCGCACCTGATAAACACTTGGCACGCACTGGACACTCACCACATAACGCTTTGGCAGCTTTGATATCTGCTTCTGCTTCAGAAAAGAAGGTTTCAGGTTCTGCGCCGTGGCATGGCAAAGCATTAGCGATCGGATTGCCATATGTGCCGGTGATGTCACCGAGGCCAATCTTGTCGCCGCTTTCTGACCATCCTGGTACTAGTAGTTCGCTGAAGAGAACGCTCATGGTTCTCACCTTCTTTCCTTTGTTAGTTTGTTTTTCTCTTGTTTGGTTAGTTGTCGGGATAAAGAAAAAGGACCCTTAATCCTTTTGGATTAGGGCCCTTGTTTGGCTTATTCGATGTTATTCGAATGAACCTCCAGCAGACCCGGATCCGGCATAAAAATTGGCATAAGCTGCAAATGTGGTTGCAGTAGGCCAATTAGATGTCGCGCGCTTAGCTGATACGGGTTTCATTGCAGCACCCATAACAGC
>CAMCXZ010000019.1 GCA_945883725.1 Bifidobacterium breve | reverse complement strand
ACCAACACCAACACCAACACCAACACCAACACCAACACCAACACCAACACCAACACCAACACCAACACCAACACCAACACCAACACCAACACCAACACCAACACCAACACCAACACCAGATACAGCAGCTCCAGTTATCGTCAGTGGAGTCATTTCACCTGGTTCAGTTCAAGTTTGTGGCAATGTTTCAGATATAAGAGTTTTAGTTACCGATAATATTGGCGCTACTGCAGTGCTATTTAGAATTCTCTATCCAAGTGGCGTCGTTGCGAGCACATATAACGCTTATCGCAGAGATGGAAGCGGATTGAGCGGAAACTGGTCAAATGACTGGGTAATTCCTTGCGGCTCTCCAATTGGAACTTACACAGTCATGGCTCAAGCGCGTGATAAATCTGAAAATTATTCAGATTGGAAAATGATTGGAACTTTTGTTAGTAAACCACTAGTTGTTGTCGATACAGAAGCTCCAGTTATTGTTAGCGGAGTCGTTTCGCCCAGCTCAGTTGAAGTATGTAAAACTGTTTCAACAATTAAGGCTTTAATTACGGACAATGTTGATACTGCCTCAATGCTGTTTAGGATTTTTAATCCGAGCGGTGTCATAGCTACGACATTTGGTGCGTTCCGTAAGGATGGAAGTGGATTGAGCGGAAACTGGTCAAATGACTGGGTAATTCCTTGTGGCTCTCCAATTGGCACTTACACAGTCATGGCTCAAGCGCGTGACACATCTGTAAATATTTCAGATTGGAAAACTATCGGAACTTTTGTTGGAACAGCACCGATTATTGTCGACGTAGCAATTCCAGAAATCCTTTCAGGTAAAGCACTGGTTTCAACCGTTGAAGTTTGTAACACATTTGCTGGCGTAGATGTCGCGGCAAGAGATGACACTGGTTTAGCTAACGTTGAATATCGCTTTAAAGATCCATGGGGTCAGGTACGAGCAAGCACTGGCGCATATAAGGTATCGGGCACGAAGCTCGATGGTGTATTTAGAAATGATTACGTGATTCCTTGCAACTGGCCATCTGGCACGTATCAAATCGAAGCTAGAGGCACAGATGAGTGGAAGAAAGCTAGTGCTTGGGTGAATGTGGCTTCGATTTCTGTTACTTCACCGACCTCTAATCCGTTTCAGCAGCCCATGGTAATTGGCGTGACAGGTGCCTCGTCATTTTATAAATCAACTCTTTATAATTTCTTTGAAACAGTTCTCCATGTCGAAGGTTGGAGGAATTGGGGATTGACGAGCTTAGGTCACCTATTAACAGCTGTTTCAAATACGCCAACAGTTTGTAAAGTAGTTTCAAATGAACTCGCTGACTTAACTGGCGGGATCAAGAACAAGACAATTCTGCAGGGTCTTTCAAATGGAACTTGTTCAATTACCTGGAGCTTTGGTGGAACTGATACTAGAGCGCCAACTTCGAAGACATGGACAGGCTTAGTTAGCGGCTTCTAAACCTTAGAACTAAGTTTATGGCGTCCAATTATGGTAATTGAGAAGGTAATCAAGGTAGCTATTGCGCCAAGTGCGAAAGAATAATTAGTTCCTCGATTATCAATTAGCCAGCCGGCCATTGCCGCTGCAAAAGCGAAACCTATGCCGATGCCCGCATACATTGAAGCAATAGCTTCGGTAGTGCGACCAACTGGCGATCGTTCCTGCGTGATGGCAGCGCTAGCAATCAGAAGAGGCGAGATGCCAATTCCCGCAGCAATGACCAACCAGGCAAGCATCGAGATGCTATTTACAAAAATTAATGCTGTAGTTGCGGGAGTAAGAAATAAGCTCACCATGATTAATTGTTTATGAAGAGGTGTCTTAAAATGCAAACCCCCATAAACAAAGCCACCGACTAGTGAGCCAAATGCCCAAAGCGCCATGACTATTCCACCATAAATAGGTTGGCCAGCAAGTTTTGTGAAAGCGATGATTGTTGTTTCAACAGTGCCAAAGAACATTCCGATAGCAAGGTGAAAGACCCACATGTAAATGAGGCCATTTTGAAAAATCACAGGCTTGCCATGTTTGCCCTGAGCAGGATTTATTGGCGGCTCGCTTCCACGCATTGATGCCAACCAAAGACCACCGCTTGCAAGTAAAAGCATGCCGAGCACTTGTGGCGCAGCAGGATGTATTTTGACTGAAGTAGTGGCAGCAATTGTTGGTCCCACGATAAAGATCAACTCATCGATCATGCTTTCAATAGAAAATGCAGTGAGCAAAATAGGGCCTGAGTTTAGAAGCGCCGTCCAACGAGAGCGAACAAGTGCGCCAATTGGCGGGTATGCCAGCCCGCTGCCAATTGAGAAGATAAACAAATAGGGAGTTGGAGCGCTAGATGGAATCAATAAAACTAGAGAACTAGAACAAATAAGAATTATCGCAATTTGTATCGGTAACACTCGATGCTGGCCAAGTTTGTCGACCAATCTGGAACTAAGGGTTCCACCGATAGCAGCTGCAATTGAGAGCGATCCAGAAACTGCGCCGGCGATTGCATAGCTGCCGCGTTCAGCTTCTACATACATCAAGATTCCGATACCCACCATTGAAATGGGAAGACGTCCGATGAAACCTGCTGTTGAAAATCGCCAGGCAGAGTTGCCCGCAAATGCTTGGAGATATTTATTTAGCACAAGGCAAAGTTAGTCATTTGTAGTGCGGCGAACTAACGCCTCTTGCCTAACCGAAGCAATTAATAGCCCATCTTTGGTAAATATTTTTCCACTAGAAATAGAGCGTGCGCCTGAAAAGCTGTTAGCTTCTTGTTCGAATAAGACCCATTCATCAGCTTTGAACGGGCGGTGAAAATGCATTGAATGGTCAAGTGAGGCACCATTTAGCGTTGAATTAATATCATTTAATGGCCTATGAGCCGTGTAGGCCAGGGTCAAATCAGTAATGTATGCAAGAGCGCATGCGTGCACCAAAGGTTCATCAGGCAATTTATCCCTCGACTTAAACCAAGTCATTTGACGAGGTTCAGATGCCGCCTTTGAATTAGGTGGTGCGTCAGGCCAACTTAAATCTATTGGCTCTCGAACACGCGAACTACTTCCAGGTGGCGTGTATACAGCAGGACCACATTCTTCGGCTGGAATCACAGAAGGCATCTTGTCCTGGAAACTTTGACTCTCTTCATGAATATGGAATGAGGAAGTAGAGGTCAAAATTAAGCTTTCATTGCCATCTATATTTTGATACGCATCAACTCGATAAGTGCTTAGAGATTTACCATTTCGCAATTCGGTTACAACGTAACGAACTTCGTAATCAGGATTGCCTGGGCGGAGAAAAATACAAGAAAATGAGTGAATATCTCTTTTCTCTGGGCTAATTAAAGTAGCCGAACGCATCGCTTGAGCTGCCACTTGACCGCCGAAAATACGTCCAGTAGCACCTGCTAGACAACTGCCAGAAAATGTATCTTCCGAAATCTGGGTGACTTCAACCAAATCCGCTAGATATAACTTGCCTGTTAAATCACTCAAAATTTCTCACCCGTCATTGGCATATTGTAAGCGTTAATCATCTCTCGCTTGCGCTCAAGTGAAAAGTCGAAGAATTAAATAGGCATGCCTAAACCCTAGAAATTGGGCCTGACATTCTGAGGTTCCACAGACCTGTACGAAAAGTCGTACAAGTCTGCTAATGTTGCGGTATCTAGTTAGGGAGCCAAAATGGCAATCAGCGCATCAACGGCACGCGAGAAGCTCTTTCCTCTAATCGAACAGGTAAATCAAGACCTTAAACCTGTCTTGATAACATCAAAAAATGGCAATGCCGTATTGATATCTGAGAGTGAATACGAATCGATCATTGAGACCAATTACTTACTCTCCACGCCAGCAAACCGGGAATCCTTAGAAAAGTCATTTGCTCAAGCACGGGCGGGTAAGTTAACTGAATACGTTTTCGACTTGAGCGGTACTTTAGTTCCAGTAAAACCTAAGAAATCAGCCTCGCGCATTAAATCTAAGTCCTAGCACACAAAGTGGCTTCCAAAACTTTAAAAATTTTCCTAACGCCAGTGGCTGAAGCGCACTTAAAGCATTGGCAAAGATCTAATCCAAAAATCTTACAAAAGATAAATCAGTTAGTTCAGTCTGCGATCCTGACTCCAGAATCTGGCATCGGCCACCCTGAGCAACTAACTGGGCAATTAGCCGGTGCTTGGTCTCGTCGAATAACCGCCAAAGATCGTCTTGTTTATTTTGTTGAAGATGACACCTTGGTCGTAACCCAGGCTCGTTTTCATTACGATCAAGATTAGCTCTCGGCTAACCGCGCCTTAATCATTGCGTGTAGCAATTTGATATCAACTTCCCAATCATTTGGTACTGCAATCGTATTCTTAGTAACTCTGTACGCAGTCAACTTGGGACGAAACCTATCGATGACATCTGTGCTCCAAGGCGCAATCGAGATATGGTTTTTAGAAACTGATGCACCGAACACATACATCGTGCCCTTTCGCAGCATGGGCTGATTATAAGAAATCACAAATTCTAGATCTGGGTACTTATCTTTAATAGCCTTGATTATCTTCTTGATTGTCTTAGCCTGCGTTGGATCAATGCTCTTGAAATACTGGGCTGGTGTTTCATGTCTATGAGCTGAGAGAGAACCGCGCGAATACATCACTAACGCATTGGCATGGGCTTGTGAAAAGCCATAGTTTTCGCGCAAATGAGCAATCTGTTCTGGGTATTTCTGCCCTTCAAGGGCTGCCATAACCTTGAACCAATATGACATCTTTTCGCCATACTTCTTCTCAATCGCTGGAAAATGAGACTCGCGACTCGGGTCTTTGGTAGCCATAGCAAAAGTTTAACGCCTAAGCGATGTACGAATACAATTTGCAGATGAGGAAGTTAAAGGGCCTTCTAAAAGCATCTCACTTTGGCCCCACGCTGATAGTCACAGCAATCTCCTTCGCCTTCGGTACGTATTACTGGTGGGAAGGCCCGGCATATGTAATTGCCTTTGGTGTTTTCACCGGTCAACTCGTAGTGGGCTGGAGTAATGATCTCTACGATTTCGATGATGACTTAAAGCATCAACGCACCAAGAAACCGCTTGTTTCTGGACTCATTACCAAGCAATACCTACAAAAGTGGCTGCGCTTTATGTTGCCATTTTCGTTCGTAGCTAATCTTTTGGGCCCACTTGGAATTAAAGGTGGCTTGGTTTATATGTTAGGTATTGCTTGTGGCGTTGCGTATAACTTCTACTTTAAATTCAATCTTCTTTCACCACTGCCGTATGCGATAGCTTTTGCAGCGCTTCCGTCATCGGTTGCAATATCTAAAGATATTAACCCACCAATGTGGATGCTGTTAGGGGGAGCGCTATTCGGAATGGCCGCTCACTTCATAAATGTCATAAAGGATATGGATCAAGATCAAGCTAGTGGAATTAAAGGGCTGCCACAGCGGCTAGGTAAAGTTAAATCAATCGAAGCAGCTGCAGTATTAATCGCCTTAGGCGTCACTGCTTTATTTGTTAGTTAATCGCCTTAACACTAGAGGGCAGGACTAAAGTTGGTTCTGACTTAATCGCCTTCTTTTTCAGCGATTCCAACTCCTCAAGCAATGGAGCAATACCAGTTTCATGTGAGGCAGTTGCTGAACCTAAGAAACGATTGAACTCGCGGCCTACCTCTGGCGTAAAGCGCACACCAGAAGTTGTCTTACGGTTAGAAACACTTATGAAGTAATCAGATTCATCGGGCGTAGTCGATAACATCAACAACTTATCGAAATTCCATTCTTGTGTCTGCACAGGCCCAGCAAATACCAATCGCTCGGTCGTTAACATTACAACGCCTTCATCTTTATCCATTTGAAGCGCTTCGCCCGGAACTGCAGTTCCCTGCATTGCACCTACGCGAAAACGAACACCGCCACCTATTGGAATGCTGACGCCTGCTGTACCACCCACATAACGAGTTGCTGTTCGCCCAGTTTCGTGAAAAACAGCGCGGCCAGTCCAGAGCGCAATTTCGCCTGGCTTTTGCATTAAAGTATTAGCAACCGAGTCTTCGCCCTTAGCTGCTGCGGTAAAAACTTCGATTAACTTATCGAGCTGCGCGATATCTTCTTGCCAAACATTCTGCAGGTGATCAAACTCTTGTCTAGCCCGCTTATCTGCACGTTTAGCCTTAAAGTCTGCGAAGAATCCCATGCCTAAAGATTAGTTCTAGTCGCTGACAAAAGCCGTTAAATCGTTCCTTTTTCTAAACCTGTCAGTACTTCTTGCGCTCGCAGCTTTAACTCTGGCAGATCGCTCAAACGATTTAGCCCAAATACTTGCTGGCTCATGCGGTGATTCTTAGCAAAGGTTTCTTTATGACGATCAAGGAAATCCCAGTAGAGAGTTGTAAAGGGGCAAGCAGTCTCGCCAGTACGTAACTTAGGGTTATAGACACAAGGCTTACAGTAGTTAGACATTCGCGAAATGTAGGCACCACCTGCTGCATATGGTTTTGTCATCATCTGCCCACCATCGGCATGAACACCCATACCAATTACATTTGGCACCATTACCCATTCACTGGCATCAATAAATACTTCACGCATCCATTCTAAAAATTCTTGCGGATTCGTTCCGGTTACTAAGGCAAGATTAGAGAGCAACATGAGCCGGGGAATGTGGTGAACCCAGGCGCGCTCTTTGATATCGCTAACCGTTGCCTTGATGCAGTTCATTTGAGTTGCACCTGGGTCGTTAAAAAGCGGCAGTAGTTTGCGATTTGCGCCTAACTGATTGTTCTCACGGTAGTCAGGGCCAAGAAACCAATACATACCATTTACATATTCGCGCCAGCCAATAATTTGGCGGATAAATCCTTCGGCGGATTCAATCGGAATATTGCCACTGTTGAAAGCCTTAACCGCAGCGCTTATAACTTCACTCGGGTGCAATAGCCCATTGTTTAAATAGGGCGAGAGCAGCGAATGATGAAGCGCCCAGTTATCGGTGGTCATCGCATCTTCTAGTGGCCCAAATTCAGCAAAGTGGTTATCAATAAAGTTCTTTAACTGAGCTAGCGCACCTTGTCGAGTAGTTGCCCAGGTAGTTGTCATCACATGGCTGATCTCGCTAGCTACTTGAACATCGATCTCATCACGCTTGTGTTCTAAATACTTCGGACCTTCATATTTCCTTGGCGGTGGCAATCGATTCTCTTTATCAAAATTCCAAGCTCCGCCAGCGGGCTCTTTGCCATCCATCAGAATATCTAGTCGAGTACGTTGCTTCCGATAGAAGCTTTCCATTAAGTAACTTTTTTGGGTATCTGCCCAGGCTTTAAAGAGCGGGCGAGGGGTTAAGAAAAAATCGTTCTCAATGAATTCCACGCCAAATTCTTTTAGCGCTTCGAATTGTCTAAACGATGATGGTTCGGCGCAGATGATCGGTAAGTTCTTGTGCTTAGTCTGAATAGTTTTGAGCCCATCAACTGTCGTTGCAGCTTTCACATATTCAACGGTGAAACCTTCTTGCTCTAGCGATTGAGCAAAGTGACGGGCACTTGAGATCAAAAAGAAGAGTCGCTCTTTATGCCAGTTTCGCCCCGTGGTCATTCGAGCACTTTGAACTAGAACAATCAGATCGCTCTTTGGGTCGGCACCCTTAAGCGCACCAAAGTCACGATGCAGATGATCAAAAGGTAGATAGATAATGCGCTTCATTTATTTTCTCGGCAACGCTCGCTGCAGTATTTAACTTCAGCCCAGTTCTTTGCCCACTTTTTACGCCATTCAAATTCCAGACCACAACGCACGCAGACTTTAGGCGCAAAACCATTCTTTGCTTTAGCAACGCGTGACATAGGCCAATAGTAGTTCAGAGTCCTTGCGCATAGACTTTGAAAATGAATGGCTCACTCGCGCTAATTGGTTCAGGCGAATACCTACCTGCCATGGCTAAATTCGAGGGCTCACTAATTGCCGATGGTATTAAAAATGGCAAAGAGGCGCGCTACTTACAAATTCCAACAGCGGCTGGCCGCGAGAGTGCAGACCGCTTGGAATACTGGCGATCACTTGGCCAAAGACAAGCAGATGCTCTCGGCGTTCAATGCACTTATCTGCCGATCTACACCCGCGAAGATGCTTTCAATCAAGAATATGTTGACGCAGTAGCAAACAGTGGGCTGATGTATATGTCAGGGGGAGATCCGCACCATCTTTCGGAAACCCTAATTGATACTCCACTTTGGTCTGCCATTATTGAAAATTGGAATACTGGGGCATCTTTAGCCGGCTGTAGTGCTGGTGCGATGGTGCTTAGCTCACAGATTCCTAACTTTCGCTTACTTAAGAAATCACCTACTGCCGGACTAAATCTGCTGCCTGAAATTCGCGTGATTCCACACTTTAATAAGTTCTTTAAGTGGATTCCAGAGAGCGCCGCTAAAGTTTTATTGCATGTGCCCGATGATTCAATTTTGATCGGAGTTGATGAATTAACTGCGATCGTAAAGCGCACGGGCGATACCCATTGGGTAGTAGTAGGTGAGGCAAAAGTTCATGTTTTAAAAGGTTTGCCCGATCAGCAGTTACACGATGGCGAACAGATTCATCTAATAATCACAAAATAGAAGGTTTCAATCCTCGGTTAAAAATGTAAAAAGCAAAAACCCCGCTGCTTTTAACAACGGGGTTTTCGAAGCTCACATTTCGTGAACGCCACCATGACTAAGTGGGTTTACTTTATCAGTTTTAATCTATCCACAGGAATTCTTCAATTCAAATTTCTATTTTATTTATTCTTTATGTTTCATCCGCGTAGCTCTGTAGCTCACTGGATAGAGCGCCACCGTGACTGAGTTGGAGGTAGCGGGTTCGATTCCCGCCAGGGCTATGCACACCAAATGGCCCCACGGTTAGTCGCGAGGGGCCATTTGTATTTCCTAAAGCAAAAACCCCGCTGCTATTAACAACGGGGTTTTCGTCTGTAACTCAGTTAAGAGCTCACTCCTTGACTAGAGAATAAAATATTAACACCTTTTCGGTTTCCACAGATTTTTTTGACGTAAAAATAACTAAACCACAAAGACTTAAGTTCCATCTGCGTATCCCTGTAGCTCAGCGGATAGAGCACTTTCTTGACTAGAGAGGATGTCGCGGGTTCGATTCCCGCCAGGGATACGCACACCAAATGGCCCCACGGTTAGTCGCGAGGGGCCATTTGTATTTTACAAAGCAAAAACCCCGCTGCTATTAACAACGGGGTTTTCGTCTGTAACTCAAGTAAGAGCTGCAATTCATTGACTATGAAGACCAAGACTCACATGCCCTTCAGAAGTGCACCGCTGACTACGGATCTCAATATTAACAGTATAAAAGTTCTACACAGGATTGCCTCAATAATATTTCAAGAATTTCAAAAGTCTTAAGTTTGACCTGCAAGCCCTTGTAGCTCATCGGATAGAGCGCCCTGCTGACTACGGAGGAGGTAGTGGGTTCAATTCCCACCAGGGGCTTGTACGCCAAATGGCCCCACGGTTAGTCGCGAGGGGCCATTTGTATTTCACAAAGTAATAATTTGGCACCTTTTTTATACGCAGGGCAACTTAGTTAACCTACACTTTCGGCATGAGAAGCTTGCGAACCTGGCTCGCAGTTATAGTTATAACTGCTGGAGCTACCAATTCGATACTCCATGCCCCGGTAGGTCAAGCTCACGGCGGCAAAGGTTCAGTTGAAGTTATACCTGGCGTTAACACAAATTCGATTTCAGCTGCCGAGGTTATTCCTGGGAACGAATGTGCCAAAGTTGGCACAACAAAAACCATTTCTGATCTCAAATACTTCTGTGTCAAAACTGGCTCCAAATTACGTTGGAGTAAGGGTGTAAAAATGATCTCCTCTAAACCAGCACCAAAATACAGTGGGCCACGAGACATATTTGGAACCGCAACTTCAGAAGAAGCCCTAGCCGTAGAGAAATTAGTTGATATTGCCTGGGAAAAAGGAAAACCATCAACTCAATTTGTTACGAGCTATGTAAGTGATCGAGTTAAGGGAAGCACTTGGGCAAACGACAATGCCGCAATGTTGCCAGCGATCACTCGAATCTTAGATGGCGCAGGTGCTCCACTTACTCGAAATGTTGATTGGTATGTTTGGTGGGACTTGGAAAGTCTGCAGCCAAAGTTGCCGCCAAATTGTTGGGCTAAAGATACAAGGTTCTTTGATGTGAAGTCAGTGGGCGCGGGCTACTGTCGGCCAAGTACCATCTTTATCTTCTTTGAGGCGTATCAACAGTGGTATCCAAAAGAAGGATTTCTTGAAAAGTACCCAAATGAATGGGATAAATATGGAATTGCAGCAGTAACAGCTGGCGAAGTGGCACATTTTGCTCAACAAACTTATGGTGAAAAATTTGGTCACGAGTCATTTAATTTTTATCCAGCTTGGCTTCGCGAAGGCCCCACAGTTCTATATAGCGCCATGGCTTATGCAAAACATATGAATATTCCTTATTCAACCGTTCGAAATTTAGCTTTGCAGCATTTTAATACTTACAAATGTGGCGAAGTCCAGTTAACAGATCTATTGATGTTTGGTACTTCGAATTCACTCTGCGAATATAGCGGTGGTTTTCTGGCCTCTGAGTATATGGTTGCCAAGAGTGGCGACATATTGGCACCATTTAGATATCTAGAGAGCAAGATGCCTGGTAACGGCGAGGTCTGCGAGAGCCCTTATCGAATCTGTCGCCCATCATATGAATCAGTAATTCGAGAGATCTACGCAAAGGATGTTGATGCCTGGCATGCTGAACTTCAGAAGTACATTGTTAAGTGGGCTCGTTAAAATCACTTCAACCGAAGGCTGGCTATGGAACTAATTCGCAAAGCATCGCAAGTCTTGCTCGGCGCAGCGCTTATGTATGCCGGCATTACGCATTTAACGACAAGTCGCATTGAGTTCCAAGCTCAAGTTCCGAGTTGGGTTCCACTCTCAGCTGACTTTGTTGTGCTCGCATCCGGTGTCGTTGAAATACTTCTTGGGTTATCACTTGCTTCGCTGCGTAATCGAAAAGAAGTTGGCATTGCTACGGCACTTTTCTTTATCGCAATTTTCCCCGGCAACATCTCGCAATACCTAAATGGAATCGACGCCTTTGGGCTAGATACTGACCGTGCCCGTGCAATTAGATTGCTCTTCCAGCCTTTACTTGTTATCTGGGCATTATGGTCAACTGGGGCTTGGGGTATCGTCAGAAAATTAATTCGCCGCCGCGGTTAGCTTGCCGGCGAAAATCCGAAAATGCGTAGTGTCCCGCATCACCTGATCTATCTCTGCGCTTGCGTGGGCCCAAGATTTACCTCTACCTGAGACTAGATAGCCATGTGACTTAGCAGACAAGATTCATCTACTGACTACACGCTAGTAAAGACTTACCCTAATGCTCAGAAGACCGAGGAGAATCAATGGAGATTCAAAATTTAAAGCATGTTGGGCTTTCTGCGTGGATTAAAGAAGTTGCGGAATTAACGCAACCCGAGAGTATTTATATTTGTGATGGCACTGATGAAGAGTGGGCCAGAATAACTAGCGAATTAGTTAGTGCAGGAACGTTAGTGCCACTTAAGAAAAAACCTAATTCATTCTGGTGCGCATCTAATCCAACCGATGTAGCTCGCGTCGAAGATAGAACTTTTATTTGCTCAGTCGAAGAATCTGATGCCGGGCCAACAAATAACTGGATGGCACCAAAAGAAATGAAAAATATTATGCGCGACCTTTATAAGGGTTCAATGCGCGGTCGCACTCTTTATGTAATTCCATTTTGCATGGGCCCATTAGATTCAGTTAATCCGATGTATGGCGTGCAGATTACAGATAGCGCCTACGTCGTTGCCTCTATGCGGATTATGGCTCGCATGGGTAATGATGTAATTAAAGCGCTAGGTACTGATCGTGACTACGTAAAAGCGCTTCACTCAGTGGGTGCTCCACTAGCCGAAAATGACAAAGATGTAGCTTGGCCGTGTAATGAAACCAAATACATCGTCCAATTCCCTGAGGAACGAACTATTTGGTCATACGGCTCAGGCTATGGCGGCAATGCGTTGCTAGGCAAGAAGTGTTACTCACTTCGTATTGCGTCCGTTATGGGGCGCGATGAAGGCTGGCTCGCTGAACATATGTTGATTCTTAAACTAACGCCACCAAATGGAAATGTGCATTATGTTGCCGCCGCCTTCCCATCAGCTTGTGGCAAAACTAATCTGGCAATGCTCGATCCAGCAATTAAGGGCTGGAAAGTTGAAACACTTGGTGATGACATTGCCTGGATGCGCTTTGGCGATGATGGCCGGCTTTATGCAACTAACCCAGAATTTGGCTTCTTTGGTGTGGCTCCAGGTACTGGTTGGGGCACTAATGCCAATGCCATGCGCACTATTGAAAAAGGAAACTCAATCTTTACCAACGTAGCGCTAACCGATGATGGCGATGTTTGGTGGGAAGGTATGAGCGAAACCCCACCTGCGCATTTAACTGACTGGAAAGGTCAGAGCTGGACGCCAGATAATGGCGAACTTTCATCTCATCCAAATTCACGTTTTTGCACACCAGCTGAACAGTGTCCAATCATCGCCCCTGAGTGGCAGAGCCCAACTGGCGTTCCAATCTCGGCCATATTCCTAGGTGGCCGTCGCAAAACCACAATTCCGCTAGTTGTTCAATCTCGCGATTGGAACCACGGCGTATTTATGGGCGCAACTCTTTCTTCTGAAACAACGGCTGCAGCAACCGGACAAGTTGGCGTTGTGCGCAGAGATCCATTTGCGATGTTGCCATTTATTGGTTATCACGTTGGCGATTATTTAAATCACTGGCTTGATATCGGCAAGAAGAGCACCCCTGATAAGTTACCTAAAATCTTTTATGTTAATTGGTTCCGCAGAGGCGAAGGTGGCAAGTTCTTATGGCCTGGCTACAGCGAAAATATTCGCATTCTAAAATGGGCAATATCTCGAATTGAAGGTAGCCCAGATGCAGTTGAGTCACCACTGGGATACTCACCAACCCCAGGTGCTATTGATGTTGATGGCTTGAACGTAACTGCCGACGACATGGCAGCTGCGCTGCACATTGATGCCAAAGAATGGCTCGAAGAGCTACCGCTGATCGATGACTGGTTTAGGACAATTGGCCCGAAATTGCCGATTGAGATGACGGTAGAACTCGAAAATCTAAGGGCACGCGTTGCTAACGCTAAATAAAAAAGGACAGTTTGCCTAAAATTTCCAGATTCAACGCGCGAAGTTCAAACTTCAGACTTACTATTTCCCTAGTTGCATGAGCAACACAATTGGGGGAGAGACCATGGATGAAAAAGGTTTATTAGATCTTTGGAACACAAAGCGCACTCAAGTAATTAATGCTCAAATCGCACCAACTCTGATGTTGGTTGGCGTTTTCGTAGTAGCCGCTTACGGCAAGTTTGAAACTGCCACAGATGCCGCTAAGTACCTAACCATAGGCGTGGCAGCAGCTACCGGAATTCTTGCGATCATTTCTCAGTATGCAACGATCCGCGAAGCTGAAATCCTACTTGTAGATCTGAAGAGATTAGAGAAGCCTTCAGAGCTATCTAAGAAAATTGCTGATTCTCGTGGCCTCTTGTCACTATCAGCCATTGCAATGGTTGGCCTAGGTGTTGGCGTCTTCGCACTAGTGGTCTGGGCAGTCCTGGGATAATTACATGGAAAAGTTTCTTGTTATCGGCGTCTTTGCCATGATCATTGCGGCTTTGCTGGTTGCCTACGAGCGACCAACAAAGAGCAAGAAGAAGATCACTGGTCGTGGCGGAGATTTCGAGTCCTAACCGATTAAGATTCTGCTCAACTAACTAAGAAATGAGAGATGCCATGGGCGCTTGCACTTGTACTTACACCAGAGATGAAGAGAAGAATTGCGACGGCACACATAAAGTCGTAAAGGCCGTAAAAGCTGAGCTGGCTGAGAAGCTAGAAGCCAATGGCTTTCCTCACGCATCTGAATATGTGAAGAACAACTAAAACCTTCTCTTTTAGCTCAAAGTTTAAAGGAAGCCCTCGTTATCGAGGGCTTCTTTCTTTTGGGCTCATGGTTCTTCGTGAGGCCACTTTTAATAGCTTGTTCACCAGAAATTAGTCAATCAGATACCTCGCGGAAATCATCTCTAAGAGATATTGCGCCTATGAAAAAATTTCCGCTAATTGCAATAACAGCATTAACTGCCTCCGCACTAATTTCAGCTGGGCAACTTCCAGCACTGGCTAATGAAGCCACCGTTAAAGTCACCGAAATCGCAGCGATTGCTTCAGGCGATGGTGAGGGCAGCCACGAGATCGTTACATACCACGCTGGCTCAAAGCGAATTTTCGCAACTAACGGCGTTAAGAACGCAATCGATATTTATGATGTATCAGATGTAGCAAATCCAAAGAAGGTTAGCTCAGTTTCATTAGCACCTTATGGCAATGATGTTACAAGCGTTGCTGCCGGAAAAGATGTTGTAGTAGCTGCTGTTCTTGTTACTGAAACATTCTCCGCAACTGGTGTCCCAACTACGCCAAATGGCAAGATCGTGGTCCTTGATACCAATGGAAAAGTTTTAAGTTCAACAGATATTTTGGGTGTCTTGCCTGACTCAGTAACGTTTGCGCCAAATGGCACAACCGCACTTGTCGCGATCGAGGCCTCACCAGTCTGCGCGAAAGATAATCCAGCAACTACTGAGAAAGAGAACACAGATTACACAAAGGCTTCAGATCCAGTCGGTGGCGTATCGGTTGTTGACCTAAGTAATCCAGCTGCGCCAGTTGTTAAATTTGCTGGCTTTGATCAATTCACTGTGGCACAGATGAAAGCTAAGGGAATTGCCGTCTCATCAGTTGTAAACAACGTCGCAAAGGATTTTGAGCCAGAGTTTGTTACTGCCATAGATAACGAAACTGCCTATGTCACTATTCAAGAAGCCAATGCAATCGGCAAACTTGATATTGCTACTGCCACCTTTGAAAACGTCTCACGTGCCTTCGAATCTAAGATTGCTAATGTCGCTCGCGATACCAGTGATAAAGACTCTGGCGCAGGTCCTCGAAACTATCAAAATGTAGTTGGGGCCTCACAGCCAGATGCAATTGCAGGTTTTAAATTTGGTGCAGGAAACTACTTCATAACTGCAAACGAAGGCGATGCTCGTGAGTACACCTGCCTAAACGATGATCTTCGTGCGTCTGCACTCAAAGTAGATACCCGACGTTTTCCTGACTGGACCACGCAAAAAGGTGACGCTGCCCTAGGTCGCGCAAAGGTCAATCCAACTATTGGCGATAGAGATGGCGATGGCGATATCGACACTATCCATCTACGTGGTTCAAACTCAATGACTATGTATCGCAATGGAATGCCTATCTGGGATAGTGGTGATCTGTTAGATCAGATTCAGACACAAGCCTTTGGTGTTGCAAATATCAATGGCGCGCATTCTTATTCTAAAGATAAGACCACTATGAACTATGTGGGTCAAGATCGCTCTGATGATAAGGGCGCAGAACCAGAAGGTGTTGCACTTGGAATGGTTGGCGATCGTCGTATCGCAATCCTTGGTCTAGAGCGAATGACTGCGCTAGCAATCTTTGATATCACCCAACCACGTGTTCCAGTCTTTCAAGAGTGGCTTCAAATGCTACCT
This sequence comes from Bifidobacterium breve, assembly GCA_945883725.1. Taxonomy (GTDB): domain Bacteria; phylum Actinomycetota; class Actinomycetes; order Nanopelagicales; family Nanopelagicaceae; genus Planktophila. The sequence goes on along the minus strand of CAMCXZ010000019.1, from coordinate 8,404 downwards.
ACAACGGCAACCCCGGCCAAAGATGTTAAGCACTGGTCACCAGAAGGAATCGTCTTCGTTCCTGCAGACAAGTCACCTTCAGGCAAAGCGCTAATCATCACCAGCTATGAACTATCTGGTTCAATCTCGATTCATCAGATCGAACTACGTAACTAATCACTAAACAAATAAAAGACCACCTCGGCGCTGCTGGGGTGGTCTTTTATTTGTAGCTCAAGTTCTTGCAATGCTCTGACTTGCATAGGCCAGCAGCAAATTCATCCACATAAGTTCCTAAAGGTTACCTAAAGCACCCTTTTGTGATATTCTTCCGGCAAAAGGACAGGAGCCCCAATGGCCACAAATGTGAAACTTGCAGATGACTTAGTCGAAAAAGCACGCAGAACTGCAGCCGCCGAACATCGCTCTGTCCCAAAACAGATCGAGTACTACTACCGCCTCGCACAGATCGCTGAAGAAAACCCTGACCTACCATTTTCATTGATCCGCGAGCTTTTACTCGCCGATACTGAGGAAGCCACAAGCGAGTACAGCTTTAATTAATGCAGATCCTAGTAACCCCATCATGTGAACGAGTCATCAAAAAACTTCACGCTAATCAAAAGAAATCCCTAGATAAAGCGGTCAAAGCTATTGCTTTGAAGCCTGAAATAGGTGACCCGAAGGTCGGTGATTTAGAGGGAATCTATGTCTATAAATTTAAGTTAGTTGATAAGCAATGGCTATTGGCTTACCGAGTTGTTTCAGCCAAAAAGCTAAAACTCTTACTGATTGGCCCGCACGAGAATTTCTATAGAGAGCTCAAGAAATCTAATTGAACACCCCGTAGACTCTTTTCATGAAGCGCTTCCCGTTCATTCGAGCAGGTTTGATCTTTGCGATCTCACCAATCCTGCTTGCCTTCATCACTTCACTCTTTCAAGGTGGATCCATGTGGGATGAGGGCAGCGGTACCGGGGGATATATCTGGCTTATGTTCTTAACTCTGCCAGTTGGCTCGCTACTAGTTCTTATTGGTTTAGTAATGATGGTGGTACGTAGAACGCGTTGATCTAAAGCGCGCTGAGCTTCTCTTTAACCGCCATTGCAGATGGATTAGTCATTGAAGTTCCATCTGAGAAGACCAGAGTCGGCACCATCTGATTGCCATTATTTAGTGATTCAACCAGGGCTGCGGCTTGCGGGGATAGCTCGATATCAACCTCTTGAAAGGTGATCCCAAGCTCTACCAGCTGTCTTTTAAGGCGCTTACATGGGCCACACCAGGATGTTGAATACAAGGTAAATGTCATGTCGGCATTCTAGAGGCAAATTATTGATACAAAACGATTACCCTAACTACATGGTTTTAAGGAAAGTCAGCCTGGGAGCAGTAGCCATTTCACTAGCGCTCTTATTGTCAGCCTGTGTTGAGGTTAAAGGCGACATAAGCGTTAATTCTGCTGCCCGATTAAATGGCGAAATAATCTACACACTTGATAAATCATTTGCCGCAGCTGCGGGGCTAGCCAGTTTGGCCGACTTAAATAGTGAAGCAAGCAGCTCAGAGGACTCAATCGAGTTTTGCCCAGGTGTGCCATTCATTGAAGATTCCACCAACTATATTCTTAATTGCTCCCTAAAGGATGCTTTATCTGGATCAGATGACATCTCTGCCAGTGTCGTAGGCAGCAGTATTGTCTTTCGGTACAAATCAAATCTAGATGCAACTAGCGATCAAACAGATTTTGGTTCGACATCTATAACAGTCAGATTCCTAGATCCAGTAATATCAATAAAAGAGAATAAGGTTGGGCTAGTTACAAAAGTTGATAGCCTGACTTACCGAATCTCTGGATATGCAACAGAACCAATGAATATTGAAATTATCGCAAACTGCGCATCAAGGTGCGGAATGACAAACACGGTGCCAGCGCCGGAGCCTACAAAGACAATCAGTCCAACTGATGCGGCAATAGCTGCCGTTGATGCAGCGAATAAAGCTGCTAATGAGGCAATTGCCGCCGCAGAACTAAGAGCAAAGCAAGAAGCGATTGTAAAAGCCGCCGCAGATAATGCCGCGGCAGAACTAAAGGCAAAGCAAGAAGCAGATGCAATAGTTGCCGCAGAAGTAAAAGCCGCGGCAGAGAAAGCTGCCGCGGAACTGAAAGCAGCAGTCGAAAAGGCTGAAGCAGATCTAAAAGCAGCAGCAGATCTAAAAGCAGCAGCTGATAAAGCCATTGCTGACAAAGCCGTCGCCGAAAAACTCTTGGCAGATGCCAAAGTCGCTGCTGCGAAGATCCTTGCCGCCGCCAAAGCTAAAGCCGCTGCTGCTGCCAAGAAGAAGACCACAATTACCTGCATTAAGGGAAAACTCATAAAGAAGGTAACTGCAGTTAAGCCGGTGTGTCCTAAGGGCTACGTCAAGAAGAAATGACTCGGTGATTAAGAGTTAACGGACACCCAGTAAACGCTCTCGCCATTTCTCTCTAGGATCCCGTACTCGACCATGTATCTGCGTAATGCGGCGGTGTCAGGGTGAAACTTGGCGATAATTTCATTGAGTTGCTTCTCCGGGTACTTAGTATCTGGGGAGAGTTCTGCGGCGATGTAACGAAGTACCGCAAGCTTCCTATTTAGCTTAACGGGGATGCTTACCAAGGTGCCATCGGCACGGAAGAACTGGTCTATCTGTTCTGACATGTAGGTAATTTACACTTGATTCGACGCTAAGGTTGGAATTGCTTAGTAAAGTAAGCGCGGTTGCTCAGGTCAGAGAAAAGGGTATTCCCTCAATGCCAATTTGCACTAATCCGAAGTGTGGCGAGATATCAAAATCTAAAACTCGCTTTTGCCCGCATTGTGGCCAGGAGTCGCTCTCTACCGTGAGCAAGCAAGAACTGGGAAATATTCAAGATGAGCCTCTGACCACCGAGACTTTTGAGAATGAAACTTTATATTCTCCTGCTCCCAAGGACCGAGTCTCGAGCAGAAAGAGAATCTTTCATTCAACCCCAGATGGGATTAAGTTTCGCATAAAGCTAAATGTCAAGAAAATATTGGCGAGTATGATTTTTATACCAATCGCAGCAATTCTAATTTTTGACGCCGCGCCAGCATCACTTAAAGATTCGATCTATCTTAAATTAGGTTTTCAGCAGGAATTCTCGACAGATTTTAAAGAAGATGAATTACAGTTTAAGTTTATGGCTTATTCAGAAAATGGTATTCCGGTCTATTTCAAGGGCTGTGGGCAGATTGATTATTTCATTAGACAGAACTATGCCAGTTCGGCTGATATCGCAATTGTGCAAACAGCTTTGTCGAATCTAGGCGATGGTGCGGGTAGGTTATTTAACTTTAAGGGATTCACGAAAGATAGTGATGAAAAAGTCTTTCCAGGATCGGTCTTAATAGATTTCACAAGTATGCAAGAGTCAAAAGAATTACGAAAAGCTCAAGCTGAAACAAAGCAAGATGTAGCTGGATTGGGTGGGGCGGGAACTGCGGAATACACAAGTAAGCCTAGGTTTAATTCTGAGGTCACAACTGATGGAACCGTTTGGGTTAATAAAGAGTTTTGGTTGGAAATGAGTCGTGAGTCGAAAATCAATTTAATTATGCATGAAATGGGCCATGTTCTTGGCCTAGGTCACCCTAAAGATGGCACAAACCAAATAATGGACGCGAGTGTTTATTACAGCACTTCTCTAGGAACGGGTGATTTACTCGGACTGCAAATTCTTTCGGCGCTAGGTGGATGTAGAGAATTTCCAGACTACCTGAAAGTTGGAAGCTCGCAGAATTCGGCATCAGAAGTTACCCAAAGCCAATCAACACAAATCGTTGACTCAAGTGCAGGCTCAGACACTGGTTTAGAAGACATGTATTTAAATCGTTCCACAATCAATTCTGCTTTAAATAGTTGTGGAAGTAGCTATCCAGAGGTAATCCAAGAACTAAATTTTGTGATTCCCTCTAGCTGGAACTTGCTAGAAGACGACGGATGCGGATCGGGTCGTAGTCATACGTGGAGCAATCCTGAATATCTTACGGAGAGTGTCTCTTTATCGAGCTGGGCTGGAGTTGGCTGGTGCCAGGATGTTGACCCAGATGATCTTGACACAATTGCGAGCCAACTTGTGGGAGAAGTTGATTATATTAGTAGGGTCTGGCGCAGTTCGGGAAGATATATTTATCTATATTCAAATAACTCGACTACAGGGCATATAGAGATAGGAAGCGAATCTCAATTTTGTGGCGATGGCTCAGTTATTCTTACAGTCAACGATGAAGTTGATATTGATTTGGCTGACGAAATTCTTGAAGTTGTTTTTGGAACTTTCTGAGTTACCCAAGAATTGAGCGAAGAGCCGCCACAAACTTATTGGAATCTGTGTTTCTCATAGTAGGAATCTAGGCGGGTTATGTTTTTGTCCATAAAATTGTAAAGTTCTAGGCAAATGCTGAGCCGTTGGGTAAGGTTCAGAAGTGAGTAAATTCCAATTCCGCAAAAGAGTTAAGTTGGCCCCAGGGTTCAGTCTTAATGTCTCGAAAAAGGGACTAGGGTTATCGGCTGGACCAAAGGGCTTAAAAACTTCCATATCGGCTCAAGGAAGAATAACGGGAAGTGCTGGAATACCTGGTTCTGGTATCTCTTATCGCAAAACTCTAAGTGGTTCGGGTAACGTCACCAGTTCCGAAGGTGGATACGAAACCTTTTCTGAGAATGTGTCCAACAAAGCAGAATACATAGCAATACACGGAACTGTATTTCAGAAAGACGAACTGAAAAAGACCTTTATAGTCTTTGCATTCTTTTTTCTGTTTTGTATCGGAGCATCTCTTGTATTCGTTCAATCTCTCTTTGAAGATGTACCAAAGCTATTTAGCTATCCGGTTTACATAATTACATTCGTCTTATTCGTATTGAGCTTCAAAGAGCAAGGTAAGAATAAGAAGATATGGGAGCAAAGAGTTCAAAAGCATCTAGCCGAATGTGACCATTTGGAATTTGAAGAAGTCGAAGCATTAAAGAAATGCCCAATGTGTGCCGAAGATGTGAAGCAAGAGGCAAAAATTTGTCGGTACTGCCAGCATTCCTTCGAAATTTAATGAAGAAATTACATTTACAGGAACCAGAAATAGTTGGAGGCGTTAGTGTCTAAAGTTTTGGAAAGTGCATTTACTTTATTAGCGCTGGTCTATTTGGCGGCATTCTCATACCCAGCTTTTGTAACAGAAATTTCGAACTCTACACAAAGTAAGCTCGAGATAATTCAGTGGGTAACTTGGGCCATTTTTGCTCTTGACCTGATTATTGGTCTTTGGACTGCTAGCGATAGAAAGAAGTATCTGAGGTCGCATCCCCTGGAAATACTTTCCGTAGCACTTCCATTCCTGCGGCCTCTTCGCCTCTTGAGAGTCGTCTCTTTCGGAGCCTTAGTCATTCAAAAAGTCGCAGTCGGTAAACATTTGGCAATAACTATCAAGGTTTTTCTGTTTAGCATCTTGATTGCTTATATTGCGGCAGTACAGATAACAATTACTGAACGAGGAGTTGAAGGTTCGAATATAAAGAGTTTTGGCGATGGGCTGTGGTGGGCCATCACAACAGTTACAACTGTTGGTTACGGTGACCATTTTCCAACAACTACAGTTGGCAGATTTTTGGCAGTTGGTTTAATGCTCGTTGGAATATCACTGATGGGTGTTATAACTGCGTCAGTTGCCGCATGGTTTGTGAAAATGTCTCAAGAAGATTCCAACCCAAAGGGTAAAGGCTAACGAACACTCCGCATCACAGCAGTTACCTTGCCCAGGATCTCGCAATTATTTCCATCGATGGGTGCGAAGTTGTCGTTGGCAGGTAGTAGCCAGATCTGGCCGTTCTTGCGTGAGAATGTTTTAACGGTTGCTTCGCCATCGATCATGGCAGCGACGATTTCGCCATTGTTGCAATCCTTTTGAGAGCGGATTACTACATAGTCTCCGTCGCAGATTGCGGCACCGATCATTGATTCTCCGACAACACGAAGCATGAATAGATCTCCGCTACCAACTAAAGATTCAGGAAGTGGGAAAGTCTCTTCGATCTCTTGTTCTGCCGTAATTGGGCCACCGGCTGCGATGCGACCTACAAGCGGGATGTATTTGGTCTTATCAACTGAAGGAGAATTCTCTAGCGTCTTATCTTCAGGTATAAGGACTTCGATAGCGCGGCCACGGGTGGCGTCGCGGCGGATGAAGCCTTTCTTCTCAAGGGACTCAAGTTGGTAGGAAACACTGGCGGTTGAGGTTAGCCCGGCAGCAACGCCTAGTTCGCGCATCGTTGGGGGATAGCCCTGGGTCTCAACGGCTGTCTTGATCGCTTCGAGGATCTTGAGCTGGCGCCCGGTTAGGCCGTGTGGGCCAGGGGTATCTGGAAGCTCGGAAACATTGGATTTTTCGCTCATGGGTTAAGAGTAGAACATATTTTCGAAAATGTCGAACATTTGTTCGCTTTCGGGTTGCTTTTTGTCAGTGGTGGGGTGTTTACTATGACATATACGAACAAGTGTTCGAATAAAGGCAGTACCTACAAATTGAAGGAGAAAGACCATGAGCACAGCAACCTTCCCCGCTGGCACATATAACTTCGACCGTCCGTCCGCCGGTGTGTGCCTCACCCGTCGTGGTCGTTTAGCGCGCACGCTCTTGGTTCTTTCTCTCTCGATAGTTCTAGGTGCAGGCTTTGCAATGAAGGCCGGTGCAGGAGATCCTCTATCAGCAGCCAAAATCAATGGTTCTAGCGATGTTAAGTCATACGTTGTTGTAACAGTTGCTGCCGGTGAAACACTTTGGTCACTTGCATCGCAAATGGCAGATGGTGGCGATGTGCAAACACTTGTTGCCGATATTGCTTCCGCTAATTCACTAAACGGTGTTGATGTTGAAGCTGGTCAAAAGCTTCGTATTCCAGTTAAGTAATTTGAGCTTCTAGCCTGCGGCTAGCCCCGCTTGCTGGGGCTCAGGCAGGCTCGGCAGCCCTGCGCAGCCTTCGCGACACGCGGATTGAGCCATATGTGCGCCGCATCCCGCAAAACCCTAAAGTCCTAACTTATAGTTACCACTAGATGTAGTGGTTCAAATGAGATATAGTTCCATTAGTAGTGGTTTTAGACCCTACTTATGGGTTTTCTCAGGAAAGTCCATTACACCTAAATTTTCAAAAACATCGTATTCGAAAGGAGACACGCCGCATGATTTGCCCATTTTGCCGACATGACGATTCCCGCGTAGTCGACTCTCGCCCAGCTGATGATGGCGCTCAAATTCGCCGTCGTCGCGAATGCACCGAATGCGGCGCTCGCTTTACTACCCAGGAAACCACCTTGCTTAACATTGTTAAGCGATCTGGCGCCTCTGAACCATTTAGCCGCGAAAAAGTTATCGCCGGCGTATCAAAGGCCTGCCAGGGCCGCCCAGTAAATAACGATGATCTTGCTCTGTTGGCAATGCGGGTTGAAGAAACCTTGCGTGCTACTGGTCAAGCCGAAATCGAAGCTCAAGAAGTTGGTTTAGCTATTTTGGCGCCACTTCGCGAACTCGATGAGGTTGCCTACTTACGGTTTGCTTCGGTATACCGTAGTTTTTCCTCCCTTGAAGATTTTGAAGGTGAGATCGCACTTCTCCGCGCGGCTCCTTCGAACCCCGCTTCAAATAATTCCCTAGTAAAAAACGTAGTTGAAGTTAATTCCGCAGCGAAATAACTTTAACTACACCTTCCCGTACGGCAAAAAACTAAATAACAATTTAATAGCTTTAAAAGCAGTATAAATCAGGGCTCGTAGCACTCAATTAGTAGTCAGCAGAACTGATTTTTAAAAAACGACGCGAAATAAGAAACTGGAGATTCACATGTCAGATACGGTTATCAACCGAGTAGCAGCGAAAGTAAAGCCTGGGAAGGGCCTAACGATCGAACGTATTTACACCACTGAAGGCACGCACCCTTATGACCAAGTAACTTGGGAGCGCCGCGATGTGGTCCAGACCAACTGGAAAACTGGCGAAACAGTATTTGAACAACGTGGCGTTGAATACGCTGACTTCTGGTCGGTTAACGCGTCAATGATTGTTACAACAAAGTATTTCCGTGGCGCAGTTGGCGCCGAAAACCGTGAATGGTCCTTGAAACAGGTAATCGATCGCGTCGTTCTTACCTATCCAAAGGCTGGAAAAGAAAACGGTTATTTCAACACTGATAAAGATGCTGAAATTTTCGAGCACGAACTTACCTACATTTTGCTACACCAGGTCTTTAGCTTTAACTCTCCAGTCTGGTTTAACGTAGGCACAAACGCTCCACAGCAAGTATCAGCTTGTTTCATTTTGTCAGTAGATGACACCATGGATTCAATTCTTAACTGGTACCGCGAAGAAG
>CAMCXZ010000018.1 GCA_945883725.1 Bifidobacterium breve | reverse complement strand
ACTTTCTTCAAGCGCTCTTCAAAATCTCCACGATAGCGAGAACCCGCAACTAATGCTCCTAAATCAAGTGAATAAAGTTGCTTATCTTTTAGAGTTTCCGGCACATCATTCTTAACAATTGCTTGTGCTAAACCTTCGACCACGGCAGTTTTACCAACACCTGGCTCGCCAATTAATACTGGGTTGTTCTTAGTGCGACGAGAAAGAACCTGCATGACGCGTTCGATTTCTAACTCACGACCAATAACTGGATCAAGTTTTCCTTCGCGGGCTGCTTGAGTTAAGTTGCGACCGAATTGATCAAGCACTAACGAAGTCGAAGGAGTTCCTTCAGCTGGACCGTTTGCAGCAACAGCTTCTTTTCCTTGATACCCAGAAAGTAATTGAATAACTTGTTGACGCACGCGATTTAGATCTGCGCCGAGTTTTACTAATACTTGAGCAGCTACGCCTTCGCCTTCGCGGATTAGACCAAGCAAAATATGTTCAGTTCCGATGTAGTTATGTCCTAGTTGCAAAGCTTCGCGAAGTGAAAGCTCAAGAACTTTCTTTGCGCGTGGCGTAAATGGAATATGACCACTTGGTGCTTGCTGACCTTGGCCAATAATTTCTTCGACTTGTGCGCGCACGGCTTCGAGTGAAATGCCCATGCCTTCCATCGCTTTAGCAGCGACGCCTTCGCCTTCATGAATTAGTCCAAGCAGAATGTGCTCGGTGCCGATGTAGTTGTGATTGAGCATGCGTGCTTCTTCTTGGGCTAGAACAACAACCCGGCGGGCACGGTCGGTAAAACGCTCAAACATGGGCGGTACTCCTTCTGTTCGTATCTCGCTAAGCCTAATACCCGAGGGGGCCAGCTCGCGAGGTGGGTTTTACCCCTAGAAAACCACTAGATCTGCCGGTTAGAACCAGATTGAACCCCAATTTATGCCCTGCGGGCGGAGATATTGAGTCCTTTAAAGGATTTTCAGCATTCGGGTATTGCCCAAAGTGTTTGGCTTTACTGATTCTAGGTCGAGGAATTCAGCCACACCGGAGTCATAAGACTTAAGTAATTGAGCGTAGACCTCGGGTTCAACGGGGGTGCCTTGAATTACTTCAAAGCCATGTCGGCCAAAGAACTTAGTTTCAAATGTTAGACAGAAAATTCTGGATAGACCGAGTTCGCGAGCACGATCAATGATTTGTTCCAGGATTTGATTTCCGATTCCGTTGCCGCGCAAGTTTTCAGTAATTGCAACTGATCGCACTTCGGCTAAATCTTCCCAGAGCACATGCAGTGCGCCACAACCAACTACCTGGCCATCTTCAACAGCGACCACAAATTCTTGCACGCTTTCATAAAGCGTCACTGTCTCTTTCTGTAGCATGCGCCCGCCGGAAGCAAAATCACCAATTAATTTATGAATCGCTTTAATGTCACTTGTGCGAGCTGGCCGAACTTCAATCATTACTCAATCTCCGGCTTAACAAGTGGGAACAAAATTGTTTCTCGAATTCCGAGCCCGGTAAGTGCCATGAGTAAACGATCAACGCCCATACCCATACCGCCCATTGGTGGCATTCCAAATTCCATTGCGCGCAAGAAATCTTCATCAACTTGCATCGCCTCAACATCGCCTTTTGCCCCAAGGCGAGCTTGCTCAACTAATCGATCACGTTGTATAACCGGATCGATAAGTTCAGAGTAACCAGTTGCTAATTCAAAACCTTCAACATAGAGATCCCACTTTTCGGCAACGCCTGGAGTTTCGCGATGTGCGCGAACTAGTGGCGAAGTATCAACCGGGAAACCCATCACAAACGTTGGTTTAATTAATTGATCTTTAGCAACATGCTCAAAAATTTCTTCAGCTAACTTGCCCGCGATCCAAGCTGGATCGAGCTTCATGCCCAACTTAGTGGCGATGCGCTTTAGATCATCCATTGGCGTTAAAGCAGTTACGGTTTCGCCCGCACCTTCAGAAATCGCTTCATATAGCGATATCTCGCGCCATTTTCCACTGAAATCAATTTGGCGGCCATCTTGATGAGTAACAGTTAATGAGCCTGCCACAGCCATCGCAGCGTTTTGAATTAGCGATTGGGTTAGTTCGGCAATTGAACGCCAGTCGCCGTAGGACTGATAACTCTCGATCATCGCAAATTCTGGTGAGTGTGAAGAATCGGCACCTTCGTTACGGAAGTTGCGGTTGATTTCAAATACTCGTTCAATGCCACCAACAACGCAACGCTTTAGGAATAGTTCTGGTGCGATGCGCAAGAAGAGATCCATGTCGTATGCATTACTAAATGATTTGAATGGACGAGCAGCGGCACCGCCATGTTGGACTTGCAACATTGGGGTTTCAACCTCAATGAAATCTAGTTCGTGAAAAGTTTGACGCAATGAACGCATAACCGTAGGTCGCATGCGGGCTGTTACTCGTGCTTCAGGGCGCACAATTAAATCTACGTAACGCATGCGGACTCGAGTTTCCTCAGAGAGCGGATTATGTTCATTAGGTAGTGGACGCAAAGATTTTGAAGCAAGCTGCCATGAGTTGGCCAAGATCGAAAGCTCGCCCCGCTTTGAAGTGATGATTTCGCCAGTCACGCTAACAATGTCGCCAAGATCAACTTGAGATTTCCAGGCAGTAATTGAATCTTCACCGACTTTATCGAGTGAGAACATTGCTTGTAGTTCAGTGCCATCGCCTTCGCGCAAAGTCGCAAAACATAATTTGCCAGTATCGCGCTTAAAAATAATGCGGCCAGTCAAGCTTTCGATATCACCAGTTGCGGTATCGGTCTCAAGCCCTTGATACTTAGTGCGAACTTCGCCCAATGTTTTTGTGCGAGCTACCGCAACTGGGTATGGCTCGATGCCCTGGGCAATTAACTCAGCCCGCTTCTCGCGCCTGATACGTAGTTGCTCGGGTAGGTCATCACCGATTATTGGAGTCTCACTCATAAGAAGCGCAGTCTAACTGCTACTGATTGCGCTCGTGAATTAGGCGCAAGCCGATCAAAGTTAGATCTGGTTCATGTTCATCAATCGTCTCGGAAACGCCCAAAATTAAGGGCGCGAGACCACCAGTTGCAACAACTGTTGGCGTATCGGTATAGCTCTGCGCAAGTTCTTCAGTGATGCGATTTACCAGACCATCAACTTGACCAGCAAAGCCAAAGATCGTTCCGGATTGCAGCGCTTCAACCGTATTTTTACCAATTACTGATTTAGGTAGAACTAATTCAACTTTACGAAGTTGTGCAGCTCTAGCAGCCAGTGCTTCAACTGAGATTTCGATACCAGGGGCAAGGGCGCCGCCCAAAAATTCTCCAGTTGGTGAAACCACGTCAAAATTTGTAGAGGTACCAAAATCAACCACGATTGCTGGCCCACCAAACAAAGTATGGGCTGCCAAGGTGTTAACAATGCGGTCAGCACCAATTTCTTTGGGATTATCAACTAGAAGTGGAACTCCAGTTTTAATACCTGGTTCAACAATGGTGGTTGGTACATCTTCAAAGTAATCAGCAATCATGCGACGTAATTCGCGCAGGGTTGCCGGCACTGTGCTGCAGATTGCCAATCCAGTCAAGTCATACTCTGAAACTAACGCTTCGTATTGCAGCCAAAGTTCATCGGCGGTATTGCGGGGATCGGTCTTAACTCGCCATGACTGCGTTAAATTCTCACCGTCGAAAATTCCAAGCACAGTATTAGTGTTACCAACATCTACAGTTAACAACATGATTATTTACTCCTTATGTCGAGGCCGATATCGAAATTTTTTGCTGAATGCGTGAGCGCACCAATTGCTAAGTAATCAACGCCGGTCTCGGCATATGCGCGGGCTAGATCTAAAGTAATACCACCGGAAGCTTCTAATTTAGTTTGACCCGCAACCAACGAGACCGCAGCGCGGCATTGCTCAGGTGTCATATTGTCGAGCAGAACTAAATCAGGCTTTAGCGGCAGAACTTCGGCTAACTGTTCTAAAGTATCAACTTCAATCTCAATTGGGGCTGTTGGAAATTCGCTACGGACCGCTTTAAACGCTGCCCTCACACCACCTGCGGCCGCAATGTGATTATCTTTAATCAAAGCAGCATCAGATAACGACATTCGATGATTTGTACCACCACCCATGCGCACCGCAAACTTCTCTAATTCACGCCAGCCAGGTGTGGTCTTGCGAGTATCGCGCACTTCGCAGCTAGTGCCTGCGATTGCCTCAACCCATTGGCTCGTCAAAGTAGCGATTCCTGATAAGTGACCTAAGAAATTCAGCGCTGTGCGTTCAGCTAACAAAATTGCCCGCGCATTCCCAGAGACTCTAATTAAGACATCACCAGCTTTAACTGAATCACCTTCTTGCACAAGAACTTCTATGCCAGCAACGCCAACTTCAGTTAACACTGCTTGAGCCATTTCGATTCCGACAACTACGCCTGACTCGCGCGCCACAAATTCTGCTTGAAGTTCGGAATCGGAAGCAATCGTTGCAACCGAAGTCACGTCTACTCCCCCAGCTAAATCTTCAGCAAGCGCGGCTTTGACTAATTCATAATTAATCATTTATTTACCACCTGGGCGTATTCGGTTGCCCAATTTCCAACTTCATCAATTTGTTGCACAATTCTTTTTTCCCAGACCGCACTTGTATCTGGAAAATCTTCGCGCCAATGTGAACCACGCGTTTCTTGTCTAATCAAAGCTGCCCGCACAATTGTTTGGGCCAGCTGGAATAGATTGGTGGTTTCCCAAGCATCGACTTGAGGTGCATCGCTATGTCGGGCTTCAAGGCGCGACAATGCCTTGCTGGTTTCAATCAGCGAATCAGCTGACCGCAATACGCCAGCGCCACGACTCATCGCAGTTTGTAGATCTTTACGAACTGCTGGATCTAGTAAGAATGGTTGACTGGTATTTTCAACTGGTTCAGATTTAGTGGGCAGATTTGCGGCTATATCGGCTGCAATACGGGCACTGAAAACTAGGCCTTCCAGCAGTGAATTTGAGGCTAATCGGTTTGCTCCATGAACACCAGAGCAAGCCGTTTCACCACAGGCATATAGGCCAGCAATACTGCTGTGACCGTTTAGATCTACGCGTACACCGCCTGATGCATAGTGCGAAGCTGGCGCAACTGGAATTAAATCTTTACTTGGATTTATGTCGTGAGACAAACATGATGCATTAATTGTCGGGAATCTTTCAGCAAAACCAGTTAAGTGGCGAACATCGAGCCAGACATGGTCTTGGCCACTTTCTTTCATCTTGCGCATAATCGCAATTGCCACAACGTCGCGCGGCGCTAATTCAGCCAACGGATGTAGCCCTTGCATAAATCGAACACCGTTGTTGTCAACTAAATATGCACCTTCACCACGTACCGCTTCAGAAATTAGTGGTTGCTGACCGCGAGATTTTCCACCCAACCAAAGTACGGTCGGATGAAACTGAATGAATTCCACATCTGCAATTTTTGCACCAGCTCGCAGCGCAAGTGCGACGCCATCACCGGTAGAAACCGAAGGATTAGTTGTACTAGCAAATACTTGTCCGAGCCCTCCAGTTCCTAGAACAACTGCTTTACCAAGTGCTTGGCCAACTCCATCGCGAGAGCCCGCGCCGATTACGTGCAGAGTGACACCACAGACGCGACCAGTTTTATCTTTTAGCGCATCTAGTACCAAAGCATCTTCGACAACTTCAATCTGCGGATCATTGCGAACTGCAGCTAACAACGCTCGTGAAACTTCAGCACCTGTAGCATCGCCACCTGCATGCAGAATTCGATTACGTAAATGGCCACCTTCGCGAGTTAGCGCAATCTCGCCATCAGCTTCAGTATCAAACTTCGCGCCGCGTTCAATTAACTTACGAACTGCTTCAGGACCTTCTGTGACCAAAACTCGAACTGCCTCAACATCGCAAAGTCCGGCACCTGCGGTCAAAGTATCTGTTAAATGGGCCTCTGGTGAGTCGCCATCGCCAAGTGCTGCCGCAATTCCGCCTTGTGCCCACTTAGTTGAACCTTCGTCCACTTTCGCCTTAGTAACTATCAAAACTGATAAACCAAAGGTACGCAGTTGAAGCGCGGTAGTCATGCCAGCAATTCCGGAGCCGACCACGATTACATCGGCGCGCGAAGTCCAGCCTGGCTTAGGGGCTAGTAGCTTCATGAGTCTGATTCCACAACTGCATTATCTAGTAATCGAACCCCGTTTACCCAACCAGCAATGATGGCCCGCTTGTTTTGAGTGGTTGCGCTAGCTAATTGAAAGGTTTTCTCATCAATAATTTCAGCGTAATCTAATTTAAAGCCCGGCTCAGTTGCCAGGATTTCTTTCATTCTAGATGGCTCTTTCAGCGCTTTAGAAATAATCGTTGCCGCTGCTCGATCTGTTTCAGTCAATCGAACATTGCGCGATGACAAAGCTAAACCATCAAACTCGCGCACAGTTGGCACTGAAACTATCTCGATCTTTTTTAAGTGGTTCTTAACCAACCACAACTGCTGAAAATCTTTCTCGCCGAAAACAGCGGCACTTGGTCTTACAATTTCAAATAAGCGATTAACCACAGTTAAGACACCAGCAAAGTGACCCGGTCGTGATGCACCCTCAAAGAGATCACCAACGGGACCTGCTGAGATTTGAACTGGTTCGCTCGGATAAATTTCCTCATAAGTTGGAAACCAAACTTCGGTAGCACCTGCCAAAGTAGCAATTTGAATATCGGTCTCTGGCGTGCGTGGATATTTTTCAATGTCATCAGCTTCAGTAAATTGCAGCGGATTGACAAAAATACTTACAACTACTTCTTTATCTAATTCGCGAGCGCGCTTAATCAACGCTTGGTGACCCTTATGAAGGGCGCCCATCGTTGGCACTAGTACGGTCATCTTGTGGCTCCAGTCCTTTCAGGTACCGGGCGATGTGCGCTTATTCTAAATCAGTATTTAGTAGATCCGAAATCCGACCGTGTGTGAGCAGGATTGCCTCAGGCTCAATCTCAAGCCAGGGCGCTAATACAAAACGACGCTCGTGAGCTCGTGGGTGAGGCAGCGTCAATTTCTCATCACTGACCAATAACGCACCATATTGAATTAGATCTAAATCAATTACTCGCGGTCCCCAATGTATTTCGCGAGTGCGACCCATTGCGGTCTCGATTCCATTTAAAACTGCCAATAAATCCTTGGCGGGTAGATCTGATTCGATAATTGCAACTGCATTAAGATAATCAGGTTGCTCGGGCCCGCCAACTGGTTTTGTCTGCAGATAACTGGAAACTAAAGTTACATCCGTAGCCTCGCGCAATAAGGCCACTGCTAAATCTAAATGTGCCTTGGCGTCACCAATATTGGCACCTAACGAAATTACAGCTTTCATCGAGTGCGGATAACCATCACATTGATATCGCTGGTAACTGCGTTAACTGGTGCACTTGGCTTATGAACTGTAACTAGTGCGATTTCGACCAGATCAGCCGTTGCCAAAATTTCATCGGCAATCACGCCAGCTAATTTCTCAATTAATTTATACGGAGTTCCAGTTACTGCAGCCAGAACTAAATCGCAGATCGCGCCGTAGTCGACAGTGTCTGCTAAATCATCACTCTTAGATGCTTTTTCTAAGTCAAGAATCAACTCAACATCAACTAGGAAATCTTGGCCGTTCTTAGTTTCCTCAGCAAATACCCCGTGATATCCAAAACCCTTAATGCCATTTATGCGAATTGAATCATTCATTGCAGGACCGCCTTGTTAGCTGCTACGCCATGAACTCTAACTGCCCAGATGCCGCTTTGGCTAAGTCGCTTGGTTAGCGCAACCGTTGCTGCTTCACGAGAAGTTGGATCATCTCCCCCTAAGAATCGTTTGCGCGATGCGCCAACTAGAACCGGGTAACCGAGAGCTACAAATCGCCCTATTTCCTCGATTATTGCCCAATTATCGGACTGCTCTTTAGCAAAGCCAATTCCTGGATCGATAATCAAATTTGATTTACTCACACCCGCTGAAAGCGCTGCCTCAATCCGCAAATTCAATTCCGCAATTACGTCTTCAACCACGTTTGCATAAACCGCCAAATTATTCATCTCTTTGGAATGACCTCGCCAATGCATAGCGATGTATGGAACCTTTAACTCGGCGGCGGTATCTAACATGGCCGCATCTGCGAGACCGCCGCTGACATCATTGATTATTGAAGCGCCAGCAATTACCGCAGCTCGCGCAGTTGAAGCACGCATGGTGTCGATACTTATTGGTTTGCCAGCATCAACTAATTTTGAAATTACATTTATAACTCTTCGTTCTTCTTCGGCAGGTGAAACTCGTTCGGCGCCTGGCCGAGTAGATTCGCCACCCACATCGATAATGTCGGCGCCTTCGACAATTAACTTTAACCCGTGATCAACTGCATCGGGATAAGTGAAATGCTCACCGCCATCGGCAAAGGAATCTGGTGTTACATTAAGAATTCCCATTACCAACATGGTTTATCTACCGAGCTGTAATTAGTGACATTGCTTCGGCGCGAGTAGCCGGATCACGTAACACGCCGCGTACAGCACTGGTAATTGTGCGAGCTTCAGACTTACGCACTCCGCGCATTGACATGCATAGGTGCTCACAATCAATAATTACTATTACGCCCATTGGCTTCAAAATTTCCATCATGGCATCTGCAATTTGGGAAGTCATGCGCTCTTGCACTTGAGGCCGCTTAGCAAAAACATCTACAAGGCGAGCAATTTTCGATAACCCAGTGATTTTTCCATTTGGAATATAGCCAACGTGAGCAACACCATGGAATGGCGTTAAGTGATGCTCGCACTGTGAAAATAGGTCAATATCCCTAATAATCACAAGTTCTTCATGGCCAATATCAAAAGTTGTGGTTAGGACATCTTCAGGTGATTGGTAGAGGCCAGCAAAGTTTTCGGCCATCGCACGTGCTACTCGCGCCGGAGTATCTTTCAATCCATCGCGTTCAGGATTTTCACCTAGCGCAAGTAGTAGTTCGCGAACCGCTGCTTCAACGCGTGCTGCGTCATATGGCTGATTGGCGCGGCCATCACCCTCTTGCATCGAGATTGAATTTATTTCACTCACTAGATTTCTTTCTAGTGCGCGGCTTCTTCGCTACAACTACTTCTTCAACTTTAGCTCTCGCCGGAACTTCTACCGGTGGAATATCCGAAGGAACGCGAGTGATTGATCCAGTCCAAGCTGGTCGTTCTGCCCAAGACTTAACTCGCTTAAAGATTATTGCGATGTCATCTTTGTTAATGGTTTCGCGATCAAGTAATTCAAGCACCATGGCATCAAGAGTTTTGCGATTCGCAACAAGAATATCGAATGCTTCTTGATGAGCATTTTCAATTAACTTACGAACTTCAGCATCAATAATTCCAGCAACTTTTTCAGAGTAGTCGCGTTCATGACCATAACTGCGACCCATAAATGGTTCTGAACCATCGCTACCAAGTTTGATGGCACCGATCGCCTCGGTCATTCCGTACTGCGTAACCATTGCTTTTGCGAGCGCAGTAGCTTTTTCAATATCATTTGAAGCACCAGTAGTTGGATCATGGAAGATAAGTTCTTCAGCTGCGCGACCACCTAGTGAATACGCCAATTGATCAAGTAGTTGATTTCGGGTCGTTGAATACTTATCGTCATCAGGTAAAACCATGGTGTAACCAAGTGCGCGACCGCGCGGCATGATGGTGACTTTATGAACTGGGTCTGTGTGTGGCAAAGCGTGCGCCACAAGTGCGTGACCAGCCTCGTGATAAGCCGTAACTAAGCGCTCTGAGTCAGACATTAAGCGTGATTTACGCTGTGGGCCAGCCATTACGCGATCGATAGCTTCATCGAGTTCGCGATTACCAATTTCTGTCTTTAGCTCACGAGCTGCGAGAAGTGCAGCCTCATTAAGTACATTTGCTAAATCGGCACCAGTAAATCCCGGAGTACGACGCGCATATTCAAGAAGTGTTAAATCTTTTGCGATTGGTTTGCCTTTTGCGTGAACTTGCAGAATTGCTTCGCGACCCTTGAGGTCAGGACGGTCAACTGCAATTTGTCGATCAAAGCGACCTGGACGCAATAACGCTGGATCTAAAACATCGGGACGGTTTGTAGCTGCAATCAAAATTACTTGTCCATTTGCTTCAAAGCCATCCATCTCAACTAAGAGTTGATTAAGAGTTTGTTCGCGTTCATCGTGACCGCCACCCATGCCAGTTCCGCGTTGACGGCCGACTGCATCGATTTCATCAACGAAAATAATTGCTGGTGCATTTGCTTTTGCCTGGTTGAACAAATCGCGCACACGTGCTGCTCCGACGCCCACAAACATTTCAACAAAATCAGAACCAGAGATTGAATAGAAAGGTACGCCTGCCTCGCCAGCAACTGCGCGAGCTAATAAAGTCTTTCCAGTTCCGGGCGGGCCATAAAGCAAAACACCCTTTGGAATCTTGGCACCAAGTTCGGCGTACTTAGCCGAGTTAGCTAAGAAATCTTTAATCTCATGCAGCTCTGAGATTGCTTCATCAGCACCTGCTACATCGGCAAAAGTTGTCTTTGGTACTTCATCACTTTGTAATTTCGCACGTGATTTACCAAAACTAAATACCTTGTTTCCACCTTGTGATTGGCTCAGCATAAAGAAGAAGAGCAAGCCAATAATTAAAATTGGTGCTATCGAGAATAAGAAACTAAGCAGAAGAGGCGTCTTCGGAACCTCGATATTCCAGCCACTTAGTGGAGGATTAGCGCTTAAAGCATCAATAATTGTTGGCTCTTGGCGAACTACATAAGATGCCTCAACTTTAGAAGCTCCGTTGATCGTACGACCAGGTTTAAGTTCTACCCGAATTATTTGGCTTTTATCTATAACAGTTGCGCTCTTTACCTCAGACTGCCCAATGGCATCAAGAATTTGAGAGGTATTAACTTTAGTAAAGGCACTGCCTGCGCCAGAGATCTGACCAAAAACCGAGACAGCAATAATCGCAAAGACAATCCAGAACAGCGGGCCACGGAAAATGCGACCTACTTTCGTGGCTGGTTTCTTATCGCCACGTTTAGTAACCGTCTTGATTACCTTATTTTTCTTATCTTTCTTAATTTCTTCAGTCATATTGCTTCTATTCGTACATGTGCTTTGCGAGCACACCGATAAATGGCAAATTGCGATATTTTTCATCAAAATCAAGTCCGTAACCAACTACGAAATCAGTTGGGATATCAAAACCAACATACTTAACGGCAACTTCTACTTTCGCTGCCTCTGGTTTACGCAAGATTGCCAAGATATCAACATTGGCAGCGCCACGAGATTCAAGGTTTGACTTCAACCAAGAAAGAGTTAAACCTGAATCAACAATATCTTCCACAATTAAAACATTGCGGCCAGTAATATCGCGATCGAGATCTTTTAAGATACGAACTACGCCACTTGATTTTGTGCCAGACCCATAAGAAGAAACCGCCATCCAATCCATCTCAAGATGACGTTGCATCGCACGAGTTAAATCAGCCATCGCCATAACTGCGCCTTTTAAAACACCAACTAGTAAAAGATCGCGACCTTCGTAATCAGCATCAACCTGCGCTGCTAATTCTTTAACGCGTGCCTGCAGATCTACTTCGCTGACTATTACGCGCTCGATATCGCTTTCAATTACTGATAAATCCACGATGCTCCTTCATTGATATGGCGGGCTTACTTAAACTAGCGGGACAGGAGCGAAAGTCTGCCCGAAATTCGGGAAACCTTCACACCGCCCGGGAGGCTATAAGCGCCTTGACCGTGCCAAGAGGTGACATAAGCCTCAACGGAGGCCACATGTTCGGCGGAAATTGAGCCCATCGGAGCTCCTGCGGCATAAATAGCCATACGCAAAACCCGAGTTCGGACAGCCTTGGGCAGCTCGGCCAATCGAGTAATTTCTAGATCAGCCAGATCAAGTTCAGCTGCAACTTGCGCTGCCCATCCATCGAGAGCATCAGCATCATCACGCAACAGATCAGCACTGCGTGCCAGCGCTTCGGTAATTCCAGGGCCAATACTTTCTTCTAATTTTGGAAGTGCATCAGTGCGCACGCGAACTCGGGCAAAGCTCGAATCTGAATTATGTGGGTCAACCCAAGGCGCTAAATTATTTTCATCGCAAGCCGCCAATGTTTCAGATCGAGAGATTCCTAAAAGTGGTCGACAATATTTTCCGGTGCATCGCGCCATTCCAGATAGTGAACGCGCACCTGATCCACGAGCCAGGCCTAGTAAAACACTTTCGGCTTGATCATTAAGAGTGTGGCCAAGGAAAACTAATCTCGCATTATATTTTTCAGCTGCAGCATCAAGTGCGGCGTAACGAGCTCGACGAGCCGACGCTTCTAATCCATCAACAGGCTTAACATTAACTTTCACAATTTCAACTTCTGCGATTCCTAATTCCGAAAGTTGCGTGAAAACTTTGGTGGCTTGTTCGCCAGAATTTTTCTGCAGTTGATGATCAATTGTTACGCCCACTAAATTAACCAACAAATTTTTCGATTCTGGAACAAGTGCCGCAGCTAATGCTAAGGAATCAGCGCCACCAGAGACTGCTACTAATACTGTGTCACCTGCGCTGCAACTAGATAGACACTCGCGCACAGCACTACGAATTGCGACCGTTGCTGGGTTTGTGCTCACGGGGTTAAGACTAGACCCGACCACCAAATGGCATTAAGCCCTTAATGCTATAAATATTTGTGTAAATCAAGCCCTTTTTCGTTGAATTGGCTTCCCACATCATGCCGTTTCCAGCGTAAATCGTGATGTGGTGAATGCTTGAGATGGTTCCCTTATATGAATAGAACAAGAGATCGCCTGGCACAAGTTCGCTAATTGTTACGTGCTTGGTGTAACCCGCATAAAGTGCTGAGTTCAAGCGATCCCAGTTGGGCCAACCTAAACCAGCAGATTTATATGCGGCATAAACTAAGCCAGAACAATCGAAGGAATTTGGACCTTCGGCTCCCCAAATATATGGCTTGCGCGCTAAGACTTGTTTCTTGGCAAAAGCCACAGCCACATCTCGCTGAGCTTGCGTAGTTCTAATAGTCGAGCGTCCCTTGAAGCCAAGATTTGGCCAAATTTTAGACTGATTTGGAGTTTGCGCGGCTTGTCCGGCTTGAGCTTCTTCAAGCAGAGCTAGTTGACGTTGTTGCTCTAGCGTAACGCGAACATTTTTAGCTTTGCTTAGTTCTTTAATCAACTTGTCTTGGACTGCCCGTAATTTATTAACTTCTTCTTGCTGTAGCGCTTTAGCATCATCGGCAACCTTCTTTGCGGCTGCAACTTTTTCAGTTGCAGCAATCTGCTTAACTTTCGCAGCATCGGCAACAACTTTGGCAGCCCGAGCAATAACTTCAGCAGCTTTAAATCTATCTAGCGCATTAGTATTTTGATCACCGAGAGATTGCAGAATTGTGATTCGATCAATTAGATCTTGGGGGCCGTTGGCACTTAGTAGAGGTTCGATGTCGCTAAATGTGCCACCCATAATGTAAGCATCGGCGGCCAACTTGCCAATTGTCCTGTGCGCGAGAGCAACTTCTTCAGCAGTCTTGCGAGCATATTCTGCAGCCGCATTTGCTTCAGCGGTCGCTTTGGCTAATTCAGCTTTTGCGCTTACATAGAGCGCAAGCGCTGCATTCGCTTTTACGGTTAAAGCTTTCAGGGACATATTCGCAGCCGCTAATTTCTTAGCCGCCGCATCAGCTGCTTTCTTTTTAGCTGCTTCAGCTTTTTTCGCTGCCTCAATCTGCGCCAAAGTTGGTTTTGGGGTGGCGGCATAAACAGCCGTGCTGCTACCTAGAAAAGTAAGCGCGACTGCGAGCGCAATAAACCGCTTCGACATGCCCCTAGGATAAATGGGGCACCTTAGAAATGAGTTAGAAGCGCCGCAGTGTCATTATTTAATTAGTTGGATACATCACGGCGCTTGAAGAGGGTTGCCACAATTGCGGTACCAATGACTAAATAAATTGCAACCATCGTTACTGAGTGCGTATAAGAAAGATCATCGGTACCACCAACTGCGATTGTGGACATTAGATTTCCAGGCATCCACTTTCCTAAGCTTGCCTTGACCGCAATCAAAATATTTTCCACAATCAACAACCAGATAACACCCAGGGAAATAGCGCTGATTGGAGAGCGAAGCAGAAGTCCTAAAATCATGCCAACTGTGCCGAATGCGATTACTGATAAGAGCACATTTCCGAAAGTCTTTGCCAATTCCTGTAGCGCATCTGAAGTTACCCAAGCATCGGTTTCAACTTTTGCTTTACCTGATAACCCAAAAGCTAACGACATGCTCACAACTGCAGCCAGGGTCACCATGACAATTGCAAATGAGGCCATTGATACATATTTACCAATCAATAACTGCATTCGACGAGGTTGGCGCACAAGTAAATTTCGCAAAGTTCCGTAGGTGTATTCCTGAGCGGTTTGCGCAGCAAAAACGCAGAGAGCAACGATTCCGAGTAACCCGGCTGCATTACTAAAACCAATAGTTAAACCACTTGGCAGCTGCAGAATCTCGCGAGAAATCATGTTGCCACGATCAGAATTGCCTTGCGGTGAATCAATGAGTAAAAACAGTAAAGAGGTAACCAAGCCAGTTAAACCAGCTGATGCCAGCATGGTGCCGAGAAATAGTGTTGGCCGACGAAGTTTGCGCCACTCAGATTTAAATACTCTGGAGTTAATTACTTTGGTCATTCGGAATCCCCCGTCATTTCGAAGAAGGTTTCTTCTAAGCTTGGCAACATCGGTGAAAGTTGCGAGAGCGTGATGCCTGCAGCAAATGCTGATTTATTTAGTTCAGCTGCCCATTCAGCTGGTCCTTCGATATGTGCAACACCGCTGCGAATCGTTGAATTATGGCCAGCAGCTGCGGCAATTTCCGAAATCTTGGGCAAATCACTTTCATTTGGCGTTTTAACCAGAATGAATGGTTGTTGAGCTAAAAATAAATCTTCGATCTTGCCAGCAAATAAAACTTTGCCCTTGCGCAACATCACTAGATGCTGACTTATTAACTCGAGTTCTGAAAGCAGGTGTGAAGAAACAAAAACCGTGGTGCCTTCTTGTGCTAGAGATTTCAATAAATCTCTAATCTCTTGAATTCCTTCAGGATCTAAACCATTAGTGGGCTCGTCGAGAATTAATAACTTTGGATTAGGTAGAAGAGAGGCAGCAATGCCCAATCGTTGTTTCATTCCTAACGAATAAGTTTTATATTTCGAATTACCGCGATCACCTAAGCCAACTCGCTCAAGAAGTGATTGCACATGGTCGGTTCCATAGCCACCCAAAGTTGCCAATACGTTTAAGTTTTCGCGACCAGTTAGAGCTGGATAAAAGGCTGGACCCTCAATCATCGCCCCGACGCTGGCCAAATATTTTTCCGGATGTTTAATTGAATGGCCCAAAATTTCACCTGAGCCACCAGTAGGTGAAATTAAGCCCAGCAACATGCGAATGGTGGTGGTTTTTCCTGACCCATTTGGCCCAACGAATCCGCACACAGTGCCCATCGGTACTTCGAAGTTAGCGTGTGACACCGCAAACATATCGCCATATTTCTTGCTTAAATCTTGAACTGCTACCGCGAGATTACTCATGCCCACCACAATAGTCCTTCCCCTTACACTTAGCAGGTGAGTAAAGATGCCTGGGGTTATCAAGAACCCAACCACCGCCCTGCCCCGGATTGGAAAGTTAATCCGCAAACTTCTCAGGTTCGCGCTGGTTTAACCCGCACTGGTTTTGGCGAGACTTCCGAAGCGCTCTTTCTTAACAGTGGTTATACCTATTCTTCAGCACAAGAAGCCGAAGATTCATTTACCGATGAAACCGATCACTTTGTTTACGGCCGCTTTGGTAATCCAACAGTTGCTATGTTCGAAAATCGCTTAGCCGAACTTGAAGGCGCCGAACTTTGTGTAGCAACTGGCTCTGGAATGTCTGCCATGTTCGCATCCGTTGCCTGCATGGTTAAGGCCGGCGATCGAGTTGTTGCAACGGCTGCCATGTTTAGTTCTTGCCACGTTGTGCTAACTGAATTTTTGCCAGCTTGGGGCGTTGAAGTTGAACTTGTAAAAGGCACTGATGAAAAAGTTTGGGCGCAAGCACTAAGCAAGCCAACTAAAGTTGTTTTTATCGAATCACCAAGTAACCCATTAATGGAAATTGTTGATATCCGAATGATTTCTGACTTGGCACATAAAGTTGGCGCAACTGTGATCGTCGACAACATCATGGCATCACCAATGATGCAGCGCCCACTAGAACTTGGTGCTGATGTAGTTATGTACTCAGCTACAAAACATATTGATGGTCAAGGTCGCGTTCTTGGCGGCGCAGTACTAGGCAGCTTCGTTTACATGAATGAATATTTCAAACCATTCTTCCGCCATACCGGGCCATCGCTCAGTCCATTTAATGCTTGGGTGCTTTTAAAGTCACTCGAAACTATGGATATGCGCGTTGAACGCATGGCAACTAGTGCACAGAAGATTGCTGAGTTCCTAGCCACTCGTCCAGAGATTGAAGTTGTTAGTTTCCCTGGCTTGCCATCGCACCCGGGTCATGAATTAGCTAAGAAGCAGATGACTGGCTTTGGCACCACTATCGGTATCACCTTCAAGGGCAGTAAAAAAGATGCGTATAAGTTCATGGATGCCTTGCGAATCATTGATATTTCCAACAATTTAGGCGATAGCAAGTCACTTATTACCCACCCGGCTTCAACCACTCACCGACGACTAAGCCAGCAAAATCAGCTGGCAATGGGAATCACCGCAACTACTCTGCGACTTTCGGTTGGCCTTGAACACTGCGATGACTTAATTAAAGATATTACTCAGGCCCTCGGTTAATTAAATTAAAACTGCGGCAACAAGTAATACCGAATACAAACTCAAGTAAGTTATCGACCATTGGAAAACTTTGGCTGCAACTTTGCCATAATCTGGATTACTCCCGCGAAGTTGCGCAAGAGTCAAAGCGAAAACGCAAAATAAAAGAGCATTGACAATCTGCACCCAAAGTGAAAGCTCGGCAAAACTGATTGTGACAACTGAAGCGATAAACATCGAAATAGTGTGAAACCACATTTGGCCATGTAAATTTTTCTGTGATGTAACACCAGGCAACATTGGAATTCCAGCTGCGTTGTAATCATCTTTATATTTAATAGCTAGCGCCCAAAAATGTGGTGGCGTCCAGAAAAACACGACGAAGAAAAATGCCCAAGCAACTTTAGATAAATCATTTGTTACAGCGGCCCAACCAATTAGCACTGGCATGCAGCCAGCGATTCCACCCCAAACAATGTTTTGCGAAGTACGTCGCTTAAGTGCCATCGTATAAATAACTACATAAAAAACAATTGCACCCAGAGTTAACCAAGTAGCGAGCGGTGTAGTAAAGAGCCAGAAAATAACAAGTGAAAGAATGCCAACGACAGTTGCAAAAGTAGTTGCGTCTCTGCGCGAAATAACACCGGTTGCGATAGGTCGCTGCGCAGTGCGCTTCATTAACTTATCGGTTTCACTTTCGATCACCATGTTGAATGCATTCGCGCTACCAGCTGCCAAAGTTCCACCAAGAATTGTGGCGATAGATAGCCCCACCGATGGAATGCCATTTTGGGCCAGAACTAAAGCTGGCAAAGTGGTCACTAATAAAAGCTCAACAACTCGCAATTTCATGAGGTCGAGATAGCCGCGAATTCGAAGATCCGAACTCTTATCGGGCTGATTTACGCTCACGGGGCAAGGTTACTGATTAATTTGCCTTGCTTAGTTACCATCAAGATTTTCGGGATCAGATGTTGGGCTTGGTGAAATATTAGGAACTGGCTTGGCAAATTTAGCAAGCGCTATATCTAGCGCATCGCGAGCTGCCTTTGCGCCCGTTCTGTTCTTAGGAATCTGGTCGGCGATAGCTACAAAAATGTACTCGCGGTCTCCGCCTTGTACATACCCAGCCAGTGACACAACCCCCGTTAAGAAGCCAGTTTTTGTTCTAACTAAGCCAATCGCTTTAGGTGCACTCTTCACAAACCGTTTAGTCATAGTGCCGTTAACGCCACCTACTGGAAGCCCGCCGTAAATGGTGCGGTACTTATCGTTCTCATAAGTTTTTAGTAATAACTCTGCCAGCATTTGAGCAGAAACTCTATTTGCTCTGGAGAGTCCGCTACCGTCAACTGCAATTAAACCAGTCGAATCAATCTCTAGATCAGCTAGCGTTTTCACAAACGTTTTCTGAATTCCTGATTCGGAATAACCATTGCCCGCCTTCATTGATGCATACATGGCCATGCGATTGCCAAGAGTGTTATCGCTCCAGATCAACATCCAGTCCATGATTTTCTGCAGTGGTAGTGATTGAAATATTGCAATTGACTCTTTTGAATTGAGCTGCGCCTTTTCAACAGTAACTCTTGCAGTGGTCACTTTTATGTTCCGAGCTGCAAATTGCGCCCTAATAAAATCTAGGTCGGGGCCATGCATTTTGGAATACTCGATACGTAAAGTTTTTATTGGCGCGCCATTATCGGAATCAAGTTTCTTAAGTGCAGTTTTCACAATTTTAGGCAATGAGACTCGGCCCATTTTTATTGCAACGACGCCGTTTCGCTCCATCCAGGGATCTAACGAACCAGCAATAATTAAAGTGTTAGGTTCAGTTCCGGTCAGAATTTCAGTCGTAAAACGAAAATCTGGAGAAACATAATCCAATAAGGCCGTTGCTGAAAGAATTTTTAGAAGTGATGCTGGCATGCGCAATGAATTAGCGCTGTATTCAAAAATAGACTTACCGGTTTCTGGGTCAACCAAAATCATCCCTGGATGAGCAAGTGTTTTCGAAACAGCGGCACTCTTTAGAATGGGGCTAATAGTGTTGCTCTTTAGGGCTGCAGGAGCGCCAGAAGTCATAGTTGCTGTGAGCGCAACTATAACTATACTGATCGAGGCTATTGATAACAGGCGCAACTTCATGCTGCGAATACTACTTTCTAAATACTAAAGATAGATTGACCCAATGAGCATGCCGCCAGCTGAAATCGGTCCAGGAGAATTTTTTCCTGTTGTAGGAGTTGGGCCGCATCCAAAACCTTGGCCTTCTGGCGATGAATATGACTTAGAACTTCTTGAGAATGGCGATCGTCGTAATGTGCTCGATAAATATCGCTATTGGTCAGTTGCCGCAATCGTTTCTGATCTAAACACTAAGCGCCATAAACTGCAGATCGCAATTGAGAATTGGCAACATGATTTAAATATCGGTTCAGTTGTTAGAACCGCAAACGCTTTTAACGTTGAAGCCGTTCATATCGTTGGTAAACGCGATTGGAATAAACGCGGAGCGATGGTTACTGATAGATATTTAACTATTGTGCACCATCCAACCGTTGAAGATTTTGGAAATTATTGTCGCGAAGCTGGCTTACCAATTATCGGAATTGATAACTTGCCCGGAATTTCAAAGCAGCTTGAATCAACTCAGTTGCCCGAAAGTTGCGTTCTTCTTTTCGGCCAAGAAGGTGCCGGAATGAGCGAAGAAGCAGTAGAAGTTTGTGAAGTAGTGCTAGAAATTAATCAATACGGCTCTACGCGCAGCATGAATGCATCAGCTGCAGGTGCGATTGCTATGTATCACTGGGCGCTACAACACTTACCGCGACTTTAGGAGTTGTTAGCTTGGCTTTCGGCCTCATCGGCGAGAGCTTCGCGCACAGATACTAAGCGACGATCAATTTCATCGGCTTCAGTATTGCGACCTAAAATCCGCATAACTGCAGCCATAGAAGTCTCAATATCGACGATGAATTCGAAGTCTTTAGGCTCTTCATCAGTAGCTACAGTTAAAACTTGATCGAGGGTGTTTAAGCCTTCTTCGTAGTTCTCTAATAGCACTTGAGCTTTGCCGTATTCAAA
Organism: Bifidobacterium breve; assembly: GCA_945883725.1. Lineage (GTDB taxonomy): Bacteria > Actinomycetota > Actinomycetes > Nanopelagicales > Nanopelagicaceae > Planktophila. Next base: position 4,440 of record CAMCXZ010000018.1, on the reverse strand, counting down.
GAGTGCGTTATTTGAACGAATGTGGTCATGTGCAGTTTCAAAAACATCAAGTGCCTTACGTGCACGAGTTAGAGCTAAATCGCCTTCAGCTAGCGCAACGTGGCAGGAAGCAATTTTTTGATCGCAACGGGCAACTTGGATTACTTCTTTGTTGCGCTTAAATAGATCGCGTGCTTCGTAGAATGAAACGATTGCTTCGCGGAAATTCTTCATAGAGCGATGAGCGCAACCAATTAAATAAAGATCGTTTGCAGCGCCATATTCATTTCCGTCAAGTAAATGTTCTTGAGCACATTCATCCATGGTGGAAATTACTTTTTCAAAATTCTTAGAGGCAAACCACCATTCGCCTAGCGTGCAGGCAAGTTCTAAAGCAATCGATGATTTGTTTGCGCGCAAAATCTCAACTGCTTTAGACATCGCAGTTGCTGCTTCTTCCATACGCTTTAATTGATTTAAGTTATAACCAATTGCGCTATATGCCTGTGCGACACCTTCAGATGGTGCACTTGCACCGAGTTGGTCATAAATATCGCAAGCAGTTTCAGCGAGTGCTAGAGCTTCGTCATATTGGCCACGAGCAAAAATGCGCGCACTTAATTCATAATAAGTACTGGCACGTTCTGCGCCTTCAACTTCTGGAATTCGATCCCAGAGCATTTCCTCAGTTACAAGATCTTCTAAGCCTTCGTCATCGCCCATTTGGATCTCCCCAATCGAAGTTTCCTGACCTACCGAGTAACCGTGACTCTATATCTCCAGCCTGGCCAAATGCGCAGAGTTTGTATAAGACACCGGCAAACAACCTTGCCAAATCCGACAAAACGGACAGTGCCTTTAAGATGCAGATGCGAAAGGTTTGCGTTAACCTTTACCCATGCATATTCCTGATGGTTTTCTAGATGTTCAGACCTCTGTCATCTTTACAGGTCTCTCTGCCGCCGGCGTTGCCGTTGCGCTAAAGGGTGCCCGCTCACAACTAGATGAAAAGACCGCACCACTTGCTGGCCTAACTGCCGTGTTTATCTTTGCTGTTCAAATGCTCAACTTTCCAGTTGCTGCAGGAACAAGTGGGCACTTACTTGGGGGTGCATTAGCCGCAGTCTTGGTGGGACCGTGGGCTGCGACTCTGGCCTTAACCATAGTTCTTCTTGTGCAAGCATTTTTATTTGCCGATGGTGGATTAACCGCTTTAGGTGCAAGCACATTTAACATGTCAATCGTTGGAGTTTGGGTTGGTTACGGTGCTTTTCTTTTGGTTCGTAAAATTCTGCCAAAGAATAAGGCGTCTATCCCGATAGCTGCTGCAATCGGTGGATTCGTATCTGTTCCGATGGCCGCATTTAGTTTCACCCTTCAATATGCAATGGGTGCTACAGCAACTTTCTCAACGTCTACAGTTCTTGGCGCGATGGTTGGAACACACGTTTTGATCGGAATCGGTGAAGGTCTTATTACAGGACTCACTGTAAGTGCAGTCATCGCGAGTCGTAGCGACTTGGTTTATGGCTGGAAGAACAATAATCAGTCATTGGAGATTCGAAATGCTTAACAACCGTAAGTTTTACATTTCTGGCTTTATCGCTTCATTATTCCTAGCTGGCGTTGTTTCTTTTTATGCTTCATCACATCCAGATGGCCTAGAAAAAGTTGCTGAAGAAATTGGTTTCCTCGAGACAGCTAAGGAAAATACCAACGCTGGCGTCGTTTTTTCTGATTACGGAACCAAGGGTGTCGATAATGAACGTGCCTCTGTTGGAATTGCCGGCGTTATTGGTGTTCTAGGGACTGCCGTTGTTGCAGGCGTTGCCTTTAAATTGATTGCGCGTAAGCCAAAAGATAAGAAGAATTAAAACTCAAGAGAACAAGCATCACCATGGCCATGATGTTGGTGAGCGGCTTTATCTCCATCGACATACCTTTATTCATGCGCTTCCGTCACACCTAAAAATCGTCGCTGCGCTCTGCTTTATTCTGGTTGTAGTCTCGACTCCGGTAACTCAATGGGGCGCATTTTTAGCCTACTTTCTCTGGTTACTTATCGTGGTGAAAGTGGCACAAATTCCATTTTTAACCTTGTTCAAGCGCGCCTTAATTGAAATTCCATTTATCTTCTTTGCAATTTTAATGCCCTTCTTTGGTTCCGGTGAAAAAGTACAAGTTGGACCTTTGGATCTATATCGCGAAGGTTTGATTGCTGGTTCCGGCATTGTCGTAAAGGGCACATTGGGAGTGATGACCGCAATCATTCTGTCTACTACTACGACTGCTCGTGAAATTCTCCGTGGGTTAGAACGTTTACGTCTACCAGTTCTTATGGTTCAGATTGCATCCTTTATGTTGCGATACATAAATGTTGTAAATGACGAAATGGAGCGGATGAAGGTTGCGCGTGAATCACGTGGCTTTGAAGCAACGGGAATGAAAAGTTGGAAAGTACTTGCAACCGCAGCTGGGGCACTGTTTATTCGATCTTATGAACGAGGCGAACGAGTGCATCTTTCCATGTTGTCACGAGGTTATGAAGGAGCTTTACCGCAAGAGCAGCAATCCAAAATAAATGCGTCGATTTGGTTTACCGCCATGATCTACCCACTTGTTGCTGCAATAATTTTTGTTGCTCAATTATTGATTGGAAGAATGTAATGAATACACCAAGTTTAGAAATCAAAGAGTTGGCATTTGCCTATCCCGATGGCAATCAAGCTCTATTTGGTGTGAACCTTTCAGTTCAAAGAGGCGAACGCGTTGCTCTTCTTGGCCCTAATGGTGCCGGTAAAACAACTCTTGTTATGCACATGAATGGAATTCATCCAACTTCACATGGTTCGGTCCACGTAGCTGGCCAACTCGTTGATTCAAAAGATAAAGAATCAATAAAAGTTATTCGCTCCAAGGTCGGAATTGTTTTTCAGGATCCGGATGATCAACTATTCATGCCCACCGTAGGCGAAGATATTGCCTTTGGCCCGTATAACATGGGGAAACGAGGCGCCGAACTTGATGCAATAGTTGATGAAGCACTACAGCTTGTTGGAATGAGCGAGTTCAAAGATCGACCTCCTCACCATCTTTCATTTGGCCAACGTCGACGTGTTGCGGTTGCAACTGTGCTAGCAATGAAGCCGGAAATTCTTGTTCTAGATGAGCCTTCTTCAAACTTAGATCCTGCTAGCCGCCGCGAATTAGCCGATATTTTGCGCTCACTTGATATCACGATGGTCATGGTTACGCACGATCTGCCTTATGCATATGAATTGTGTGAGAGATCAGTAATTCTTTCAGGCGGCATCATCGTTGCCGATGGAAAAACTTCTGAAATTCTAAAAAATGATGAGTTGTTAAAAGCTAATCGCCTTGAATTGCCCGTTGGCTTTTCAGTTTAATTCGCCCTTGTGCAATTGCAGCACTGATCAGTACAACTAATCCGCCGACTGGTTCATTCCAGGTAATTTTCTCACCTAAGAAAATTATGCCCACGATCACGGCCACTACTGGCGTCACGAATGTAACTGAAGATGCAATCGCACTTCCGGCCGCTGACATGATTTTGAAATTCCAAATATAAGCAAAACCACTTCCAAAGATGCCTAGTCCTAACATTGCAAGAATAGGTCCTAGCTCGTAATTATTTTCAGCAATGCCATCAAATAAATAAAATGGCAATAGCGTTATGGTTGCAGCAACTAATTGAGTAGCGGCCATTACCTCTGGCTTTAGCTTTAGCGGTAAAACATTTTTCCGTGAATATGGAAATGAAACTCCGTAACAAGCTACTGCCAATAACAGCGCACCAATTGCCCACCAAGGATTAGTACCTAAACCATTCCAAGCGCCTAAGACAATTAACACTCCAAGAAAACCTAGAATTAAACCAATCACTTGATGGCTAGGTAACTTTTCCTCACGAAATACGATCATGATTGCAAGCAGCGTCATCAAAGGCGTAACAGCATTAATAATTCCAGCCAGAATTGAAGTTACTTCGGTTTCAGCAACTGCGAATAAAATTCCTGGAATCACATTGAGCAAAAGTGAAACGACCCATAAATGCCACCAAGTTGATCTCTCTCGGGGCAACCGTAATCCCATTACTTTGAGCGCAATTAATAAAGTAATCGCACCTAATGCGCAGCGGCCAAAGGCCACCCCAAATGGGGTCAAGAACTCCAGCCCCAACTTAATAAATATGAATGAACAGCCCCACCCAATTCCGAGTGCTATATAAAGAGGCACCCACGATTTAGTTTTCGCTGAACTCATTACGAAAGGCTACCGATTGCCGCGTAAATCAAGTGGTAAGTAAAGTTAATAATCCAAGGTAGAATTAGGCATTGCTTCGACCGAAGCAAAGTACTTCCCCCACACAAGTGCAAAATTGCACTTTCTTGCGAGTCTTATCTCCACCCTGACCAATTTGAGTCAAACCAAGACGCGCTT
>CAMCXZ010000017.1 GCA_945883725.1 Bifidobacterium breve | reverse complement strand
GCAGGGTCATTGAGGTCGTGGCTGGAAACTCAAGGCCGTAGGCACTTGGTTGCAAGATTGCGAAACCTAAGAAAGCAGCCACAGTTGTCCAGATCGCTAATGCGCGACGGGAAGAGTTCAAATGTAAACCCACGGTGACTCCTTTCCTTACCCTTTAATCTCACCTGGTCGGGTGAGTAACAGGGTTTAGACTGGCAAGGCGCACTGACATCGGCAAATTTAAATACGCGTGAGTCGCAAATTCTAAGGATTGACAGATAGGCCACAGTTGTAAAAGTGCAGGTCACCTAGGCAGAAGACCGAAATGTCCGAAATGTGAGTGTGAGATTAAAAGAGGCCCATTTTTGGCACCTCACTGAGCGAGGCCGACTAGTTCGGAATTGGGCCTTCGAGGAGCTCGGTAACCAGGGCGGCAATCGGTGAGCGCTCCGATCGAGTCAGGGTCACGTGGGCGAAGAGTGGGTGGCCCTTTAGGGTTTCGACCACGGCAACGACGCCATCGTGCCGGCCAACTCGCAAGTTATCGCGCTGGGCAACGTCGTGGGTCAGGATCACTCGCGAAGATTGGCCGATGCGCGAGAGAACGGTGAGCAGAACTCCGCGTTCGAGCGACTGGGCTTCATCAACAATGACAAAAGAGTCGTGCAGCGAGCGGCCACGAATATGAGTCAGGGGCAGAACTTCGATTAGCCCGCGGTCAAGAATTTCATCGATGACTTGTTGGCTAACCAAAGCGCCTAAAGTATCGAAAACGGCCTGGGCCCACGGTGACATTTTTTCGCCTTCGCTACCTGGCAAGTAGCCCAACTCTTGACCGCCAACTGGATAGAGCGGGCGGAAAATTACTACCTTCTTATGTAGTCGCTTTTCCATAACTGCTTCCAGGCCCGCGCAAAGAGCTAGCGCACTTTTACCAGTACCGGCGCGACCGCCGAGAGAGACGATGCCAATATCCGGATCGAGCAAAAGATCGAGGGCAATTCTCTGTTCAGCGCTACGACCATGGAGACCAAAAGCGCTGCGATCGCCTCGAACTAATTGCAATTGTTTATCGACGGTAACGCGGGCTAAGGCACTGCCTTTTTCAGAATGCAAAACGATGCCGGTGTGAACTGGCAGTTGGTGGGCGACTTCATGGTCGGCCCGATCAGTGGCATAGAGATCATCGATAATTTGGTGGCCAACATCGATCTCTTCGATGCCAGTCCAGCCGCTGTTGGAAACGGTCTCGGCGCGATATTCCTCGGCCTCAACACCAACTGCCGATGCTTTAACTCGAAGGGGTAGATCTTTAGTAACTAAAACAACTTTCTTGCCATCTGACATCAAGTTCTTAGCGATCGCCAAAATGCGCGAATCATTTGTGCCATCGCGCAAGAAGCCATGCGGAAGTGAACTTAGGTCGGTGTGATTTAACTCGACTGAGAGGGTGCCGCCAACAGGTGTGATCTTTAGCGGGCGATCTAGTCGGCCATGTGTAATTCGTAAATCATCTAAATATCTCAGTGCGGCACGCGCAAAATAGCCCAATTCAGGGTGGTCGCGCTTAGTTTCAAGTTCGCCAATTACCGCAATCGGAATGATGACCTCGTGTTCGGCAAATCGGCCTAACGCCGCCGGATCGGCGAGCAGAACGCTGGTATCTAGGACGTAAGTTTTTCTATCCGCAGCGCTCAAGAATTTCCCCGCATTTCAAGTAGAGGTCATATTTAGTTGTTGTAGGCGATGAGCAAACGCTAGAACTGCTGATTAATATTTTGCTTTCGACACGCGGTCAACATAAGTTAAATCTAAATGACTTATTTACCGCTGGTTTGTCTTACTTACGCTGATCTCTCTTTATTTACCAAGCCGACGATGACGGGTTGCGTAAGAACGAAGAGCTCTTAAGAAATCAACTCGACGGAAATCTGGCCAATAAGCTTCGCAGAAATAATATTCAGATTGCGCACTCTGCCAAAGTAAGAATCCGCCGAGACGTTGTTCACCCGATGTTCTAATCAACAACTCGGGGTCAGGTTGGCCAGCGGTGTAGAGATATTTAGCAATCTCATCTGCCGAGATATTCTCAGCTGCAGCCGATAAGTCATGGCCATCATTTCTTTCAGCAGTTAAGTAACTTTTTACCGCATCAACAATTTCGCGACGGCCACCATAGCTAATTGCCACGTTTACTTCTAAGCCATCGCTGCGAATTGGTTTTAGTGAAGACAGCTTGGTGGCTAGCCAATCTGGCAATAAATCTAAAGCGCCTACCGCTTTGATATTCCAGCGGCCAGTTGCCGCTAATTCATCAACGGTATTGCCAATGATTTCAAGTAGCGCCGTTAACTCTTCATCAGTACGTTTGAAATTATCAGTTGAAAGCAGCCAGAGAGTTACGACCTTTACTTCAGCTTCTTCACACCAGCCCAAGAATTCCACAATCTTATTTGCACCAGCTCTATGGCCATGAGCAGGTGTTGATCCGCCTAGGCTTTCAGAGTTCGCCTTAGCAAAGCGACGATTTCCATCGAGAATTACACCTACGTGATGTGGGGTTTGGCTGAAATCTAAATCTCTTACTAACCGATATTCATAGATCGGATAAAGCAGCGATTTAATGAAATTACGAGTACTGCGATACAACTTTTCGCTCCATGATTAACGAAGCAACTGGCAGGGTTCCGGCCAAAATTAAACCGAGCATCTTCATAACTGGCCATTTAACTTTGCTCGCAAATTGAAGAGCCGTTAGAACATATACTGCGTAGATCCAACCGTGTACGAATGGAATCCAGGCAACTTTCGCTTTCCAGCTCTCGTTATCGAACAAATAGGCCACTGGCAGATCAACAAACCAGAGTAAGAGCGACATGATGCCAGCCAGAATTGCCATAGTTCGAAAGCGCTTAACTACGCCGGACATTGATGGATCTGGGCTCATGAGGTAACTCTACGACGATAGAAGGGAAGGTAAAGCACCAAAGCGGCCATGAGCCACCAGATGAAGACATAAGAGATGTGCTGCCAGTAGTAGCCGGGTACCTTGGAGTTATCGACTGAGATCTCAAGACGGGTGCGATCGATCTTGGCGCCATCTACTACTTCGCTATTGGCCAAGATGAAACCGTCGTAGAGATCTAAGTTAGATAGCCCCGCTTTAGTTAAAAGTAGGGTGCTATCGACGCGAGCTAAATTATCAGCCGAATTAGGGCCGCGATCTGAACTTTGGCTTGGTTGGAGAACGCCAGTTACCGAAAGGGTTTGCGACACTGCAAGTTGCGGTTCGGTTAAGCGATCAGCCCAGAGCCCGCGGACTACCAAGATTGCAGATTTTGCATCAACTTGTAAGACGCCAACTTCCCAAGCAGTAGCTTTTACCCCATCGGATGATTGGTTATCACTTTTAAAGGTTGCGATGTAGTTGCCTTCAGTTGAAACGTTCTTTAAGAAATTTCTCGCATCAATTGTTACGCGAGGTTTTGCTAGCGTTGTCAGTTCAACAGGTTCGGTAATGGTGACCATGGTTTTTGTCGAAGCCTTTAATTCTTGTGCCCTATCTAACTGCCAATTTCCTAGCCCGATAAATGCTCCGGCAATAAGCGCAACTCCTAGACCGCTAAGAATGCGTTCATACAGTTTAATTCGTTTCGTCCTCGCTACGTTTTTGCATACGGGTATAGCGCTTATAGAAGCTGCGCATTAGAAATACCATGGCAGTACACAAAACGATCATAGTTAATGAGCCAGCTGCACCAATTTCTACATCTTTCATAACTATTCCTTTGCCGATCGTTAGGACTTGATCTTACTGATTAATAAGAGAGAATACTCTTATGGCTAATGACTTCGATTACAACGATCGGTATGGCATAAAGCCGGCTTCAGGTTGGCGCCCAGTTGCTGCTGTGATTTTGGTCGTTGGCATCATCTGGTTGCTTTGGGCCGGGTTGCACCATGCTCGCCCAGAGATAACCTTTAGATTGATTTCATTTACCGTTACCAATGATCGCGAGACCGAAATTCGTTTTGAAGCTACGCGCCGAGATGTAGAACGTGAATTAACTTGCACTCTGGTGGCTCGTGATATTGATAAGTTAATTGTCGGCCAAGTCGATGATGTAATTCCAGCTGGTCAGGGCTATCTCGATCGCACCACCACCATTCCTACGCGTAATCTGGCTGCCACAGCCACCGTTTTACGCTGTCTTTAAACTGCACTACCCTTTCCCCTTATGAGTTCACAGACTTGGTTAACACAAGAAGCAGCTGATCGCTTAGCTGCTGAACTCGCCAACCTCGAAACGCAAGGACGCACAGAAGTTATTAAGAAGATCGAAGCTGCTCGCGCCGAAGGTGACTTAAAAGAAAATGGCGGCTACCACGCTGCGCGCGATGAGCAAGGCAAGATCGAAGCACGTATTCGTCAGCTAAAGCAGATGTTAGAGAATGCAACTATTGGTGCGCCTCCGGCAAGTGCTGATGGCGTAGTTGGTGCCGGCATGGTTGTAAGTGCCATCGTTGCTGATGATGAAATGAGATTCTTACTTGGTTCGCGCGAAATCGCTACTGATGATCTCGATGTTTATAGCGAAAAATCGCCACTTGGTTCAGCAGTACTTGGCGCAAAAATCGGTGACAAAGTTTCCTACACCTTACCTAATGGCAAAAGTATTTCAGTTGAGATTTTGGGCGCCGAGTTCTATCTCTAAATCAGTTTGAGTAGTTTTTATATTTTCTAATACTTAACGGAATAAAGATCGCCATCAAAATCACCATATACAACAGTGAAGTCTCAAGCGGGTGTTGGCTTGGCCAAGAGTTAGCTGTCGCACCAAACTCATTTTTTAGACCAAATAACTGACGGCAGGCAGCCACCATGGTTGACACCGGATTCCACTCTGCAAAGTACTGCAGCGCTCTTGGCATTCCAGTTGTTGGTGCAAAAGCATTAGATAAAAAGGTCAAAGGGAAGGTAACTAAGAAACCAACGCTTTGGACGGTGCGGGCTTCTTTCACTGAGAGACCAACCAAGATTCCAATCCAGGAAAGTGCGTAACCAAACATAAAGAGAAACAGGAAGGCAAGGGTTATCTGCACAATTCCTGAGGTTGGACGCCATCCAACCGCGTAGCCAGCAAGTGCCATCACAACTAGAACCAAAATATTAAGAAGAGCGTCACCAAATGTACGACCAATGATTACCGCACCACGCGAGATAGGCAGAGATCTAAAGCGATCGATTAAACCCTTCTTCATGTCCTCTGCTAGCCCGACTGCCGTTGAAGCCAAGGTAAAGGCAACGGTTTGAACGAAGATTCCAGGCATCAAAAGTTGCACATATCCGCCAGGCTGACCTGAATCAATTGATCCGCCAAAGACAAAGCGAAACAATAAAACGAACATCACTGGCTGAATAGTTGAGAAAACTAGAAGTTCAGGCACACGTGCTAATTGAAGAAGCTGGCGCTTAGTGATGACCATTGCATCATGAATCGCATTTTTCATTTCTTAGCCCCTCTCTTCTTCTTGCCAATAGGTTCTACAACTGTCTCTTCTGCAACATGTCCTGTGAGTGACAAAAATACATCATCTAAAGAAGGGCGCTTTAAGCCGATGTCTAACGGATGAATCTTGGCTTCATCCATAGCTCGCAAAGCCTCCATAAGATCCTTTGATCCATGAAGCACGGGCGCACTAACTGTTCGCAGGTCAACGTGGGTTGCATGACCGCTGATCTTTGCAACAATCTCATTTGCCTTATCAAGATCTGCTGGCTCGACAGTTATCTCTAAACGCTCTCCACCAACCTGCTTTTTCAATGAATCTGAAGTACCGCGGGCAATAACAGTTCCGCGATCAATTACTGCGATCTCATCTGCCAATTGATCAGCCTCTTCTAAATACTGAGTTGTCAGTAAAAGCGTCACACCACCTTTTACTAACTCTTGGATTACTCCCCACATGTCCTGACGACCACGTGGATCTAGACCAGTTGTTGGTTCATCTAAGAACAAGATCTTTGGCTTAACAATGAGAGATGCAGCTAAATCAAGGCGACGACGCATTCCACCTGAATAGGTTTTGATGGGGCGACGTGCTGCTTCGGTTAAATCAAAGCGTTCTATTAATTCATTGGCGCGATCAATAGATGATTGACGACCTAAGTGATACAACCGACCAAACATCACCAAGTTATCCCACCCAGTTAGAGTTTCGTCTACGGCTGCATATTGACCTGATAATCCAATTTGTTCGCGTACTTTGTCAGGATGCTTAATAACATCGATACCTGCAACAGTTGCATGTCCTGAATCTGGTTTTAACAAGGTTGCGAGAATTCTCACAGTAGTTGTTTTGCCAGCACCATTAGGCCCAAGTACGCCTAAAACAGTGCCTTCTTCAACGTCTAGTGATAACCCATCTAGAGCTTTGACTTCACCTTTGCGATAGGTCTTTACTAAGTTTTCTGCGATAACTGATTTCACGGGCTAAACTTACCCTGTTAAAGGCTTTGAAGCCAAGAATCGAATTTGATTCAATGTAAGAAATTATGCTGGGAAGGCAAACATGTCGGAAAGCTCGCAAGGCAAAGTTCATACTCATAAAGAGATCATGATTATTCTTTCAGGTTTAATGACCGGCATGCTGCTCGCAGCGCTAGATCAAACAATTGTTTCAGCAGCTTTAAAAAGTATTGTTGAAGAATTCAATGGGTTAGAGCATTACACCTGGGTAGTTACTGCATACCTATTAACTTCAACCGCTTCTACTCCGCTATACGGAAAAATTTCAGATCTCTACGGACGTCGGATTGTTTTTCAATTCGCAATCGTGACATTTTTACTAGGTTCATTTTTAGCTGGTGCTTCAACAAATATGGAACAACTAATCGCGACCAGAGCTTTACAAGGCCTTGGCGGCGGCGGATTAATGGCACTTACATTTGTAATCATTGGCGACATAGTTCCCCCTCGCGAACGTGGCCGCTATCAAGGATATTTTGGTGCGGTCTGGGGTCTGGCATCTGTGGCTGGCCCAATTCTAGGTGGCTTCTTTTCGGATCAAGATAAAATTTTAGGAATTACCGGATGGCGCTGGATTTTCTACATTAATCTTCCCTTTGGAATTGCTGCCCTACTAATTACTTCTGCTGTTTTACATATCCCCAGGGTGCGCCGCGAACATAAGATCGATTACGTAGGTTCAGTCCTTATGGTCTTGGCAGTTTCTTCAACGCTGCTTGGCGTATCAATTTATGGCCCGCAAGAGGGCTGGTCGGACCCAAGAACAGTTATCACTTTAACTTCCGGATTCATTCTGACGCTGCTATTTCTGCGCTGGGAATCTCAAGCAGTCGAACCAATTTTGCCGCTTAGCCTCTTTAAGAATCACACCTTTAATGTGACCGCTATTTTAGGGTTCATTCTTGGTGCTGGAATGTTCGGTGCGTTAATCATGTTGCCACTTTATTTACAAGTTGTTCAGGGTGAAAGCCCTTCATCGGCTGGTTTAAAACTAATCCCATTTATGTTAGGAATTGTGGCAACTTCAATCTTTAGCGGAAAAGCAATTTCTCGAACTGGTAAATATAAGAAGTTTCCAATTGTCGGCACTATAATCATGACTTTAGGTTTAGCTCTGATGATCACACTTGGCATTGATACCCCTTATTGGCAGGTAGCGATCTACGCCGCAATGGTTGGCATGGGTTTGGGTTTAACGATGCAGACTGCAGTTATCGCACTTCAGAATTCAATTGACTTTAAAGACCTTGGCGTCGCAACAACATCCAACACTTTCTTCAGGTCACTCGGTAGCGTGTTTGGTGCGGCAATTTTTGGCAGCATTCTGACCAACCGATTAGGGCATTACTTAGCAAAAGATTTCGCAGATTTAGGTGCAAGCGACCCAGCGGCAGTTGTTGGCTTTGATGCTGCCAAACTAGAAGGTATCACTAATAACACGGCAATTTTGGCTGATCTGCCACCAATAATTCAACAAACCGTTCTGCAGTCTTTTGTAAATAGTTTTAATATGGTTTTCCTGGTAGCTGCCCCTGTAATTTCTATCGGAATCTACTTTGCTTTTAAATTACGAGAAGTCCCACTACGCACGACTATGCAGTTTAAGGAAGCCAAAGAAGAAGCGGCCGGCGAGACTCTTGGTTAAACGGTTAAAGTCACCAGTTTCTGGCTTTCCTCGAGAAGTCCAGGTAGTAATAATTTCCTCGTTCTTTGTGGCATTAGGTTTTGGCATCGTTTTCCCAGCTATTCCAGTGTTCGCTAAGTCCTTTGGCGTTAACAACACAGCCGTTGGATTAGTTGTTTCAGTATTTGCATTAGCCCGCTTCTCATCCGGAATGATCTCTGGCAAATTCGTTGATCGTTTTGGTGAGAGAAATGTTTATAGTTTTGGTGTTTTTATGGTGGCTTTCTTTACTATTCTCACTGGTTTAGCGCAGAACTACCCACAGCTTTTAACATTCCGTGCCGCCGGCGGTCTTGGTTCGTCAATGTTTTCGATTGCATCAAGTTCCTTGATCTTTAGAGCTGTAGATGATGCACATCGCGCTCGCGCGCTTTCAGTTTTCCAAGGTTCGTTTTTAATCGGCGGCATAACTGGTCCCGCAATGGGTGGCGCACTTGCGACGATATCTTTGCGTGCGCCTTTTTTTGCATATGCTGTCCTGTTGATCATTGCTGGAACAATTGGTTATATCTATTTAGGTAGAGCAGAGGCAGCTAGGGGTGAATCAAAAGTAACGGCGCAGGATCCAATTACACTCAAGGAAGCCATGCAGATTCCGGCTTACCGCACTGCGCTAATACTTTCATTTGTTTCCGCTTGGGCACTTTTCGGAATGCGCTCGTCGATCCTGCCGCTATTTGTAACTGAAAATCTGAATTCGACTGCCGCATTTGTTGGCTATGGATTTGCCCTTGCTGCGCTCTTCCAAGGTTTACTACTAATGAAGGCTGGTCGTATTTCCGATAGTAAAGGCCGCAAGCAAGTAATAATGCTTGGTGGCTACATCGTAATGATCGGAATTCTTGGGCTTACTTTTTCAATAAACATTTGGATGTTTCTAGTCTCGATGTCGGTATTAGGAATTGGCGCTGCTTTCATAGCTACAGCGCCAGGCAGCATCGTGGGTGATGTTATTAAAGGCAAAGGTGGCAAAGTAATCGGTGTTTTTCAGATGTCTGGTGACGCCGGCATGATTGTCGGACCGATCGTAGTTGGCGCTATTTCAGATATTTTCTCATTCCGCGCTGCATTTGGCGCTACCGCTCTCATCTTCTCGATAGTTCTCATCTTGGGGTCACGCTTACCCGAGACAAGAAAAATGGCCGGCTCACATGAGCCGACCATTTCACTTAACGATAATTAATTAGTCATCGCCACGTAAGATTGAGATCAAGCGAAGTACTTCTAGATAAAGCCAAACGATAGTAACCATTAGGCCAAAACCTGCACGCCATGATTCTTCTTGTGGTGCGCCAGCAGCAATGCCCTTTTGAATTTGATCAAAATCCAAAACTAGGAAGAAGCTTGCTAGGCCAACACCAGCAACTGATAGCAATAGGCCAAAACCAGTTACGCCATATAGGCCGCCTGAATTACCAGTAAATGACATAACCAAGCTGATTAAGCCAAGTGCTAAGTAACCAATTGCAGCGCCCAAAATCACGCGAGTAAATTTTGGAGTTACACGAATTTTTCCGTTGCTATAAGCAAAGAGCATTCCAGCAAATGCGCAGAGTGTGCCGATTACTGCTTGGCTAACAATGCCTGGATATACATCGTTGTAGAAACTACTTAGTGTTCCAAGAGCTAATCCTTGAAAAGCGGCATAAGCCATGATTAAACCTGGGCGAATCTTCTGGCTGAAGGTGTTAACCATCGCTAGAACAAATCCACCTAGGAAGCCGAGCATTAGCCCACCGACACCTAAGTTTGCATTCCATGAGATAGCTCCGACAACAACCAAGATGCCGAAAAGAATTGAGGTTCGCGCAACAACATCTTCAATAGTCATGCGACCTGTTTGAAGTGATGATGCAGCGGGTGCGTTATAGAGGTTTTCTAAACTCTCTGGTGTGGTAGCCGTGGTGGTATTACCCATTGAGGCATAACCACGATTATTAAACGCCCGTCCAAGAACAGGGTTTGAACTACGCATACTTTTGTACTCACTCTCTAGTGCGAAAAGAGCTGGAATCCCCAGCCCTAGTGGGGACAATGTTACGCGAGAAGTTATTTCAAGTGAACTGAAATTGGCAAAAACGAAAAATGCTCGGGAAACTCTAAGCACCTAAGCGTGAAACTTACGCTTATATCTGGTGCCCCGAGTGGGGGTCGAACCCACACTGGGAGGATTTTAAGTCCTCTGCCTCTGCCATTGGGCTATCGGGGCCATGCGATAAATCTTTCTCGTCAGCGCAAACTAACGAAGAACGTGGGCAAATCTACCCGCTTTTTTGAGCACTGAATCCAACATTGGTTTGGTCAGCTTTCCAGTGAAAGTGTTCTGCTGGCTAGGGTGGAAACTAGCCATTATTAGGTACTTCACGCCATTGTGCTCATATTTAACCTCTGCCCCATGGCCAAACTTGGCTCTCCTGACTGGGTGGCCTAATTCAGCCAAAGCTGAAAATAGCGCGACCCAGGCAAAGTTTCCGAGGGCGACAAATGCTCTTGTAGTTGTCAGTGAAAGTTCTAACTCACGCAGAAACCACGGCGAACATTGATCGCGTTCTTCGATAGTTGGTTTGTTATCTGGTGGTGCGCATCTAACAGCCATTGAAATTCGAGTATCGCGAAGTTCTTGACCGTCATCGCGCGACGTACTGGTTGAAATCTTGGCAATACCTAAACGATGTAACGAGCCGTAGAGCCAATCACCAGATGGGTCACCAGTAAATATTCGGCCAGTTCGATTGGCACCGTGTGCTCCAGGTGCTAAACCTACGATCATTAACTTTGGTTTAGTCGAACCAAACCCCGGAACAGCTTTGCCCCAGTATTTTTCATCTTGGTAAGCCTTGCGTTTTGTTAGTGCGACTTCTTCGCGCCAATCAACTAGCCGTGGACACTCGCGACAAGCAATTATCTTTTTATCCAGCAGTGGCAATGTTTTTATACTTTGCACAGTTTTCTTACTTGGCAAGCGACCATGCCATTCCGTCAAGAATATCGTTTTCAGATGCCACGAATTCTTTAGCACCAGTTGCTTTTACTATTTTAGAAAGTACTAATGAACCTGCTGTGATTACGTCTACGCGACCTGGGTGCATATAGCCAAGGGCGGCTCGCTCATCACGAGTCATGGTTAAGAACTTGTTGCTAACAGCATGTACTTGATCTGCAGAAATACGCGATAAGTGAATTGCGTGACGATCGTATTCCGGCAAGTTAAGCGCTGCGGCGGCAACAGTTGTTGCGGTGCCAGCTACACAAACCAAAGTCTTGGCGCTCTTAATATCAACGCTGGCAGAGGCAATATCAATAGCATTTTGAATATCACTGCGAGCAATAGCTATTTCATCAGCAGTTGGAGGATCGTTGTGGAAATGGCGCTCAGACATGCGAACACAGCCAATATTGACGCTAATCGCACTTTCTACTGAGTCAGTGCCCAATACGAACTCAGTTGAACCGCCACCGATATCGACAACTAGGAATGGGCCATCGGTGCGGTTGAATTCGCGAGTTGCGCCAGCAAATGAGAGGCGAGCTTCTTCATCGCCTGAAATAACTTCAGGTTCGATACCTAGGCGTTCTTTAACGCCATCTATGAAGATAGATCTATTTGTGGCATCTCGAGTGGCACTAGTTGCACAGAAGCGAATTTTCTCAACACCACGTCGCGCAATTTCACCTGCGTAAAGATCAACTGCAGCAAATGTTCGTTCAAGAGCATCAGGGTGGAATTGATTAGTTTCATCAACACCTTGACCAAGTCGTACTACTTGCATCTGACGAGTTACTTCGCGGAAATTATTTCCTTCGATATCGGCAATTAACAACCGTATTGAATTAGTACCGCAATCAACTACACCTACGCGCATTAGTTTGCCTTTACATTTTCTATGATGCTACAAGGCTGATCTTTCCACCACTGCGGCAATTTTGCTAAAGCTTCATCGCCTAATGGATTCACATCTGGGCCGGCACAGAGAGAGTGCGCAACTAATGAGTGTAGGCACTTAACCCGATCAGGCATTCCGCCAGCGCTGATACCTTCAACCTCTGGCACATCAATTTTTAGAGCTGCGCGTGCTGCTAGGTAATCTTCATGAGCAGCTGCATATGAACCTGCTAATTCGGTATCGGTAGTTAAGCGCTCATTCATCTCGCCCATTAAGCCGGTTGACTCCAGGGTTGAGATCGCGCCAGTTAATCGAGGGCAAGTTGCATAAAAGTAAGTTGGAAATGGGGTGCCATCGCCAAGGCGTGGTGGGGTCTCAACTACTGCTGGTTTGCCGCATGGGCAGCGATAACCAATGGCATGAACATCGCGTGGGGTGCGACCTAATTGGGCTTCAATGCAATCTAAATCGTCTTGCGATACTTCGCGTTCAGACATTACTTGGAGCCAGTTTCCGTAATCGATGCGATCAAGCGGTTATACCAAGGCAAGCCCACTGGAATGTTATTTGCGACATCAGTCTTGTTTTCTTCGGCTTCTGTCGTTGCATCTGTAACTATGTATTGACGCTCGCCAGGCAGAACAAAGTGCAAGCGAGCACGCGCTTGTGACTTTACATATTCTGGGTCGCGCCACAGTTCGAGTTCTCTGCGAGCTTCAGCAACTGCAGACTCACCAGCTTTGATCTGTGCTTTTACGGCACTTATTTCAGCGCGTTGAGAAAAATAGTGTTGCACGGGAGGTGCGATGGTGAGGGCTAAAAAGAAAAGGAAGAAGCCCAGTACCAGCGTGCGACTATTGGTATTGCGTCGACGATTAAAGTTTAAACGACGACGGGCCATGAGTTAAGTTCGCTTATGCCTTAAAGCGCGGGAATGCACCACGACCTGCGTACTTCGCACCACTTGCAAGTTCTTCTTCAATACGTAGCAATTGGTTGTACTTAGCTACGCGCTCAGAACGAGCCGGTGCACCTGTCTTGATCTGCCCACAGTTTGTAGCAACTGCTAAGTCAGCAATAGTGGTGTCTTCTGTTTCACCTGAACGATGTGACAACATGCTGCGATAGTTTGCATTTTGTGCCATTGAAACTGCATCAAGAGTTTCCGTTAGCGTTCCGATTTGGTTTACCTTAACTAAAAGAGCGTTTGCGGTATTAGTTGCGATGCCCTTTGCTAGACGCTCAGGGTTAGTAACAAATAGGTCATCGCCCACGATTTGAATGCGTGAACCAAGAACGCTGGTCATCTCGGCCCAACCAGCCCAATCTTCTTCATTTAGCGGATCTTCAATTGAAACGATTGGGTAAGAGTTAACGAGATCGGTGTAATAAGCGATCATTTCACCTGATGAGCGAAGTGAACCTTCGAACTTATATTGGCCATTCTCATGGAATTCCGTAGCGGCAACATCCATGGCAAGTGCGATGTCGGTACCTGGCTTAAAGCCGGCCTTGGTGATTGCCTCAAGAATTAGATCAAGGGCAGCACGGTTGCTATCAAGGTTTGGCGCAAAGCCACCTTCATCGCCAACGCTAGTTGCTAAACCGCGTTGCTTAAGAACTGATTTAAGTGCGTGATAAATCTCGGCGCCCCAGCGAAGTGATTCGCGGAAAGTTGGCGCACCAATTGGCGCAACCATAAATTCTTGAATATCAACGTTGGTGTCAGCGTGTGCGCCACCGTTAAG
The DNA here is from genome assembly GCA_945883725.1 of Bifidobacterium breve. GTDB lineage: Bacteria > Actinomycetota > Actinomycetes > Nanopelagicales > Nanopelagicaceae > Planktophila. Next base: position 12,010 of record CAMCXZ010000017.1, on the reverse strand, counting down.
AATGTTCATCATTGGAACTGGTAGTAGGTGAGCATTTGGGCCACCGAGGTAGCGGAATAGTGAAAGGTCTGCACTTTCAGCAGATGCTTTAGCAACAGCGAGTGAGACACCAAGAATCGCATTTGCTCCTAAGCGAGATTTATTTGCAGTGCCATCAAGTGAAATCATGGCGCTATCAATAATGCGTTGGTCTTGGGCATCGAAACCAATAATGTTTGGTCCGATTTCATCATTAACAAATGCAACAGCTCTTTCAACACCTTTACCAAGGTAGCGAGTGCCACCATCGCGAAGTTCAGCCGCTTCGAATGCGCCAGTTGATGCACCGCTTGGAACAGCAGCACGTGCTTGAGTGCCATCTTCTAATTGAATTTCAACTTCAACAGTTGGGTTTCCACGCGAATCAAGAATTTCGCGGGCGCTGAGCGCTTCGATAATTGCCATGATGGCCTCCTATTAATGATTGCTAACTATTTAGCTAACTAGAGAGATCAGCGCTGAACTCAGGTGAGCAGTCTATCGCGCCTCGACGCTTTGGATCTGCGCCATTAGAGCGCGTGCCCGCTGGCGCAGCAAAGAATCAAGATCGATTTCATTGGCGCTAGCCCATGCTGCGATCGCAAGAATTTGTTCAACTGCCATTTCGGCATCGTTAACCTGCGTAGTTGGTAGGTCTAAGGAAACTCCATATTTCTCAGCGCGATGCAGCAGCTTAGAGATCAAGGGCAGCGAAGGCTGCGATAGAGCAACGCCATCAATGGCCGATGTGCGACCCTTTTCAACAGCTTTTATTTCTTCCCAATTAGAAATGACTTCAGCAACGCCAGATACCTGAACATCAGCGAATACGTGCGGGTGCCGGTTAATCAATTTATCTGCGATTCCCCGGGCTACATCTTCGATTGTGAATGGATTCTGCGGATCATCCTGCGCAATGCGAGCATGGAAATAAACCTGCAGCAATAGATCACCGAGTTCTTCTTGTAAGCCAGCACGGTCTTTAGTTTCAACGGCGTCAATAAATTCGTACGACTCTTCAAGAAGATATTTGATCAGCGACTCATGTGTTTGCTCAGCATCCCAAGGACAACCGCCAGGCGAACGTAATTTATTCATTACCTCCGCAAGGCGCAGAAGTTCTGACATTTACTTCAGCTAATTACTTTGCAGTTGAAGGTGAAACTGCATCGCTTACAGCAGCTGTAACTTCAGCTGTATCTGGGTTCCAAACGCCGTAACGAGGGTTGACCGTTACTTTGTTCTTTTTGCCAGCAGCGACAACAATTTCCTGCATCTTGGTTGGGACTTCAGCTTCTGGAGTACCTTTATCCACAAGTGATTTCTGAATTTTCTCAGAATTTAATACTGCTTCTAGATAGGTATCAAAATCAGTTGATGCGATGCCAGCGCCGACAAGTGCCTGTGGCAAACTTGCTACGCCGCCGACTTGCTCAATGATTACTTCGCGGCGAGTATCAATCTCGGCCTTAGAAACAGTTAACTTCAAATCTGTTGCTGCAGTCTTTAATAGGCCAGCGAATAAATGAAAACGAAGTTGGCTGCGATTAAGTTCTTCACCAGTTTCTAATTGCATTTGAGTGGTATCTACACCGGTGCGCTCAGCCATTACGGTATCAATGCTGTTCTGCACAGTTGCTTGAGTAATCTTGGTACTTCCGATTGTGGCGGCCATGCTCGCTGTAGAGCAACCAGTTAGGAAAAGTGCGATTGCTGCAACGGAGGCAATTGTGACTGCGGTGAATTTTTTCAAGATTTACTCACTTTCGGGTTAGCCGCTAATTCGGTTACGGCTTCGGATACCCAAGCCAGAGTAGAAGTATCCCCCATAACTGGAGTGCTTTCAGACGGATTCCACGCTGCGGACTTGGGTAGGGCGACTAAAACTGTGCTTGCTGCACTCTTATAGATCGACCCCGGATAAACGCGATTTAGGCGAAGCTGACGTGATTCCGGCAAGGTCAGTGGCGATAGGCGCAGGAATTTGCCTGAGATAACGACTTCGCGCAGTTGCTGACCTTTGGCCAGCGCTCGCAGTTTGGCCACGCCAAGTAAAGCTTGGGCAGTTTCTGGCAGATCGCCGAAGCGATCAATTAATTCAGCTGCAATTGAATCGACATCGGCATCACTCTGCACATCAGCTAAGCGGCGATAAAGATCAAGTCGCAAACGTTCACCCGGTACATATTCTTCTGGCAGGTGTGCGTTGATTGGAATTTCAATTTTGCATTCATGATTTGGTTCTTCGGTTTCAATAAAACCAGTTTTGTAATCCTGAACTGCTTCGCCAACCATGCGCATATAAAGATCAAAGCCAACGTCTGCAATGTGGCCAGATTGTTCGCCACCAAGCAAGTTGCCAGCACCACGAATTTCTAAGTCTTTCAAAGCAACGCGCATTCCAGCACCAAGGTCTGTATTTGAGGCAATTGTTTTTAAACGATCAATGGCGATTTCCGAAAGTGGTTGATCGGCTGGGTAGAGGAAATAGGCATAAGCACGTTCGCGACCACGGCCTACTCGACCACGCAATTGATGAAGTTGCGAAAGACCAAACATGTCGGCGCGTTCCACAATCAACGTATTGGCATTAGCAATATCTAGACCACTTTCTACGATGGTGGTACAAACTAGAACATCGAAATCACGATTCCAGAATCCGAGAATCACATCTTCTAACATTGATTCACTCATCTGACCATGTGCTACTCGAATACGAGCTTCTGGCACCAGCTCTTGTAAACGTGATGCTGTGCGATCAATTGATTCAACACGATTATGAATATAGAAAATCTGACCATCGCGCAAAAGTTCGCGGTGTATGGCAGCAGCGATTTGAGCATCTTCGCTAGCTCCTACATAAGTCAAAATCGGATGTCGTTCTTCAGGCGGCGTAGTAATAGTGGACATCTCGCGAATACCAGTTACTGCCATTTCTAGTGTGCGCGGAATTGGCGTAGCTGACATAGAGAGCACGTCGACGGTAGTGCGTAATTTCTTAAGTGACTCTTTCTGTTCAACGCCAAAGCGTTGCTCTTCATCAACGATTACTAACCCTAAGTCCTTGAAAATCACATCATTTGAAAGGATTCGATGGGTGCCAATAACAACATCAATCGCACCTTCGCCTAGCCCTTGAGTTATCTCTTTGCTCTCTTTGGCGGTGTTAAACCGAGACATGCCAGCAACCTTGATCGGAAAACCGGAATAACGTTCGGTGAAAGTCTTGTAGTGCTGCTGCACCAATAGCGTCGTTGGTACCAATACTGCTACTTGCTTGCCATCTTGCACAGCCTTAAAAGCAGCACGAATCGCAATCTCAGTTTTACCATACCCGACATCGCCGCAAATGATGCGATCCATTGGAAACGGGCGTTCCATATCGCGCTTAACTTCATCAATCGTAGCTAATTGATCGAGAGTTTCGATATATGAAAAAGCATCTTCTAGTTCGCGCTGCCAAGGGGTATCTGGTGAAAACGCAAAGCCTGGCGCACTAGTTCTTGCGGCATAAAGTCGGATTAGCTCACCTGCAATTTGGCGAACTGCTTTTCGGGCACGACCCTTTGCTTTCTGCCATTCACCACTTCCAAGACGGTGGACTGTTGGTGACTCGCCACCAATGTATTTACTAACTTGTTCTAATGAATCAGTTGGCACAAAGATTCGGTCGCCAGGTTGGCCACGTTTTGCTGAGGCATATTCAATAATTAAATATTCGCGAACAATGCCAGCCGTTTCGCGCTGAATCATTTCGACATAACGACCGATACCATGCTGTTCATGTACAACAAAGTCGCCAGCTTTCAATTCAAGTGGATCAACACTTTGCTTGCGTTTCGACGGTAAGCGATCTGAATCTTTAACGCGAGATTTGCTTCCGGTTAAATCATGCTCAGTGATAAAGAGTATTTGCGCACTTGGGTAAGAAAAACCATAAGTGATCGGAGTCGTCGTTATATGAATTAATCCAGCAGTTGGTTTTGCTTGTAGTTGATCGACCACATAAACCGGTAAATCAGCACCTCGGAAAATTCCGGCATAGCGTTCAACCATGCCATGGCCATTAGCCGTGAAAATAACCTTGAAGTTATTTAAAACCGCCTCCCCCAGCACAGCCAATAGTTGATCCATATCCCCACGCAAAGGATCAATTGCTGAGATCGCCATAAAATCAGTATTTTCACTTAAGTCAGAACCAAAAGAATTCAACGAGCGACGATTAAGACTTAGAGAAATAATCTTTTCAGATAGTTCATCCCAAGCTAAGTAAGTGCCCACACCAGTGTGCAAGGGAGCAACCGCGCCAACGGCTGCGTTAGACCAAGAGGCGGCTAAGAATTCATCATTGGTAGAAAGTAAATCTGCCGCCCTAGAACGAATCCGTTCTTCATCCAGAAAGATGATTTCAGTATTTGCGGGCATGCGATCTAGCAAAGTTTCTTGATCTTCTATTAATAACGGAATCAACGACTCCATACCTTCAGTCGCAATACCAGCTGCCATTCGATCCAGCATTTCAGCCGCTGCTGGAAATCTAGAAATTAAGTCATTTGCTTTAACTTGAATATCTTCAGTTAGTAACAGCTCTCGACAAGGGAATATCTCTAACTTTCCAATAACCGGTTCTGATGTGCGCTGACCGGATACTTCAAAATAATTTAGCTCTTCAATTTCATCACCAAAGAAATCAATACGTACTGGGTGTTTTGTTAACGGTAGGAATAAATCGATGATGCCACCGCGCACCGCAAATTCGCCACGTTTTTCAACTAGATCAGTTCGCACATAAGCCAGATCTGTTAAATGTTTAATTAACTCACTCAAGGAAATCTCTTGCCCTTGTTCGATATATCGAAGCGGCTGTTTAGCTAAATCTGCAATGATCCGATGAATAACCCCTCGTACCGGAGTAATCACAATTGGATTTAGTTGCGATGCCGAATGTGCTAATTCATTTAAGGTTTGAATTCTTCGAGCAACAGTGTCGCTTCGTGGGCTTAAGCGTTCGTGTGGCAAAGTTTCCCAAGCTGGAAACTCAAGTACGCGATCATGTAAATCGCGCAGTTCACTGGCAATATCTTCAGCGCCACGACTAGAACCACTGACGACTAGAACTGGCCTAGATTGGGCAATTTGTGCGATTAAGAAGGGAAAACTCGGTGGTGGCGTGACCAGATTATGAGATCGACTCAGATTGTTTTCATTTGTAGCATCGATAAATTCAGGGAAGTCGGCGAGTGTATTTAATAAGCCACGCATGACAACCCCTCCACCCTCTTAGATGCTATGAAATGCCGTTAAGCCCCAACTCCCAAAGGTGGGAGGGGGCGAATTACTCACAATTCTATCGCGCAAACCAAAGGGCAGGTAATTCGGCTAACGAGTACGCAAATGGGTAATCGCGATCGGGAAAGACCTGAGATGATTACGCCCATGTCAGGCAATTTTCAGGCCGATGACGCAGAGTTGCGTAATGACGTTCGCCAGTTAGGCGAACTCTTAGGCCAGACCCTTGTACGCCAAGAAGGCGTCGAACTGCTCAACTTAGTTGAGGCAGTGCGTAAGGCTGTGCGCGAAGGCGATGGCGGCGAATTACTATCTGATTTATCAGTTGAAGATTCAGTGCAGTTAGTGCGCGCATTTAGTACTTATTTTCATTTAGCTAATGTTGCCGAACAAGTTCACCGTGCTCGAGTTTTAGCAGATACCCGCGCTGCAAGTGGTTCTTGGTTAACTCGTGCTACTGATCGCATTTTGGCTGCGAAAAAAGCACAGACACCAGGGCATGAATTCTCTGATGCCGATTTAGCGCTTTGGGTTTCTGAGTTAATGGTGCGTCCAGTTTTCACAGCGCATCCAACTGAAGCTGCGCGTCGCTCTATTTTGAATAAATTAGGAAAAGTTGCGACTTTGCTCGATCAGAAAAATTCGCCAGCACGTGTTTCCAAGTTAGCTGAAATGGTTGATCTACTTTGGCAAACTGATGAACTTCGTCTTGATCGCCCAGAACCACTTGACGAAGCAATGAACGCGCTTTATTACTTAGATGATTTGTTTAAGTTAACTGTGCCTGAAGTATTAAATGATTTTGCGATCCAAATGAAGCGGTTAGATATTGATGTGCCAGTTACTGCTCGCCCACTTTCCTTCGGAAACTGGATCGGTGGCGACCGTGATGGAAATCCAAATATCACTGGCGAAGTAACCCGCGATGTACTGGTTTTGCAGGCCGGCCATGCGATTCGCGTGACTATCGCAGCCATGGATGAGCTCCGTCAGATGCTCTCGGTATCAACTCGAATAGTTGGGGCAACGCCTGAACTAACTGCCTCGATTGAAAAAGATTTACAGCATATTCCAGAATTCGAAGAACGCTTCCTGCGGCTAAATGTCGAAGAGCCTTATCGATTAAAAGCCACTGCAATCGTGCATCGCTTAGCTTTCACCCGAATGCGCCATGCCGCTAAAGGCCCACATATTCCTCATCGTGATTACGCCGATACCACTGAATTATTAGCTGATTTAACGTTAATGCGCGATTCACTATTCGCCCATCGTGGTGAGTTAATCGCAACTGGATTACTAGAACGCACAATTCGCACAGTCAGCACTTTTGGTTTGAACCACGCAACTATGGATATTCGCGAGCATTCCGATGCACATCATCAAGTACTGTCGCAGCTAGCCATAGTCAATAATTATCTTGATCAAAGCCATGATCAGAAATTTGAATTACTAGCCACTGAATTAGCTAGCGCCAAAAAACCTGCACTAAACAAACTTGATGCTGATGCAACAAAGACTATGGATACCTTCACTGCCATTGGTGAAATCATTGATCGCTTTGGATCAACTGCAATAGAGACCTACATTGTCTCGATGACAAAAGGTGCTGATGATTTGTTGGCAGCTGTAGTTCTCGCAAAATATGTCGGTTTAGTTGATCTCGACAAGAACGTGGCTCGTATTGGTTTTGCGCCATTACTTGAAACAGTTGCCGAACTTCGCGCAGCAGGTGAAATATTAGAGAAACTCCTCAGCAATCCGACTTATCGCAAGCTCTTAACTTTGCGTGGGGATATTCAAGAGATCATGTTGGGTTACTCAGATTCCAATAAAGATGCTGGCATCGCAACTAGTCAATGGGAAATTCACCGAGCTCAACGCAACTTGCGTGATGTGGCAATGAAATACGGAGTCCGCTTACGTTTATTCCATGGTCGCGGCGGTTCAGTTGGTCGTGGTGGTGGCCCAACCTATGAGGCGCTAATCGCTCTTCCTTGGGGTTCTATTGATGGCGAAATCAAAATGACTGAGCAAGGCGAAGTAATTAGTGACAAGTTTGCACTTCCTTCCCTTGCCCGCGAAAACGTAGAGTTAACTTTGGCTGCTGCCCTTGAAGCAACAGTTCTTAATCGCGGACCTCGCCAAGACCCAGAAGATCTTGAACACTGGAACGCCTGTATGCAATCAATTAGTGATAACTCATTTGCGAAATATCGCTCGCTGATCGATCATGTTGATCTGCCGGCATATTTCTACGCATCGACACCAGTTGAACAGCTGGGCAATCTCTTCTTAGGTTCACGACCATCACGTCGTCCAGATGCATCAAGCGGCCTGGGCAGCTTGCGGGCAATTCCATGGGTATTTGGTTGGACGCAGTCTCGTCAGATTGTGCCCGGTTGGTATGGCGTCGGTAGCGGTTTGAAAGCTGCGCGCGAGGCTGGTCATGGTGATGTCGCTTCAAGCATGCTTAAAGAATGGCACTTCTTTAATACCTTTATTAGCAACGTTGAAATGACGTTGGCGAAAACAGATTTAGCAATGGCTCGTCGCTATGTTGAAAAGCTGGTACCAGTTGAATTACAGCATTTTCTTGCAGATATTGAAGCTGAGTTCGCCCTAACGGTTGCTGAAATCAACTTACTTACTAAAAAACAATCGCTGCTTGAAGATCAGCCAATTCTTTCGCGCACCTTACAGGTTCGTGATGCTTATCTATCACCTCTGCACTTGCTGCAAATCAACTTGCTGAGCCGAGTTCGCACCGAAGGCGCTGATGCTGATCCGCTATTGATTCGTGCTCTGCTACTAACAATTAACGGTGTTGCTGCTGGCTTACGTAATACTGGCTAATCTAACTATTAAAAGCTGATTGAGTTCGTTCCAAGCCTTGGGTAATTAAGGATTCAACACAATCAGCACCGCGCAAGATGAAATCAAGTAACTCTTTCTTTTCAGCTGAGGCAAACTGCTTTAATACAAAATCACCAGGATCTTGTTGGCCAGGTGGGCGACCGATACCTAAGCGCACGCGAAGATAATCCGCACTTCCGAATGAAGAAGTTAGCGACTTCAAACCATTATGGCCATTATCGCCGCCAGCTACCTTGCTACGAATTGCGGCAAATGGAATATCTAGTTCGTCGTGCAGAACAATAATGTTGGCAAGCTCTACTTTATAAAAGTTAGCTAGGGCCTTAACTGGGCCACCAGATTCATTCATGTAACTCTTTGATTTAGCCACGATTACAGAGGCTGCATCAATGCCAACACCCAATTTAAACTCCGCGATATCGCAACGAGATTTATGTGAACTCCATTTAGCAGAGTTAGATTTTGCTAATTGATCAACAACTAATTGGCCGATGTTATGGCGAGTTGCTTCGTATTCAGGGCCGGGATTGCCCAACCCAACTACTAACCACAGCATGTTAAATCCATGGCCCTAGATTAGTAGTTGAACTGGGATCAACCGATTAAGACTCTTTCTTCTCTTCAGCAGCTGGTGCCGCAGCAGCTGGTGCCGCTTCAGCAACTGGTTCAACCGCAGTTGAACGCTCTGAAAGGTGCACAACAACCATCTTTGGATCAGAGATAAGTGTTACGCCAGCTGGCAGTGCAACGCTTTCGGCATACATAGATGTGCCGGCAGCCATTCCAGTTAGATCTAATTCAAAGAAGCTAGGGATAGAAGTTGCTTCGGTTTCAACTTCGATTGAGTGGTGAACGTGCTCAAGAATTCCGTCACGATCGTGCTCGCCAGAAGTGTGAACTGGAACAGCAACAACAACGCGCTCGCCGCGGCGAACCAAAACTAAGTCAACATGCTCAAGTGTGCCCTTAAGTGCGTTACGAACAATAGCCTTAGGCAAAGTTAAAACAGTTGTGCCATCAACGACGATATCTAGAAGTACGTTTGATGTTTTAAGAGCAACGCCAAGTTCGCGTGCTGGAAGTGTTACGTGCGCAGGTGTTTCACCGTGTCCGTAGATAACTGCAGGAACTAAACCATCGCGGCGATTACGACGTGATGCGCCTTTACCAAATTCAGTACGGCGAACGCCATTGATTGAAATCTCAGCCATTTTTCTTAACTCCTGTCAGGTTTACTTTCGGTTACTTCACAAAAGTTCCAGCAGGATTAAAACCTACGCCGTCGATTACGGAAAAAATCTTTACCCTCGCCGGAACAAGCCAAAGGTTAGCGAATGGGTGTAGCTAAGCGCAAATCGCGCCTGAAACGCTCTTAGGAATGGCCGTCAAAGAGGCTAGTGACCGAGCCATCTTCGAATACTTCGCGAATTGCCCGACCAAGAAGTGGGGCGATTGAAAGCACGGTTAAACGATCGAATTTTTGGTCTTCGGTTATTGGCAACGTATTAGTAATTACAACTTCAGATGCACGTGAACCCTTAAGGCGCTCAATGGCAGGTCCTGAGAAAACCGCATGTGTGGCAGCAATAATCACATCTTTTGCACCTGCATCGAAGAGCGCATCGACTGCTTTAGTAATCGTGCCAGCTGTGTCGATCATGTCATCGATAACTACGCAAGTTTGACCCTGAACATCACCAACTACGCGACCAGTCGTTGATTCATTTGGGATACGTGGATCGCGGGTTTTGTGAATGAAAGCAATTGGGCAGCCACCAAGTAGATCTGACCAACGCTCTGCTACACGAACGCGACCAGAGTCAGGAGAGACAATAGTTAACTTGCTGCGATCCACTTTGCTACCAACATAGTTAGCCAACATTGGCAATGCGAATAAATGATCAACTGGGCCATCGAAGAAACCTTGAATTTGTGAAGTATGTAAATCAACACACATCAAACGATCAGCGCCGGCAGTTTTAAATAGATCAGCCATTAATCGCGCAGTGATTGGCTCGCGACCGCGGCTCTTCTTGTCTTGGCGGGCGTAACCATAGAAAGGAGCAACAACAGTGATGCGCTTTGCAGATGCACGCTTCAAAGCATCAACCATAATTAGTTGTTCCATGATCTGCTTATTAACTGGTGTGGTGTGACTTTGAATTACGAATGCATCGCAACCACGAACTGATTCTTCAAAGCGAACAAAAATTTCGCCATTAGCAAAGTCGTAAGCAGATGTAGGAGTTAAAGGAATTCCGAGTTCGGCAGCAACTTCATCGGCTAATTCAGGGAAACCGCGGCCGGCAAAAAGTCGTAAACGCTTTTCAGAAGATAACCGGATCTCGCTCATTTAATTACCTTTCGACTCTTTAGCTTCGGCTGCTTGTGCTGACTTGGAGCCAGCGCGCTTGCGCATGACCCAACCTAATACATTCCGTTGCTTAGATCGGCCAACGCCGATCGCACCAGGTGGAACATCTTCAGTAATTACTGAACCGGCGGCGGTGTAAGCCCCATCACCAATATTTACTGGAGCAACCAACATGGTGTCGCTACCGATGCGAACATGATCGCCAACAATCGTCGGATGCTTTTCTACCCCGTCATAATTAACAAAAATTGTGGCAGCCCCGATATTTGTACCGATGCCGATGGTGGCATCGCCAACGTAGGAAAGATGTGGCACTTTTGAGCCTGCGCCGACTTCGGAATTCTTTATTTCTACGAATGCTCCGGCCTTGCTGCTCTCTTTAAGCACAGTGCCAGCGCGTAAATAGGTAAATGGACCAACGTTTGCATCCGCCCCAATTAAAGAATCGGTGCAATTTGATTCAACTACCGATGCCCCTTGCCCTACTTGGCAATTAGTTAGCGTGGTGCGTGGGCCAATCACTGCGCAACATTGAATCTTTGTTGTGCCCAAGATGGCAGAGCTAGGAAAAATAGTTACATCATTAGATATTTCAGCCTGAACATCAATCCAGGTTGTAGTTGGGTCAACAATTGTTACGCCGTTACGCATATGTACTTCATTGATGCGATCGCGCAACATGGCAGCACTTTCGGCTAATTGATAACGATCATTAACGCCAAGGGTTTCGACAAAGTCTTCAATCAACACAGCGCTAATTGAACCGCCCTCATTACGTAAAATTTCGATTACATCAGTTAAGTAAAGTTCGCCTTGGGCATTTGCCGAAGTTAATTTAGAAATCGCACCAGCAAGTTTGGCGCTATTGAACGCGTACACGCCAGAGTTAATTTCAAAGATCATCTTCTGATCTTCGTCAGCATCTTTTTCTTCAACAATGCGCAACAAAGTGCCATCATCAGCGCGAATTATGCGGCCGTAACCAGTTGGGTCAGGATGTTCGGCAGTTAGAACTGAAGCTGTTGCACCTGATGCTTTGTGGGCGGAAACTAATTCTTTAAGTGAGGCGCCGGTTAACATCGGAGTATCGCCAGCCAAAACAATTACGGTGCCAGAAACTTTGATTTCAGCCAACGCTAATTGAGTTGCATGCCCGGTGCCACCGCGGCGATCTTGGAAAACTGTTTTCGCAGTTGGTGCGATTTCCTTTAAGTGTGATTCAACTGCTTCGCGGCCAGCTCCAACAACAACACAGAGCTGCGAGGGATTAATTTGCGATACGGCAGCTAGAACATGTCCAAGTAAAGAACGCCCAGCAATTTCATGTAAGACTTTAGGAGTTGCAGATTTCATGCGTGTGCCTTCGCCAGCGGCTAAGACAATTGCACAATCCAAGAGATGCTCCCCTGCTGCTAGTCAGGCCTTAATTCTAACTTCGGTTTTGTGCGGATTTGC
>CAMCXZ010000016.1 GCA_945883725.1 Bifidobacterium breve | reverse complement strand
GGTGTGCCAGATATTTCACCAGTAGTTCTATTTAGAGATACTCCGGCTGGTAGAACTCCTGCAGTTAGTGCGAATGTGATTGGCGATTTACCACCGTCGGTTGAAACTTTTACAGAGAGCGCACTTCCTTCTACCGCAGGGGAGTTTGTATTTATAGTAGAAATAGAGAGCGCAGCCGTTACTGGGCCGATTGCGTTAGATGTGGTTGAAATTGAGCCGCCAGCATTGGTAGCGGTTACTTTGGCTAATAAATAACTTCCAATATCGGCATTTCTTGGTTGATAGCTAGCTTCATTAGCGCCTCCGATATCAATACACATACTTGAAGGCGTCGCGCATAGAAGCCACTGATAACTCAATGACGGTGTTGGAGTTCCGTTGAAAGTTGCTGATGCTGATGCGGTGCTTCCGACTCTCGCGCTTCCAGAAGCAATCACGCCGCCTACCTGTGTTGGTGGAATCGCAGGTGGTGCAGGTGGAATTACCGGCACAGGTGGTGGCGTTGGAGCAGGCGCAGGTGCGGGTGGGGCAGGTGGCGCAGCAGGAATTACGGCAGTTGAAGTATCGGATAGCGCGGATAAGCCAGTGACATTTATTGCTACAGATCTAAATGTGTATGCAACTCCATTAGTTAAACCAGTGATCACACAGGAGCCACTTGTGCCGTTGACTGTGCAGGTTCTATCAACTCCTGCTACTTGTGGTGAAGCTGTGACGGTATAAGAAGTTGGTGTTCCACCTGTAGTCGCCGCAGTTACTGAAACAGTTGCTTGCGCATTACCTGCCACAGCTGTTGGGGTAGCTGGTTTATCTGGAATTGTAATAACCGTTGAATTATTAGTAACGGGTTGTGCTGTAAATGTGGCTGCGTCATTACCGACTAAGTCTTGAGCCGCAGCCGAATCGTTTCCAGAAGTTGGGTCGGTGTATGTGATTAAGACGTTACGTCCTTGGTCAATTGAGTCAGCAAGTGTGATTACAACAGTTGATCCGGAAACAACCGCAGTTGAAACGGCTACCGCAGAGCCGTTTTGCGTTACTGCGTACGCACTTGCGGCTGCAGTTGTCGCATTCAGAGCTTCGTTGAAAGTAAGTGTTAGCGTGATGCCATCTGCTGACAGAACTGAGGAAACCAAAGTTGGTGGTGTTTGATCAGTTGGAGTTACCGTTACTGATGAAGATGCGACTGAATCGCCTGCACTATTTACTGCCTTTAGATAAATTGTGTACGCAGTTGCGTTAGTTAATCCCGGAATAGTTACCGGAGATGTCGTATCTGCTGGGTTTAAGGCAATGTAATTAGTGCCATCTATCGAATACTTGTAATTAGTAATCGTTCCACCGCCTGCGCTACCGGCATTGAAATCGATGCTTGCTGAGCCATCACCTGCGGTAGCAATTAGTGTGGTTGGCGCACTTGGGGCTATTGGTGCAATAGCTACTGTGACTGCCGAAGTGCCTGTAGCAGTGCCGGTTGCGTTTGTTGCTACGACTACTGAGCGCACAAAGTTGCTCACATCTGCAGCAGTAAGTACATAAGTTGAGGCTGTTGCTCCAGAGATAGTCGCACAAGTAGCCAAATTGCTTACTGAAGTACAGCGTTGCCATGAGTAAGTAAGTGCTGGTGTTGGTGTGCCAATGAAGGTAACTGCCGAAGTTAAAGTAGAACCAAATGTCAGGGTGCCAGTAGGTGCGCTAGCTGCCAATACTGCTGGCGCAACTGGGGTATCAGTTGGAGTTGCAGAGACTGATGCGGCTGAAGCTGATGAAGTCCCGCCTGTAGAACCTGAAGTATTAATTGCAGTTGCGGTAAATGTATATGCCACGTCGTTTGTTAAACCGGTGACGATACAAGAGCCACTTGCTCCGGTAACCGTACAAGTCTTTGTAACGCCACCTACTTGTGGTGATGCTGTAACAGTGTAAGAAGTTGGAGTTCCACCGGTAGTTCCGGCCGTAACAGTTACAGTTACTTGAGCATCGCCGGCTATTGCAGTTGGTGCCGGCGGTGTTCCAGGTGGAGTTATGTTAGTTGAGTTATTCGTTACCGATTGCGCGGTAAATGTCGCAGCATCATTTCCGACTGAGTCTTGAATTGCGTTTGTATCATTTCCGGCAGTTGGATCGGTATAAGTAATAAGCACTGTTTTACCTTGATCTATTGCAGCAGCCAAAGTTAATACCACTGTTGATCCTGATACCACTGCATTCGATACTGTCGCAGCTGTACTGTTTGAAGTAACTGCGAAAGTTGAAGTAGCCGCTGTTGTCGCACTTAGCGCTTCGTTGTAAGTCAAAGTTAGAGTTAAACCATTGGCAGATAGAACTGCGCTAGATAACGTTGGTGGAGTTTGATCAGTTGGAGTTACCGAAACCGACGCTGAAGCAGCTGAATCACCAACACTGTTGACTGTCTTTAAGTAGATTGTGTAAGCGGTCGCATTTGTTAGGCCAGGAATAGTTATCGGTGATGTTGCATCAGCTGGGCTGAGAGCAATGTAGGTAGTGCCATCTAATGAATATTTGTAATTAGTAATTGCTGCGCCACCGTCGTAATTTGAAGTGAAAGCGATACTTGCTGAACTATCTCCAGGAGTTGCGACTAGCGATGTTGGTGCAGGTGGCAGAATGCTGATTGTTCCAGTCGAAGCTGCAGAGAGGTTTCCTGCGGCATCTGTCGCATAAGCTTTATAAGTTCCCGATACCAATCCGCTAGCAGCTAAATTAGTGTTGGTATTGGCCGTCGAAATAGAAGTGCTATTCCAGGCAGAATCGGCAGCGCCAGTGATGCTAGCCAAGTTTGTAACGGTGATTCCGCTGCTAACTAAATAGACAGTGCCAGTTTCAGAGCTTTGTACAACAGCGTTTCCAGATGCTGAAATTGATGCAGTGGTTGCTGTTGTTGTAGGCGCGGCTGTGTCAACAACAAGTGCTTTGTTCGCAGCTAGCGAACCAGCAGAGCCAGGTGAAGCAAGTGTTAAGACAGCATTATTTGTTGACGCATCTTTAATTGTGCCGCCATTTAACGCTAGTGCCGAAGTAGAGAGGTAATCGAGGTCTGCAGTTACATCGCCTGCTTGTACCGTGTAGTTAAAGGTCAAAGTATTAGTGCCTGAACCCGATGCGTAGTTGACAACTCGATCAGTGCTTCCGGTCTCCATTGTTAATTGGGGAGTTCCTGTAACAGTTACCACTTCACTGAAAGTGACAGTTACGGCAATAACATCACCAACTTTTAATGTGCTGGAGTCGCTAGTGCTTGAAGAAACAGAAGTCACAGTCGGACCAGTGGTATCAATTGTTATTTGTAGAGCAGAAGAAGTAGCGGCATTACCAGCAGAGTCAGTATCTGTGATCGTGATATCCCAAACTCCATCGGGAAGCGTTCCCAGGATGCAATTACCCGCCGAAATCGCACAAGTCACGCTGGTCTGACCACTCTTGGCAGCTGTGATTAGTCCTGATCCAACTAATGAACCAACTGAAGAAATGGTTGGCGTGTTATCCGCAGTCAAGTTATCAGAGGTGTTGCCAGTGTCAGATGCTGTTTGAAGGTCTGGCGCAGAAGGCGCTGACAAAATACTTTTGTTAATTACCACATTGCTAAGTGCAGTTGAATCCGCTGAATCAACGCCACCAATAGTTTGCTTCACTTTGACTGAGTAAGTTGAGTTCGCAAGTGCAGTTGTGAAAGCACAGGAACCAGTAGCACCAGAGGCAGTAAATGTGCAGGTAACGGGTGATCCCGATGCCGGTGTTGCTGTTACCGTAATCAAAGCTCCTGAAGTTAAACCAGATAATTCAAATGTTGGCGTATCAATATTTGTAATTTTGTCGGAATTAGAGCTTCCTGAATCAGAAGCTGCTTGCAGCACTGGTGCATTCGGCACTGCGATTGTTGTTGTAAAACTAGTGCTCGAAACTGTAGATGTGTTTCCAGAACTATCTTTCACAACCAGGTAAGCAGTGTATTGCGTGCTTGCGCTAAGTCCTGTAACCCCAACTGTTTTTGCTGTTGTCGTATGTGTAGATGTGCCTTTAGCGACCGCAGCTCCCTGTGCCACAACCGTTGCAGCTGTTGGGGCTGCATCCGACGCGGCATAAATTAGGTAGTAATACGTTCCCGATTCATTCGATGTGAAATTTAGATTCGCCGAATTTCCAGTAACTGATGATGTGCTTATGTTGGAGAGAGTAGACGGGGTTGTATCAATTACTAAAGCTTTTGCACCCGAAATATTGTTCGCACCGACCGGAACAGCTGTCGAAGTCATTAAATTGCCTGCAGTATCTTCAACCGGACTACTGATTGAATATGAAGAAACTGTTAAATCACTTGTGCTATCACTTGAACCAACTGTGTAGGTGCCTGAAAGCGTGTTTCCTGCGCTGGCGTGAGTTAAAACAACAACCGCGCCGGTATCAAGTGTCACTGTTAACTGCGCAGAAGCGCCAACTGACTCGTTGAAATTCGCAGTTATATTAATGGTTGCATTAGCCCCATAGGTGCCATTCGCGGTTGATGATGTAAATGACGTAACTGTTGGCAGTGTTGTGTCCAACTCGAAATTGAATTGCGACCAACCCATACTTCCGGTATTTCCAGCTGTATCCCGTACCTCAAAGCGGAGTTGATATGTTCCTGTAGCAAATGTTGTTCCGTCCCAAGATACTGATGTGCCAGAAACTTTTGAAGTGATATTTGTATATGTAGCACCCCAATCGAGCGACCCCCAAAGAGTCTCTCCTGTGCCTAGGACAGCACTAAGGCTGGCAGTAACGGTTTGTGCCGCTGAATTAGTTTTATAGTCTGATGCCGAAATTCCCGTATCATTTGAAATATCAATATTTGAAATAGTTTGCGTAGGGCTCGAAGTGTCAAGAACATAGGCTTGCGTTGATGCGGTGCCGACGTTTCCAGCTAAATCACGAACTTCGAGAAGTATGTTGCTAGAGCCACTTAACGTCGCACCATTCCAGGAAATTGCAGTACCTGTGACTTTGTTGGTTATGTTTGTGTAGGTCGAGCCATTGTTAGTTGAGCCCCAGAGTGATTCGTTGGTTCCAAGTGCGGCGCTTAGAGTTCCAGTGATTGTCTGTGAACTTGTCTTAGTTAAGAAATCGCTACTTGAATCGCCAGTATCTGCCGAAATATCTATATTTGAAATTGTTTGGGTAGGTGTTGAAGTATCTAATACGTAAGTTTGAGTAGTTGCAGTTCCAACCACTCCAGATGCCTTAGTAGCCCTCAAAGCAATCGTTCCTGAAGTAGTTAAAGTCGCTGGCCAACTTATGGTTGTACCAGTTACATAACTGGTTATATCTACGTAGTTGCTTCCGCCATCAAGTGAACCAAAGATCTTGTCGTTTGTTTCTAGTGAGTAACTAAGGGTTCCAGTAATAGTTTGAGATGCTGTTGATGTATTGAAATCACTCGATGACGAACCAGTATCACTTGAAATGTCGAGCGCCGAGATCGTCTGCGGGATGTCATCTGGGGTTACTGCTGTTGATGCGACTGAGGCAGACGATGTGCCTAGTGCGTTAATGCTCTGCGTGGTGAATGTGTACGCAGTTCCATTGGTTAAATTTGAAACCGTACAAGAACCAGAAGCACCAGTTACGGTACAAGTCTCACCACCCGGAGATGCGGTAACTAAATATGAGGTTGGGGTGCCTCCCGACAATGGAGCACTTACTGTGACAATTGCGCCACGGCTAATAGCAACAGCAGTAGCTTGCCTTGGGGCCGCGGGACAATTGGCATTGGTATTTATACCCAAATCCGAGTTTGTAAATATTGAAAGATTTGTAACTGTACAAATTTTATTCTGACTTCCGAAAAGACTTGTGCCCGTCTTTGTTGTTAAACCGCTACCGACAGTTACCGTGTGCAGTGTGACCTGATTGCTGGTATTTGAATTGTAGAAAGCTCTATCACCAACTACTTGCACATTATTTGGTATTACGAATGTTTCTACACTCCGTAGAACGTTTGAGAAAGCGAAGTCACCGACAGTAATTAGCCCAGTGCCAAGTGTTACTGAAGTAATATATGAGTAAGGCTCACCTGTTGAGTCATACCTGAAAGCCGATTCTCCAATTGAGGTAACACTGTTTGGAATCGTAATTGAGGACAGAAACTTTGTAGACAGATAGAAAACATTATTGGTAATCGTTGTTATGCCTTCGTTAATCGTTAAAGAAGTTAAAGCATCAAGGTCGGCAAATGCATAAGCTGCAATAGAAGTTGCAGTACTTGGAATTGTTAAGGAGGTCAGTTTTTTTGCGTAACGGAAAGCCATACTTCCAATAGTTGTGAGGCCGTTATTCAAAGTCAGAGTTGTTAAATTATTCATATCTTTGAACGCATCAGCGCCAATCGTTGTCACATTACCTGGAATATTTAGCGTAGTGACACCTAAATCGTAAAATGCAGTGTCAGCAATTTCGGTTACTCCGGTACCAATTGTGAGAGATGTGACTGCGCTGCTCCACATAAAAGCTCTGCTTGCGACACTGGTTACAGAGTTTGGAATTGTTACGCTTCCAACACAACTTGAGTGACTCACTACAACATTATTTGTAATTGTGAAAAATCCTGAAGTGCCACAGGCGACATCGCCACTAGTTCCGTTGTAGAGAGCTCCAATAGCGGAGGCCGGAGTTGTGCTTAGAAAACCAAAACATAAAATAGAAATAGCAAAAGTAGTTAAGGATCTAAGCCTTCTGCTGAACATTGAAGTTCTCATTTTTCCCTTATTTATCTCGGTAAACGGCAATAAATAAAGATAAAGCAGGGGTGATTCGAGCTTCTACTGTTAAGGGTGATTTAGATGAACCTCACCCTTACTTCTAACCCTAAAAACGATGTGATAGCTAGTTAAGCCCACCAAGACGAAGCAACTCTTCGCGAGTAACCGCTTTAACTCTCGGTTTTCCATGCGGCTCACCTGCTGCAATTTCAGCAGCATTAATAGATTGCCAATGGCTCTGTGAAATCACTTTATTAGTTGTAATTAGTGAAGTTAATTCCGCAGCAGGTTTTGGCTCCGTCATGTCAGCTAACAATAAATTCATCACATCAGCAGCATCTGATTTATTTGTACCAATTACACCTGATGGTCCACGCTTTGCCCAACCAACGACGTAAATATTTTCTCCTACACGACCATCGCTATTTAAAACTTTGCCTTTTTCATATGGGATACCCGCAAGTGGGTCTGCTTCATAACCAATCGCGGTAATAACTAAGCCGCACTTAACAACTTTTTCTTCGCCGACACTTGTTGTGAATACAACTTCTTCGACTTTACCGTTACCGCGAAATTCTTTAGGAGTGCAGAGAAATTGGAACTCCATGGTGCGCGCATGTTTTCCTTGTTCTAACTCTGAAATCAGACGCATCGCTTCTAGATTATTGCGAACTTCTTTCTCTGGCTCTTCTCCTGCTCGCTCAAGTCCTGCAGCGATATCTTCTGGATGCATTAAAACATTGGTATGTTCTAGCTTAGGTAGATCGCGTAATTCAGGTGAAGTAAATGCCGCATGCTCTGGGCCGCGACGCGCACTAATAACAACTTTACGAATATTTGATTTGCGTAGTACATCGATTGCATGAAGCGCAGTATCGGTTTCATCTAACTCTGCTGGCTCAAGCGCCAACATGCGGGCAACATCCATCGCAACATTTCCTGCGCCAATTACAACAGCCGTTTCGCAATTTAACTCGGGATTAAAATCTGCGAAATCAGGATGTCCGTTATACCAAGGCACGAACTGCGCAGCTGAGATAGAGCCCGACAAATCTTCGCCAGGAATCCCAAGTTTCTTTCCAGTTGCAGATCCGGTGGCGATAACGACAGCGTCGTACTTTGCTTTCAGCACTTCAATTGAGATATCTGTGCCTAGTTCAACATTTCCATAGAGGCTAAAACCTTCAGCTGTAGCTACCTTTTCAAAGACTTTAGAGACAGTCTTAATCTTTGGATGATCAGGTGCCACGCCACTTCGAACTAAGCCCCAAGGTGTTGGCAGGCGCTCAATCATGTCGATTGCGAAGGAAAGGTGGTCTGTTTGTAAGTTTTGTAGAGCTTGGGCAGCGAAATAACCGGCTGGTCCGGCTCCGACTATCGCTACTTTGTATTGAGGCACAGTCGTAGTCTATTAAGTATTGCTCTACCTCACCACTGAATAACCTTTTCGCTATCTGTACATTTTATCAATAAATATGTACAATTAAATTTATGAAGTCATTTGCCCTTAGCGATGCTCGACGAGACTTGCCTACGCTTGTAGATAAGTCTGCGAAGGAACCTATTTTGATCACGCGTCACGGCGAAGACGCTGCCGTGATGATCTCTCCTTCACTTTATGAAGAGATGATTGACGCGATGGAAGAGCTGGAAGATATTGCGGCCTATGACGCGGCTAAAGCTCGCAAAGAAGATTCGGTTCTTTGGCAAGATGCGCGTAAAGATTTAGGTTTGGTTTGAGCACTTTTGTAGTTCGCATTGAAAAGACCCCACGTAAGTTTCTTAAAACGCTGCAAATATCAGATAAGAAACGAATCGATGCTGCGCTGACTTTATTAGCTGATAACCCAATCCCACCAAAGGCTAAGAAGTTATCCGGTCGAGATGGCTATCGGATTAGAGTTGGCGACTACCGAATCATCTATGAAATCCAGAAAAACGTGCTTGTGGTGTTAATCATTGATATCGGGCATCGCCGCGAGATTTATCGCTGACGATTTTCTTAGTATTACTACTTTTGCTGTGCTGAACTAAAACTTTCCAATACTGAATTTAACTAAGTTCTTTAGCCCACCAAATTTACGCAAATTCTTCAAATAAAAAGCAATTCGGATTAATGGGGCAGTGTCGCCAAAAACTCTTTGAAATACCTCGGCCCGAGCTCGTAAATCGGCATCTGATCCCCAACGACTTCCTGAACTTACAAGTGGATGAATTGCAATTGTTAGCGGTAGAAATACACCCGATCCGCCCTTATCAATCAGGTCAGCAATGAAAATATATTCATCTCCCAAGTAATTATCAGCGCCTGCGCCAAATCTCTCATCAAAAGCGACGCCTTTACTTTTTGCACTTTCAACTCTTACGATCATTTCATAAGTTGCTGCCTTAGCAGAATTAAATTTCGTTAATTTTTTTACTCTTTTTGGATAAGCCTTGCGCAGGGCTCCGGTGGTGTCGACCGCCTGGGCTAAGACGAGATCGCATTTTGGGTGTTTTTCTAGGTATGAAATAGCAGATTTGATGTTCTCTCCACGGAATGTGTTCTCATCATCTGCAAATAACAGATATTTGGTCTCTGCGCTACTCAGCACAATGTTCCGACTTTTTGCTACGCCCTTTTCGGTGGCTGTTACGGAACGAAATTGGAAATTAGTTGGTAGTACGAATTCGATTTTGCCGGGATTTTGGATAGATATAAAGATCTCGTGCGGCAAATCGACTTTAGGCGGGATTAAATTCTTTAATCGATCAGCCAGAGTTGAGTACCCGATTGTTAGGAGTTTTTCGGTCATTAGGTGTAAGTCTTACTCACTGTTTGTGCGAGCTCTGGCAAATCTCATCAACGCAGTTGAGATGTTGGAAAAATTAGAATTCTGCATTTTCAGACCAAAGAAGAGAACAATCGTATTTGAGGTACTTATTCCATCAATATAGCTAAGATAAATTAATACTCCTAGAAGAATCAACATTGCGATTCCGGAGATAAGAACACCTATTTCGCCAGATTTTACGCGAGTTCCGATTCGCACCGCATTTGTGATTTGCTCTTTATTTTTTCGTGCGATTACAAAGCCACGTTGCGCGTCAAGCTGATTACTAAATAACATGCCATAAAATTGGAAAATTGCGAGTACTACCAGCACATTAATAACTGCAAATTGCCAACTCAAATATGCAAAGAAAAGTATTACCACGCCGAGCTGGGTACATGTACTAAGAATGTTTGTTAATTCAAAAGCCAGGGACCAGCGCCAGTTTTCTTTTGCGGCAGGAACATCGGCACTTGATTCTTTAAATGCCTTTTCAAAGAATCTGACCTTATACACGCGTTGAAGAAAGTGCCCTGCTTTTGTGATTCCAAAGAACAGGAAGAATCCAATGATTAAAATAATTAGATTTGTTTTGCTCATGCTTTTTTCAAAGTCAATTATGTCTGTGAATAACTTTGCAACCGCGAGTTCTGAAACGGAAATAATCGCTGCAATGAGAACTAAGCCTAGAAGCACAAACCTGTCTTTAGTTGTAGTAAATAAAGTCTTGACGGCGTATAACAACTCTTTGGCTACTATTCGCATCTATTAATTATTCCTCAAGTTGGCAGACGTTACTATTGCAGCAATACGTCCCAAGGTTACAGAAACCACAATTTTTATTGGAGTTTGAAGAGCGATATTTACTCTCATAAGCGGTAATCTATCGTGCTTAAGCGATACTTCAGCGATAGTTAGGTCGAGACGGTAGATATGGCGAAACAAGTCGCAACAAATGCAATAGTTTGCTCGTTTTATACAGCCGACGACTATTACCGCAGCCATGGCGCCCGACTTAAGGCTAATCTCGAATCTCTTGGTATCCCATATGAATTACGTGAAATAGCCAAACAGCCGGGTGATGATTGGGCAGATATCTGCCGTAAGAAAGTTGCTTTTATAGCTGAAGTTTGCGCGGCCCATCCTGATAAAAAAGTTTTTTGGACAGATGTAGATTGTGAAATATTCTCAATTCCTGACTTCATTCTTAATTCGACTGCAGACATAATTGGGTTTCAACGCGGATTTAGTAATCCCATAAGAATTGGTTATGAAAATCGCGGACGTTTTTGGGAGCCTTGCTTTTGGGGCATTAATACAACCGCTCAGGCAAGAAGCATGGTTGCTGCGGCAGCCGAATTTGAAGCAGTGGCAACGGTTAAGGCTACGGATGACTTCTTCTTTGAAGCTGCATGGAGAGCTGTCTCACCAAATATGACCTTCCAAATTATCCCCTCAAATTGTGCTGTTGATAAAGGCCGAGGATCACTTGAAGGCCATGAGGTGTTCTTTAGATTTGGATCCAGCGGGCAGGTTGATAATTTCAAAAATAAAGTTGTCCAACATAAAGGAAATAATAAGAAAAAGTTTGGGCTTAAAAAAGAGCTCCTGAAATTTGCGCAGGCTGTGGAAGAAAAACTACCGGAAGATTTGTCGAATAAAGCAAGATCTATTGTAGATGCGTCAGGGGTTACCGGGTTTTTGACCGAAAAAAAACATCAAAATGTCAGCAGTAAAATCATCGGAGAAATTGTCGCCGCTGGTAAAGCGGGGGATGCATTAAAATTCAATAGCTCTTTTGCGGATCTGCAGATCGCTTCGTTGCCGACCAGAAATGAAAGTGCTGCCATTAAGGCAGCATCTAGCTATTTGAGTTACTCCTCAAAACCAAGCGACAAGAAAATTTATCTATCCTGGTGGGAAAATCCATATCCAGGAAATTATGGTGACTGGCTGACGCCTTACATCTTTAGTCATTACACAGAAAACAGAATCATTTTTCAAGGTTTGACGAGCCGGGCTATCAAAAAACACATAGTCAGTCTTGGTTCTGTTGGCCGATTTATAAAGAGTAACTCTGTTGTAGTTGGAACCGGCGTGAGCTCGTTTAAATATCCGCTTAATACGAAAGCGGATTATGTCTCGGTGCGAGGGCCCCATACTGCTGATTTATTAGTTCAATCAGGTGGGCCAAAAATTGAAAACTTTGGCGATCCAGGCGTGGTGCTCTCAAAAATTCTGCCCTTAACCCGAGGTAAAACTAATGGAAAAGTCGCGCTTGTGCGTCATCACACGCACTTGCAGGCTCCGGTAATCCTTCCAAATAATTTTGACGAGCTATCCGTTCTGCTTTCACACCCTGATGACATAGTTTCCTTTATTAAGAAACTAAATGAGTATGACAGTGTCGTAACCAGTGCCATGCACGTACTGATCACTTGCCATAGCTATGGAATCCCTTGTGCGCTCGTCGTATTTAAAGGATTTGAAGAATATGTCCATGGAGATGGAATTAAATATCTTGATTACGCTTTAGGGGCAGGTGTAAAGGCAATTAGTCCAACACCGATAAATCCAAAATTGGATTGGAAAGAAATCAAACCGCTTCTTGAAACTATCCAAGTCTCAGGTTCAAAGATTGCTGAAGTTGAAGCTGCCATCAAAGAAGGATTGCGACGAGTCCAGTAAAAGTTGAGATGTCGGCAACTCGGCATTTTTTGAGAGTTAACGTCTTGAAATCTCTGTTTTGTTTCTAACGCACCTGTTATCGTCTGATTATGAAAAGAATTGCGCTGCTGATTGCCTCTTTATTACTAGTTACTGGTTGTACTCAAAGTACGACTGAGCGACTGTGGGAAGACGGAGTTGCGGTAAAGCTTTATTATGTTTCTGACACTCCTCGTGGACTAAAGCTTTTCTCTGAAGAGCAAATATCTTCTGATTTTTATGATTTAAACCTACAGGTCATTTCAGATCTCGTCTCTGGAAAAGTAGCCCCTCTAGATCCTGATTACGTAAATCTTTGGGGCGGTACTAATACTGTTAACTCGGTAAGCGTTAATGGTTCGGTTGCGACCGTCGATCTAGGTGAAATTTCCCTAAATATTGGTGCCGAAGGTGAACAGCGGGCCATTGATCAGATTGTGTGGACTCTGACTAGTTTGGCTCCTGAAGTTAAATTAGTTGCCTTCACAGTAAATGGAGAGAAGGTTGAATCCTTTGCTGGCCATGTTGATACAACTGCTCAGTTTGCCCGAGCAGTTGATTACGAGGTTTTGAATCCCATTCAGATTTCATCACCAAATGAAGGGGCGGGACTAGTCGCACCTTTTACGGTCTCGGGACAGGCGTGCACCTTTGAAGCAAATGTTGTGTGGAAACTGTTGCAGGATGGAAAAGTCGTTAAAGAGGGTTTCACGACAGCTACTTCTGGTTGTCCAGATCGCGGTGACTGGAATATCCCTTTTGTGAATCTTGAACCTGGCGAGTACACAATTCAAACAGTTGAATACTCGGCTGAAGATGGGTCTTTATTTGCCAAAGATGATAAAAAATTTAGTGTGAGATAAAAGCGGAGATACCCGGACCATAAAGGGAATAAAAAATGTAATTTGTTCCTCGTCAATGTGTAGCTGGCTAGGTTAGAGTTAACCAACTCTGAGAGAAAGATCTTGTTATGAATCTAAAAAGTCGCGCACTCCGCTTAGTTGCAGTCGTTTCGTTTATATCAAGCATCTTTGTCTCACCAGCTTCTGCTAATGAAATTACGATTGATACTTCTGGTATTAAGGTGCCAGCAGGTATCACTTTCGCCGTAGGCGGGGTCAAGGGCTCTGAAGATGGTTATTCTGAACTATTAGTAACGATTGAATCCACGCTAGCGCCAACCTCAAAGGTGCTTACCTTTAAAGACTTCAAAATCTCTGGAATTTATGATGACCCTAACGCGGGAGCCCAGAGAATTCAATATTTTTATGGAGACAGTTTTAACCAACAGTTGAATTTGTATCTTGCTGATTTAGATATAACTGGTATGAAACGAAACATTGTTATTTCTGGAACAGGAACTCTTGAAGATAGAAGTGATATCGCCTACCCGAAGAGTTATGCACCAGTCATTGCGGCTTTAGATGCGATGGGCCTGGAAGTCACTGAAGGAAGCAACACCTGGAGCAGTGACGACACTTATGGATATTACGTATTAGCAAAGCTGAAAAGTGGTGTTTCGCCTTTTCAAATAAAAGTTAAGAGCACAACACTCTCCGCTAATGGTGTCGCGGTTGAAGCGCTAAAAATCAATAGTCGGCCCGAGCTAATGGGTGTTGAGCCTGTTGAGATCGATTTGGGATCTGGTTTAGTTGATCCATCAATTAAACTTACCGGGGTAACTCTGAGTTCGGTGTTTAGCAAATACATACCCTCTACTATTACTTCATCTATTACTCTTCCTGCTGGAATAACATCTGAAGGAATTCAAAACGATAAGATTTATTATTACAGTGAGGATAAAAAGAGCTACATATCTCTCTTGTTAAAGAACACGACCAACAAAGTAATATCAGTCGATTTAGCGACGCTGAAGGTTGTTGATAAAGCAACTGGCACAGCTAAAACTGTCGCCACCGTCGACAAAACTTACAGTTTGGTGTCCATCCAACCTAGTACAGGACCTGAAGATTTTACTTATGTGAATTTTGTTGGAGCTGGAGATCTGACTGAGAATTTAACTTTAGATGTCCAAGGAACTCTTGGTTCTGCGACCCCTTCAAAATTTAATTTAAGTAATGTCAAAGTTCCTAAAGGTTATAAATTGCTGCCATTGAACTTTAACAACATGAGTTATGACGCGAAGAAAAAGACTACGTCAGTGTATTTGTTTGTTAGCAAGCCAGGTACAAGCGAAGATTCACCTGCTCTTTCATTTAAGAATATTAAACTAGCTTCTGGTAAAAGTAGTACCACTTATCTATACGCTGGTCCCTATACAGATAACGATAAGGATATTCAGATTTACTCACATGAAATAGGTTCATTCACGGGCGATGTAAGAACTGGAAGGACGCTTACGTTATCAGGAACAATTGAAGCCATAGCCAGAACTAAATACACCAATACAGCCACTTTCACCGAAAACGATAACGGAAAAATTTCGTATTCAAATGCAAATCCTGCTGAGTACTGGAAATACAACGCTAAAACTAAAACCACCTCAATATCGCATTATTTTTATCCTGAAGAAGGCTCTAAAGTTTTGACTGTTTATTCATGCAACCTAAAAATTCTGCTCAACGGTAAAGCGATTAAGGCACCGGTGGTTGGTACGAAAATTGATATGGCGGCCCAAAACAGAGAAGTTGTTATAGCTACCTTGCCTGGCGACTTGCGTGTAAAGGGTGGCAGCGTTGAAGTGAGTGGAAATTACTCGTTAGAGCCTTGTAAATAAAATCTGGCGGAGACGAGGAGATTTGAACTCCTGAAGGCGATTAAACCTTACCTCGTTAGCAGTGAGGCGCACTCGACCGGGCTATGCGACGTCTCCAAGTACAGGCGTAAGTCTACAGGCTGATTTACTCCACTTTCTACGCTTACTGTATTCAAACTGCCTTGTTAGGCTAACCCAATGAGCGAAGAAAGCACTAAGAAGCGCCCGCACGATGTTCCAACTCCGGCGGCATTTGCTGAGTTGATGAAGAGCGGATGGGTGGCAACTCCGCTCGAAGGTTTAAAGCCAACGCCACCACTTGCTTACTGTGTTACTCGTCGCGAAGCTTTATCTAAAGCTTTTCCTGGTGTGCGTTTAGTAATTCCGGCAGGAAACTACAAAGTTCGCAGCAACGATAGTGATTATGCCTATCGCCCACATACTGCATTTGCTTACTACACCGGCGTACAAGGTGTTGAGGCAACAGCTGACTCAGTTTTAGTGATGCAACCAAATGGTTCAGGTCACGACGCTTATCTTTATATCCATCCACGTAGTACTCGCGATACCGATGCGTTTTTCCGTGATGCTAAATACGGCGAACTGTGGGTTGGCCGACGCTTTACTTTGAGTGAAGCAAAAGATCGCTATCAAATTGAAACCCGCAAAGTAAGTGATTTGAAAGATATACTAGGTGATGGAACTACAACAATTGCAATTCATGAGCAAGATGCTGAAATTGATAAGTTAGTCACTAAGCATGATCGTGATGCTGAGTTATTAACATTTGTATCAGAGGCACGTTTGATCAAAGACCAATATGAAATTGATGAACTGCAAGCCGCCTGTGATGCTAGCGAATTAGGTTTTCAAGAAATTGTTAAAGCAATGCCGGCTGCTGTTGCACATCACCGTGGTGAACGTGTAATTGAAGCCGCCTTCTTTACTAAAGCTCGTACCGAAGGTAACGATGTTGGTTACACAACAATCGCAGCAGGTGGTGCTCACGCTTGTGTTCTTCACTGGATTCGCAACGATGGCAAAGTAAATAGCGGTGAGCTTGTATTAGTTGATGCTGGTGTTGAAATGGATTCCTTCTACACGGCTGATATCACGCGCACTTTGCCAGTTAGCGGTAAGTTCTCACCAGCACAGCGGGCTCTTTATATGTTGGTATATGAAGCGCAGTTGGCTGGCTTTGCCGCCGTTAAACCTGGCGCGACTTTCCGTTCAATTAACGTTGCTGCGCAACGCGTATTAGCTCAGGGCTTATTCGATATGGGTGTATTGCCTTGTAGCGTTGAAGAGTCAATGAATCCAGATAT
This sequence comes from Bifidobacterium breve, assembly GCA_945883725.1. Lineage (GTDB taxonomy): Bacteria > Actinomycetota > Actinomycetes > Nanopelagicales > Nanopelagicaceae > Planktophila. The sequence continues at coordinate 9,937 of CAMCXZ010000016.1, read as the reverse complement.
GGGCCTACATCGTCGCTGGACCCTGCATGGTGTCTCACACATGCTCGGAATGGATGTTCATGATTGTCAGCATGCGCGCCAAGAGGCATATCTCGATGGCGTTTTGGCCGAAGGAATGGTTCTAACTGTTGAGCCAGGACTTTATATTCAACCTGATGACGAGCTTTTCCCAGCTGAATACCGCGGTATCGGTATTCGTATTGAAGATGATGTGGTTGTAACTAAAAATGGTTGCCGCAATTTAAGTCAATCGCTTCCGCGTCATCCTGATGAAATCGAAGCTTGGATGGCTAAGTTTAAATAGTCTGAATTAGATCTTGATTTAACCTCGATTTCATAAGAATTAAATCTAATAGACCTTACTACCAACCTAGAAATTTTCTAAGGTTTAGGCATGACACATTCAAGTTCATCCGCATTTGCCGAAGTTAATCAAAAAGTCGCTCAAGCTGGCGAAATTCTAAGTTTGAAAGCCGGTTTGATTTCTGCGATTAGTAGTTGTGAGCGCGAGGTTGTCATTTCTATTCCACTTCGCCGAAATGACGATGTGGAAGTACTTACTGGTTATCGAGTTCAGCATTCAAGTGCTCGTGGCCCCCGCAAAGGCGGAATCCGTTTTCATCAAGATGTAGATCTTGATGAAGTCCGCGCACTTGCATCTTTGATGACTTGGAAGACCGCGCTTATTGATGTGCCTTTTGGTGGTGCAAAAGGTGGTGTTGCAGTCGATGCATCAAAACTTACTTCGATCGAAAAGGAAGAAATAATTAGACGTTGGACTCGCTCACTGGTTCACGTCTTGGGTCATCATCGCGATATTCCGGCTCCTGATATGGGAACAGATTCTCGTACGATGGCTTGGTTGATGGATGAATTCCATCGTTTAGAAGGCTTTCAACCAGCATGTGTGACTGGAAAACCAGTTGAACTGTTCGGTGCACCGGGACGTGAAGAAGCCACTGGACGAGGAGTAGCACGGATAGCCGCCGCAACTTTGGAAAGAAATAATGTAAAAGTCCATGGTGCAACTGTTGCGATCCAGGGCTTTGGAAACGTCGGAAGATACGCAGCGCTGGTATGCCAAGAATTAGGCATGAAAGTAATTGCTATCTCCGACGTTTCTGGGGGCATAGTTGATTTGAAGGGCATAGATATCCAAGCAATTTTCACCCATAAGACTCTTGAAGATGTGCAGTCTGATGAACGCATTGGTGCAGCCGAAGTGCTTGAAGTCAAATGTGATGTGTTAATTCCAGCCGCGCTAGGTGGTGTTATTAACGAAGGAAATATGAATCGTATTAATGCAGGCTTTATTATTGAAGGTGCAAATCAGCCGATCACTGCCACTGCCGATATAGAGCTTCGCGCACAGGGAGTCTTGATTGTGCCAGATATTTTGGCTAACTCTGGCGGAGTCATGGGCTCTTATTTTGAATGGACCCAAAATATTCAGGAGTTCAGTTGGCCGATTGATAAATTCCGTCGTGAATTAGATGTGCGGATGGAGAAAGCCTTTATTAATACACATGAAGTGTCAAAGAAATATTCAATAGATCTGCGCACTGCAGCTTTTGTTGTTTCTGTCGGTCGAGTAGCTGAGGCTTTTGAAATGAGAGGTTCGTTGGTTTGATTACCGAATAAAAGAAATTGTTAAGGATCTCAAATGGTTAATCGAAGGTCATAAGTTTAAAAATAGATACAAAAAGGGACGTGGCGAAGACTTCCACCACGAGTAAGTTACTTGCTCGTTATTAAGAGGCGATGCTTAACAACAAAGAAGAATCAAAATCTTCATAAGTTGCTAGCCATGCGTTGCCGCATGCATTACACATTGTGATTGGGCCAAACTCTTCATTGGTAGCGATTTCCAACTCTTCTGAACGGCAAACGGAGCAAGTTGGTAGTGCGATCAATTGTGACATGTGCCTTCCCTTCAGTATTAGTCGCTGGGGAAGCAAGACAATTCTTTACCTGAAACCTTAGATACTTGTCAGTATTATGGTTAACAATAAATTAACGCCTGATTAATTAAATTCCGATTTGTAGACCAAGCCAAGCTGCCAGCAGGCCAAAGCCAAGTGAAACAACCAAATTGATTAGCGCCTCACGCTTACGTTTTAACTCAAAAGCTACATAAATATCGAGCATAAAAGTTGACCACGTTGTGAATGCGCCAGCAAACCCAATCGCGATTAGATCATGTGTGTGCTCAGAGCTGTTAAAGGTAACTCCTAGTAAAAAAGAGCCCAGTACGTTGACCAGGAATATTCCGTAGGGCCGAGTCGTAAATCGGTGAATGTATTGATCGATTGCAAAGCGAGCTGGCGCACCTAGTGCTGCGCCTAAAACCACATACAGAGTTCTCATGAGCGAACCGGAATAATCTTGCGAGCCAGAGGCAGCACAATTGCCACGATTATTAGGCTCAGAATTACATTTTCAGCTAAGAATAGAAAACCGCCATCTTTAGGCTCAAGAGATTGGGCTGTCACCGCCGAAAAGGTAGTTAGCCCTGCGCAAAAACCGGGCAAAAGTAGATGCCTTAGTTCAGTAACTCCGCGACGTTCCATTAAAACTAATAACGCAGCGGCGAGTGCTACGCCAATTAAATTAGCAGCTAGCGTTCCGTTTCGATCATTTTCAATTACTAGGCCTAGGGCAAAGCGCACCAAGGTGCCGGCAACTCCGCCTATGGAAACTAATAGCAACGACTTCAGCTTGAAATCGCTTTCTTGGAAATTCCACCAAGGATTCGAGTCATCACGCTAATTACTAAAGAGGCAAGTACTGCTGGCCAGAAACCATCAACATCTAACTTATCGCTCCATTCGGCGGTTAGTAATAGCATCGAAGCGTTGACCACAATTAAAAATAATCCAAAAGTTAAAATAACTGCAGGAAGCGTTAATATTTTGACTAAGCCACCCAGAATTGAATTGATCAAACCGAATAAAAGTGCGACCCAAAGGTAGGTTGTGAAACCACCGAGCACATCAATGCCAGGAATTAGCGCAGTTGCTACCCAGAAAGATGCAGCTAGTGCACCCCACCGGATTAGCAATCTCATTAGTTTCGCTTATCGCGCTTTAGTAGACCAGCAAACATACGTGCTGGATCGTACTTAATATCTACAACGCGTTCCTTCATTGGAATAATCGCATTGTCAGTGATCTTGATGTGCTCTGGGCAAACTTCAGTACAGCACTTTGTAATGTTACACATTCCAATGCCGTGCTCTTCTTGCGCAGTGCGCTTACGGTTCTTCAACATATCAAGTGGGTGCATATCTAATTCAGCGATGCGAATAAAGAAACGAGGTCCGGCGAATGACTTCTTATTCTCTTCATGGTCGCGAACTACGTGGCAGACATCTTGGCAAAGGAAACACTCGATGCACTTACGAAATTCTTGTGAACGTTCAACATCGATTTGTTCCATGCGGGCATCGCCTGGAGCAAGGTCTTTAGGGTGCTCGTAAGCCGGTATTTCCATAGCTTTGCGGTAGTTAAATGACACATCTGTTACGAGGTCTTTAATTACTGGGAATGCGCGAAGTGGCGTAACAGTAATAGTTTCATCATCACCGTAGGAAGCAACCTGGGTCATACAAGCAAGACGTGGTTTGCCGTTGATCTCCATTGAACAAGATCCACATTTACCGGCCTTGCAGTTCCAACGAACAGCTAAGTCACCCATTTGGGTTGCTTGCACACGGTGAATTACATCGAGAACTACTTCGCCCTCATTGGCTTCTACAACAACATCTTGTAGAGCGCCATCGGTGGCATCGCCTCGCCAAATTCGAAGATTAAGTTTGCGAGTCATTAGTTGGAACCGCCTTTCGCAATTTCTTCGGGTGTTAGATATTTCTCGAGTTCGTGAATATCAAAGAGGTCGAATAGCTCTTTAGGCATTGGTGGTAGCGGTTGTGCTTTTACATTTACTTGCTTGCCATCAAATGATGAGATGTTGTTGACCTTACGCCAAGTTGAATCCATTCCTGGGAAATCATCGCGAGTATGTCCGCCACGAGATTCTTCGCGACGAAGAGCAGACTTGGCAGTGCTTTCGGCAACTAACAACATGTTGTCTAAATCGAAAGCTAAATGGAAACCAGGGTTGAACTTGCGCCCACCGGCTACAGAAACATTTGCACTTCGCTTGCGAATATCAGCGATCTTTTCAATTGCTTCTTCAACTTCTTTCCCGGTACGGATAATGCCAACTAAGTTATGAGTAACTTCTTGTAGTTCGGCATGTAGTGAATATGAATTCTCGCCACCTTCTCGTGAGAATGGCGCTTCAATTCGAGCTGCCGCTGTTTTAATTGAAGCATCACTAACTGGGTTGTCGCCGTTGTTCTTTACATATTCAACGGCGCCCATTCCGGCACGACGACCAAATACCAAAAGATCTGAAAGTGAGTTACCGCCAAGACGGTTTGAGCCATGCATTCCACCAGCAACTTCGCCGGCGGCAAATAGCCCCGGAACCCCAACAGCTGCTGCGTTATCTGGCTCTACTTCAACGCCACCCATTACATAGTGACAAGTTGGGCCAACTTCCATTGCCTCTTTTGTGATGTCCACGCCAGCTAGTTCATAGAACTGATGCCACATAGATGGCAAGCGCTTTTTAATTACATCAGCCGGAATTCGCTTTGAAACATCTAGGAATACGCCACCATGTTCCGTGCCGCGACCTGCTTTAACTTCGCTGTTAATTGCGCGCGCAACTTCATCGCGAGGCAATAACTCTGGTGGACGACGGTTGTTATCTTGATCTAGATACCAACGATCTGCTTCAGCTTCGTTATCGGCATATATATTTTTGAATACCTCGGGGATGTACTTAAACATAAAGCGTTCGCCCAAATTGTTTGTTAGAACGCCACCTTCACCGCGGACGGATTCAGTAACTAGAATTCCACGAACAGATGGTGGCCAAACCATTCCAGTTGGGTGGAATTGCAAGAATTCCATATCAACTAAATTAGCGCCGGCTTTTAGGGCAAGAGCATGGCCATCGCCAGTGCCTTCCCAAGAGTTTGAAGTGATTTTGAAAGTCTTACCAACACCGCCAGTTGCAATTACAACTGCTGGTGCTTCGAATAATACTTCACTTCCGCTTTCGCGCCAATAACCATAAGCACCAGAAATCTTGCCGTTCTCTTTAAGAATGTCAGTGATGGTTAATTCGGCAAAAACTTTGATATGGCTTTCCATATCGCCAGTTTCGCGACCATCTTTTTGCTGTAGTGCGACAATACGTTGCTGCATTGTGCGAATTAATTCCAAACCGGTGCGATCGCCAACGTGAGCTAGACGTGGATACTCATGTCCACCAAAGTTACGTTGCGAAATCTTTCCTTCTTTAGTGCGATCAAAGAGCGCGCCCCAAGTTTCTAGTTCCCAAATACGATCTGGTGATTCTTTGGCGTGTAGTTCAGCCATGCGGTAATGATTTAGGAATTTTCCACCGCGCATAGTGTCACGGAAGTGAACCATCCAACTATCTTTATCGTTTACGTTACCCATTGAGGCAGCTGCGCCACCTTCAGCCATAACGGTGTGGGCTTTGCCGAATAGTGATTTACAGATGATTGCTACGCGTAAACCTGCTTCGCGAGCTTCAACAGCAGCACGTAAACCAGCGCCACCGGCGCCAATGATTAGTACGTCGTAGTTATGACGTTCCATATTTGTCATTTACTCGTGCCCCTTTTAGAAGAAGTAGAAATTGGTCCAGGCGCCAGTTGCAACTTGGCGAACATAAATATCGGCAAAAGCAACTGCTCCTAATGAATACCACGCAAATTGTTGGTGGTAGTGATTAAGAATTGAAACGCGGGTCCAGAGCTTGTAACGCACTGGGTGTTTTGAGAAATTCTTTAAACGACCACCAATTGTGTGGCGGCAAGTGTGGCAAGACAATGAGTAGAACCACAACATGGTTGCGCTAAGAGTGAGAACTATTGATCCAACGCTTACATGTCCCCATTCACCTTCGACACTCTTAAATGAAATAACTGCGTCGTAAGTAAGAATTACATTAAAGACTAAACCAGCGTAGAAGAACCAACGGTGTGCGTTCTGCAAGATAAGAGGTGCGCGAGTTTCGCCAGTGTATTTAGTGTGTGGTTCGGCAACTGCGCATGCAGGTGGTGATAACCAGAATGAACGGTAATAAGCCTTGCGGTAGTAGTAGCAAGTCATTCGGAAACCAAGTGGGAAGATCAAAATAATTAGTGCTGGTGAAAGTGCGAAGTTAAATATTTCGGCACTAACTGGGGTGAAGCCCATAATCACGGCTTCAGGAACGCATGCTTCAGATAAACAAGGTGAATAGAAAGGTGAGATCAGGTGGTCTTTGTAGTAATTAGCACCTTCAAATGCGCGGAAAGTTGCGTAGATGATGAATGAAAATAGAACTCCGAAAGTTATTGCAGGTTCGATCCACCATTTATCGGTGCGAAGGGTGCGCTCTTTGATCTTGGCGCGGCCCGGTGAAAAAACTCCCGACATAGTTCACGACTCCCTTAGTTACTGCTTATAAAACTCTAAGGGGAAGTCTCCTCTCATGGCTTTCTGCGCGCTAGGTGATGTCTTGCTTGAGCGCTATGAAATCAGCCACAAGATTTGGATTAAAAAGGGTGGGTTAGATAAGCAAAGAAAATATGGCGGAGGGCGAGGGATTTGAACCCTCGAGGCTTTCACCTGCCGGTTTTCAAGACCGGTGCACTCGGCCGCTATGCGAGCCCTCCGCGGCGTAATCTACCTGAGGAACGCGCTTATCTAAAATTGAGCAGAAATTACAAGATTGTTAAGCGGGAAGATCGAGGAGCTCTTCAATCACAATCGCAACACCATCGTCGGTATGTGGCAACGCAACTGATTTTGCGTGTTTTGGTCCATCTGGGTGACCATCTGCCATTGCATATGAGCGACCACACCATTGCAGCATTGAGAAATCATTTGGGTTATCGCCAAACGAGACACAATCGGCGGCATCAATATTTAACCGTGCTGCCATCTTTGCCAATGTGGCACCTTTTGAAACACCAATGGCTGAAATTTCTAAAAGTGAATCATGTGGGTTTGAATGCGTAACGGTCACTAAGCCAGATAATTCTTTGAGAGCAATATCTAACATCTCATCAGATGAAAGTTCTTGATTTGAACAACGTGCTAAAAGTTTGAGAGCCGGTGCGGTCATGATTTCCTCAATGCTATCTACGCCGACGTTATCTAACCCAACATCCCAACGAGGAATGTATTTCTTTTCGCGATGGAAATAATTATGTGATTCAACTGCAAAACTTATTTGCGGAATTGCAGCTCGTAATCGTTTTACGGCTTCTAGTTGCGCTTCAACTGGCATCAACCATTCTTCGAGAACTTTTCCGTTATGTAAGTCGTAAAGCATTGCACCATTGCCACAAATTGCGTTTCCAATACCGAAAGCTTCCTTGATCTCTGGCATCCAACGTGGCGGGCGCCCAGTTACAAAGAAAATCTCAATTCCCATTGCATGAGCACGACGAAAGGCGTCGATAGTGCGTTGTGAAATATCGCCGTAGTGAGCTACGACAGTTCCGTCTAAATCACTAGCAATTAATTTTGGGCGTCTACCGGTCACACTAGCTCGAATCGCGTCATACCTAAGAAAGGTTGTAAAGCGGCTGGCACGTTTACAGTTCCATCAGCATTTTGATGGTTTTCCAGAATCGCCACAATCATGCGCGGGATCGCAACTAGGGTGCCATTTAACGTGGCAACTGCTGAAGTTTTATCGCCTTCTTTAAAGCGAATATTTAAGCGACGAGCCTGAAACTCGGTGCAGTTAGAGGTACTAGTTACTTCGCGATATGCCTGCTGGGTCGGGATCCAGGCTTCGATATCGAATTTACGATTCGCACTTGAACCGAGATCACCTGATGCCACATCAATTACGCGGTAAGGGATTTCCATTGCGTTAAGGAAATCTTTCTCCCATTGCAAAAGCTTTTGATGTTCAGCCACTGCTTGATCAGGATGACAGAAGCTAAACATTTCAACTTTATCGAATTGATGAACTCGAATAATGCCGCGAGTATCTTTTCCGTAAGTTCCGGCTTCACGACGAAAACAAGTGCTGTAACCGGCGTAGCGCATTGGTAATTTATCGGCTGGCAAAATTTCATCCATGTGAAATGCCGCAAGTGGCACTTCACTAGTACCTACTAAATATTGGCCATCTTTTTCTAAGTGATAAACATTTTCGGCGGCTTGGCCAAGAAAGCCAGTGCCTTCCATTGCTGCTGGATTAACAAGTACTGGTGGAATAACTGGAGTGAAGCCGGCTTTTACCGCGCTATTGATTGCATAGTTAACGAGTGCAAATTCAAGTAATGCTCCAACACCAGTTAAATAGTAAGAACGGGAACCAGAAACTTTTGCACCGCGTTCGGTATCGATTGCGCCAAGTAGTTTTCCTAACTCAACATGGTCTTTTGGTTCGAACTCGGAAAATTCACGTGGGGTGCCAACATGTTCAATAATTACAAAATCTGCTTCGCCGCCGATTGGAGCAGCAGGATCAAGTACATTTGAAAGTTTTAGCGCCTCTTTATGCGCTTCAGCTTCTATTTCAGCGCGCTTACTATCGGCTGCTTTAACTTTATTCGCTAAATCTTTAGCATTTTCAAGCAGGGTAGCCTTTTCATCACCTTTAGCGCTACCAACTGCTTTTGAAAGCGTGTTCTGCTCAGCACGCAAAGCTTCGAAATCATTAATTGCAGCACGACGCTTTTCATCGAGCGCTAATACTTGATCAACAATGCCAGCATCTTCGCCACGACCAGTTTGAGAGGCGCGGATTAAATCAGGGTTCTCGCGCAGTAATTTGATATCTATCATTTACTTTCCTCTCGCGGGTATGAACCTAGGAATCTTATTTCCTCACAGATCTCGCGTAGGCGAGTAACGGCTTGGCCAACGTTAGCGTCGCTGATATGCCCTTCGGCATCAACAATAAAGTGGTAATCGCCTAGTTCTTTGCCAGTTGGGCGGCTTTGAATGAAAGTTAGGTTGACGTTGCGGGTAGCAAACTCAGTCAAAATTTCTAATAACGCGCCTGCGTGGTCGGTGCCAATAAATATCGCCATCGAAGTTCGGTCATGCCCGGTCGGTTTAGTTAGCTCACCTGGCTTAGAGACTAAAACGAAGCGGGTTACGGCTTCGGCGTTATCACCAATATTTTCAGCGACAATTTCTAAGCCGTAACGATCAGCAGCAACGGCGGAAGCAATTGCGGCATCAAACTCGCCGCGACCAAGTGCTTCTGCAGCTGCGGCAGTTGAATTAGTAGCAACTATTTCGGCATGCGGATAGTTAGTGGCAACATAGGTGCGACATTGCGCTTCGGCATGTGGGTGAGTGGCAATTCGTTTAATCTCTTTAGTTCCTGGTTTAACCATGAATGCAAATGAAACTGGCAAAGTAACTTCGCCGGCAATTATGAGTGGTTCGCCAGTTGCTAGTTCATCGAGTGTGCGGGCAACAACACCTTCAATAGAATTCTCAATTGGAACGAGTGCAAAATCGGCTTCATTTTTACGAACCGCATTTAAAGCTGCAGTAACATTGGCAAGCGGAATAAGTTGATCAGCAGGCCCGGTAATTTTCTTGAGCGCCGCCTCGGTAAAGGTCGCTGCTGGACCGAGATAGGCATATGTGCTCACTGGTTAAGGATACCCGAGCTCACTTACTGCTCGCGCCGGCATATCTGTTATCACTACATCGACACCGAGCTGGGCACATAGTTTTAGATCAATTACTTCATTTACCGTCCAAATGAAAACCCGTTTGCCTTCACTTTGATATTTAGCCACTAATTCAGGGTGATTTCTGATTTCTTCAATACTTGGCGCAAATGATTTAGCGGAAGAAAAGCGATT
>CAMCXZ010000015.1 GCA_945883725.1 Bifidobacterium breve | reverse complement strand
AAGACAGTTTTGATTCAGGAAATGATTTATCGCGTAGCTGAAAACTTCGGTGGTGTATCTGTATTCGCCGGTGTTGGTGAGCGTACTCGCGAAGGTAACGACTTGTTCCTAGAAATGACCGAGACTGGCGTTATCAATAAGACCGCCTTAGTTTTCGGTCAAATGGATGAACCACCTGGCACGCGTCTACGCGTTGCGCTTTCAGCGCTAACCATGGCGGAATATTTCCGCGATGTGCAGAAGCAAGATGTATTGCTCTTCATCGACAATATCTTCCGCTTCACACAGGCAGGTTCTGAAGTATCAACTCTTCTAGGCCGTATGCCATCAGCTGTGGGTTACCAGCCAACACTTGCTGATGAAATGGGTCAGTTGCAAGAGCGCATTACTTCAACTCGTGGTCACTCGATTACATCAATGCAGGCAATTTATGTTCCTGCAGATGACATCACAGACCCAGCGCCACACACTACTTTCGCGCACTTAGATGCAACCACAGTGTTGTCTCGTCCGATCTCTGAGCTTGGAATTTATCCAGCGGTAGATCCACTTGACTCAACTTCACGCATCCTTGATCCACGCTATATCGGTGAGCACCACTTCCAGGTTGCTAACCGCATTAAGCAGATCCTGCAGCGCTACAAGGATCTTCAAGACATCATTGCGATTCTTGGTATCGATGAACTTTCTGAAGAAGACCGTATCTTGGTAGGCCGCGCACGTCGTATTCAGCGCTTCTTGTCACAGAACACTTTCGTAGCGAAGGTCTTCACTGGTATCGAAGGATCATTCGTTCCACTAGTAGACACAATCGCAGCTTTCGAAGCACTTGCTGATGGAAAGTACGATCACGTTCCAGAACAAGCATTCTTCATGTGTGGTGGCCTTGACGATGTTGAGCGCCGTGCTGCTGAATTGGCGAAGAACTAACTCATGACACTTAAAGTCGCAGTAGTTTCACCAACACAGAAGGTTTGGTCAGGCGAGGCATCATTTATCTCAGCTCGCACAACCGAAGGTGACCTTGGAGTTTTGCCAGGTCACGCACCTTTGTTTGGTGTTCTAGTCGACGGAGCAGTCAGTATTAAAGTTGCCGATGGAACAACCCAAGAATTCAATGTTCATGGTGGCTTCTTATCAGTATCAAATGATCGAGTTTCGATCTTAACTGAGTCAGTTGGCTAATTTGAATTAGTAGTCAATTAAAAACTCCCGGTGATCAACTCATCGGGAGTTTTTTATTTCATTTCAGTTAATTAGATTTAAAGCTCGCGAGTTACATCAGCGCCAAGTGCGCGTAATTGTTTAGCAAAATCTGGGTAACCGCGATCGATGTGATAACCATCTTCGACAAAAGTTATGCCATCGCTAACCAATCCTGCCAAAACCAAGCCTGCGCCAGCCCGAATATCAGTTGCTACAACAGGTGCGCTAGATAGCTTTTCGACGCCGGTTATAGCGGCATGGTGGCCATCGATGGTGATTTGTGCGCCTAATCTGATCAATTCATTAACGAACATGAAGCGACCTTCGAAAACGTTCTCGGTCACTATGGCATCACCAGTTGCAATGGCATTTAAGGTAATTACCATCGGTTGTAAATCTGTTGGAAAACCTGGGTATGGAAGGGTTGAAACATCAATTGCTTTAGGTCGAGAATCCATACGCACGCGAATAGAGTTTTCATTCGATGTAACGATGGCGCCGGCGGCAGTTAATTTCTCAAGGGGAATCTCTAAATCTTGTGCGCGTGCCCCATGAATAGTGATGTCGCCTTGTGTCATTGCCGCAGCAAATGCCCAAGTGCCCGTAACGATGCGATCTGCGATAGTGGCATGATCAGTTGGATGCATTTTTGCAACGCCAGTAATTGTGATTAGTGGCGTGCCCAAACCTTCGATCTTGGCACCCATACTGATTAGGAAATTTCCTAGATCAACTAAATCTGGTTCGCGTGCTGCGTTATCAATCGTGGTTATACCTTTTGCGAGTACGGCAGCAGTCATCAAATTCTCAGTTGCGCCAACGCTAGGGAAATCTAAAACAATTTCAGCACCCGTTAAGCCATTAGGTGCTTCGGCAATTACATAACCGTGTTCATTGTGTGCTTTTGCGCCAAGTGATTCCAAACCGCGAATATGAAAATCTAAACCACGTGAACCAATGGCATCTCCGCCAGGTAGAGCAACTTCGGCTTGACCAACTCGAGCAACAAGTGGGCCGAGCACGTTAATTGAGGCGCGCATCTTGCGCACTAAATCGTAATCAGCACGATGACCCGGAACTTCGGGCACATCAATGGTTACTGATTCTGGTCCGCGTTCTACTGTGCAACCCAAGCGGGTAAGCAGATCAGCCATGATGTCTACGTCTGCGATATCAGGTACGTTGCGAATAGTGGTTTTGCCAGCAGCTAAGAGCGAAGCTGCCATAAGTTTCAACGCTGAGTTCTTGGCCCCGCTAACGCTAACTTCGCCGACCAGACGGGCGCCACCAACTACCCGAAAGCGGTCTATCTCAGCCATGGCGGTACCCCTTTCAAAATTTTTGATGTGACGCTATTTCTCGAGTGGTCGTATCTTATCTGCCCGATTAGGCTCTCCCCATGGTTAATTTGACGCGGATTTACACAAAAACTGGCGATGACGGAACTACTTCACTCGGCGATATGAGCCGCACTTCGAAGAATGATCCACGGCTTGAGGCATATGCCACTGTCGATGAAGCTAACTCAGCAATTGGCGTTGCTCTATGCGCAGATACATTACCGGCCGAATTAAAGCCGCTATTGATTCGTATTCAAAATGATCTCTTCGATGTGGGCGCAGACCTCTGCACGCCAGTAGTTGATGAACCAAAGATTGAACCACTTCGAGTTCTGGAATCACAGATTACTTTTCTTGAGGAGCAGATTGATGCTTTCAATGAGCAACTAGAACCACTTCGCTCATTTGTTTTGCCTTCTGGAACTTTGGCAGCGGCCAATTTGCATGTGGCGCGAACTGTTGCTCGTCGCGCCGAACGTTGCACCTGGGCTGCGATTCACGCATTTGGCGGCGGCGTTAATCCGCTAGCGGCAAGGTATCTAAATCGCTTATCTGATCTTCTCTTTGTGCTCGCTCGCATCTCTAATAAAGAACAGGGCGATGAACTTTGGGTCCCAGGAGCTAACCGCTAACCCGAAAAAGTTTTTTAACTTGGCGTCGGCGTATAGACGTTAGTTTTTAACGTTTCCTTTGTGGGCGCATGATGGCAGATCACGTTTATATTTGAAATTCTATTTCCGCGTTCAATGTCTTCAGAACTAATTAAAAGGATTGTTTTATAGACCTTTTTTGCAGTTCCGGTTGCGGTTGTTCGAATCGTGCCAAAGGTAGTAATCGTTTTATCTTCTAAGCTTTTTGGGCCAATTACCCTCGACTTAACTTCCCACCAAGTGCAACCATTTGTTGAGGCTACAGTGATGGCACCGCAGGAGTACTTCTGGCAAATGAGAACGCCATCAACCTTTTCCGCTAATTGCGCCGTAAGTACTTTACTATTTGATGCAGTGCCAACTAATTCTTTAACAGTTGGAACTTTTGCATAAATCTCACCTTTTACTGTGAAGCCAACTGGCGGCCACTTTGGCGAAGGTGACGGTTTAATTTTTGAAGCAGCACTTGCCCCATTCACTCCTAGTGAAATCACTGCTAGCAGTATTAGTGCCAGTCCGAGGGCAAAGCGTTTCACTTGTTCTCCCAGCGAAAAGTTTTAACCGCCAAGAAGAGACCGGCAACCAGCCAGACAAAAAGAATTAAGGCAGTTCGACCGCTTTCCCAACTCGCCGCAACTTCTTGTGTAGCAAAAGTATCGGGCAAGAAAACGCTACGCATTCCTTGCGTTAACCATTTGAGCGGAAAGATTGCCGCAACTTGTTGCATCCAGCCAGGCAATTGAGTGAAGACAAAGAAAACTCCGCTGAAGAACTGCAAAATGATTACAACGGGTGAAACTATCGCTGATGCACCACGACCATTTTTTGGTACTGATGAGAATGCCACACCGAGTGCTGTTGAGCTGGCGGTGCCAAGTACTAGTAACCAGGTAAACGTTAACCATTTGCTTGGTTCGGTTGGCATATTTAGACCAAAGAAAGCCACACCAATGGCAAGCAAGATAAGCACTTGCACCACCATGCTGGCAAAGACTGAGATTGCTTTGCCGATGAAGTAACTTGTAATTGGCAAAGGAGTGCCACGAAGGCGCTTGATAGCGCCCATGTCACGTTCGATAGGAATATTAATTGCGATATTTTGAAAGCCACTATTAACTAAACCTGAGGCGATCATGCCAGCTACAAAATATTGGCTAAAAGTGACTCCTGGCGCAATGGTGTCCTTAAATACGCTGCCAAAGATCGCTAATAAAATAACGGGAAAGAAGATGGTAAATACCACTGCTTCTTTCTGTCTGGAGAATTGAATAATTTCCATTTTGCCACGCAGTAAACCAAGTTTTAAGGTGCCCGGAACTTTATTCATGCTGGCCACCAATCATTTTTAAGTAAATATCTTCAAGCGATGGGCGAGTGATAGCTAATTCTGGAATATCGCCACCAAATTGCGCAGTCAATTTTGCTACAACAGCCGTTGGGTTTTCGCTCTCTTCAGATTCAAGACCAGATCTTCCCATCCAGGTTACAGTTGCCTTTGCAGTACTTCGACCACCAAGTAATGCGGGCGTAGAAACTTCTATAATTTTTCCGGCAGTAATTACGGCAACGCGATCGGCCAACTCTTCAGCTTCATCTAGATAGTGAGTAGTCAATAAAATTGTGGTTCCGCCTGCTTTCAAGTCACGAATCAGTGACCAGAATGCCCGCCTTGCTTCTGGGTCAAAACCAGTTGTTGGCTCATCTAGAAATAAGAGTTCCGGGTTTCCAATTATTCCGAGTGCCACATCAAGGCGACGTCGTTGACCTCCAGATAGCTCAAGAACTAACGAATCGCGTTTTGCTGTGAGTCCAACTGCTTCAATTACTTGATCAACATCGCGCGCATTGGCATAGAAAGCGCTGAAGTGCTTAACAATTTCGCGCACCTTAAATGAACCAGCATCTGATGCGGTCTGCAGAACAATGCCGATGCGATTACGCCAACTGCGGCCAGCATCACCCTTGGTGGCAGGGTCAAACCCCAGCACGCTAACTGAGCCGCTATCGGCTTGGCGAAAGCCAGCCAATATCTCAACGGTGGTGGTCTTGCCAGCGCCATTTGGGCCGAGCAGAGCGAAAATCTCGCCTGCCTCGATCGCTAAATCGATGCCAGCAACGGCGGTGAAGTCGCCATATGACTTTACAAGGCCCTTAACTTCAATCACCTTCATGGCTCCAGCCTGTCACAAGAAGGTGAAAAATGCGAGAAAATGAACCATGAGCCCGCGCCGCAACTATCCCAAAGGGAAAAGACCTCAGGATGCTGAGCGAGAAATCAATACTTCTAATGAAAGTATTGAAGAACACAGTGATGGAACATACCGAGTTAGAAAATTAACTGGTTCATCTTCAAATAAACCATATCGCTGCCCAGGCTGTGATCAAGTTATTCCAATGGCAACGCCACACATTGTTGCCTGGTTAGAACATGATGAAGAATCACGTCGACATTGGCACACGCCTTGTTGGACTAAGAAAAATAATCGCGGACCACGTACTGAACGTACGCGAAATGCTCCTCGGTTCTAAGCTATTAAATCTGAATTAACCCAGACTAGTTAACTAAGTCGACCTTTAAGAATTTTAATCGCGCGCATAATTAATTTATCGCCGAAGTAAGTGCGATTAAAACTCGTAAATTTAATTGGAAGTTGGAATCTTGCGCGAACAACTGTGCGCGGATAAGTAAACTCGAGAATACCTTCAGGGCCATGAATGCGGCCAGAGCCACTATCTTTCACGCCACCAAATGGTACTGATGGAATAGCAGCAAAAGAAATAGTTGAGTTAATCGCAACCATTCCGCAATGAAGTTGTGAGGCAATCTTTTTACCTTGACGCTTTGACCAAACCGATGCACCTAGCCCGTATTTGCTGGCATTGGCTAAGCGAATTGCATGATCAATAGAGTGGAAACGATTGATAATAATTACTGGCCCAAAGGTTTCTTCGGTCATCGCAACAGCATCTTCTGGCACATCTACTAAAACAACTGGCTGCACATAAGGCGGCTGCACTGATTTCTTGCCACCAAGAAGCGCTTTACCACCCCGCTTTAGCGCATCGGCAATATGGGCTGCAATGACATCTAGTTGTTCTGGCATAGTGGCTGGACCGTAATTACCAGCACCTGGTGCACCTGCCGTTATCTTTTCGGCTTCGGCCACAAAGAGTTCAATGAAGCGATCTGCAATCGACTCATCAACATAAACACGTTCAGCACCAATACAAGTTTGGCCAGCATTAGACATGGCCGACCATAATGTGTTTTCAACAGCTGCTTTTATATTGGCATCAGCGGCAATAATCACTGGGTCCTTGCCACCACATTCCAGAATTACTGGAATCATGTTTGCCGCACAAGTGGCCGCAACTAATTTGGCTGTCTTGGTTGAACCCGTGAAAGCTAATTTATTAATTTCACTTTCACATAAATATTTACCTGTTTCTCCGAAGCCAGTGATGACCTGGAAAATATCTTCACTTGGTGCAACTTGGGCAAATGAATCTGCTAACCAAACACCTACGGCTGGGGTGAATTCACTTGGCTTAAATACAACTGCGTTACCAGCTGCAAGTGCATATGTGATTGAGCCAAGGGGAGTAAAGATTGGATAATTCCAAGGCCCGATAACTCCGACTACGCCAACTGGTGAATGTTCAACTCGTGCTGACATATTTGCCATGATCGCACCAGGTGAGCGGTGTTCTGGACTCATTACATATTCAGCGTTACGAGCCGCCCAACCAATGTGGTTAATCGCAAGTGCCGCCTCTAATTTGGCATCGCTAATTGGCTTGCCAGTTTCATCAGAGATTAACTCGGCAATTTCATCAACGTGGCTAATTAAGTATTTGCTCCAGTCAAGCAATACTTTTTTACGACCCTTAAAGCCCAAGTGCTGCCATTGATAAAGCGCTTCATGGGCTGTTTCAACAACTAGTGAAACGA
This sequence comes from Bifidobacterium breve, assembly GCA_945883725.1. Lineage (GTDB taxonomy): Bacteria > Actinomycetota > Actinomycetes > Nanopelagicales > Nanopelagicaceae > Planktophila. The sequence goes on along the minus strand of CAMCXZ010000015.1, from coordinate 19,934 downwards.
TGTCTTTGCTATCTACAGGGAAAGTAGCTAAAACTTCACCAGATACTGGATTGATTGAATCAAAGGTCTTTTTACGTGATGTGGCCATAGCGGCAAAGATACACTTGCCTTATGGCCGAACCAATTCGCCCCAGCACGGCATTGCCGGCTAATCGCTCACCTTTCACCCTTATTACAGCCGATGGTGAAACTCTGGTGGGTGAGGTTGCTAGCCCGATTGGTAGTTCAACTGGCGCAATTCTTTGTCTGCACCCACTACCAACTGCTGGTGGCATGATGGATAGCCATATCTATATTAAAGCAGCCAATCGCTTGCCCGATATGGCAGGCATAACTGTTGTGCGTTTTAACACCCGCGGAACAACGAGTGCCAATGGCACCAGCACTGGCACCTTTGATAATGGTGGCGCTGAAAAATTCGATGTTGAGGCAGCTCTCATCTATTGCTTAGATACTTTGAAGTTAGAAAATCTTTGGGTAGTTGGCTGGTCTTTCGGAACTGATTTAGCACTACGTCACGCGAAAGACGCTCGACATAAAGGGCTAATTTTATTGAGTCCACCACTTCGCACTTCTGAAACCAGTGATCTGGAATATTGGAATAGTGATGGTCGCCCAGTTTTCACACTTGTTCCTGAACTTGATGATTATCTGAAACCGCCTGAAGCTGCGAAACGGTTTGCGGTAATTAAAAACCATCACATGATTGCAGTTGATGGCGCAAAGCACTTATGGTTAGGCGAACCGTCCGTGTATCGAGTGCTTACTGAAATTACTCAGATCGTAGCCCCAGACAGATTACCGCTACCAACCGAGATCTAAATGTTTAAGCGTTATCAGTTCTTGGGAAAACTACTTCATCCAAAATCAAGATAATCGCCGCGGCAACCGGTACTGCTAAAAGGCCACCAACTAAGCCTAATAGTGAAGAACCAATTAGCGCTGAAATAATTGTTACTGCGCCAGGCACCGAAAGTGTTTTCTTCATTATACGTGGAGTGATTAGATAATTTTCAATTTGTACATAGAGAACATAAGCCAAGAAAGCTACTAGCCCAATGGTTACCGATTGAGTAAGCGCAACTAAAGTCACTACGGTGCAGCCGATAAAGTGGCCAATTAGTGGGATCAAACCGCATACCAACACAGTCATTCCAAGTGCAATTGGTGAGGGAATTCCTAGGGCAAGTGAGAGCAAGAATGTGAAAATACCGGCCATAAAAGCGATCATTACTTGACTGCTAACAAATGAACCGACTCGCGAAATTATTGCCTCGGTAAGTGCGCCAACTCGTGGACGACGTGAGGCAGGTGCAAGACGTAATCCAAGCTTGACCATTTGCGGCAAAGAAGTTAAGAAATAGAGTGTTAAAACTAAAATAGTAAGGGCGGCAAATGTGCCAGATAAAACTGATTTACCAACGCCAACTACACCGCCAAAAGTTGTTAGTAAAAGTTTTCCATCTGAAGTTCGTGATGTAATTTCACGTTGCAGAGTGTCAAGAAAACCATATTGCTCATTAAGGCGCATAAACAAAGAGTTAGATTTTAAATCTTGAATCAGCGATGGTGCTTGGTTAATTAAATTAGAACCTTGCGAAACAACTGGTGGCACCACGATAAAAGCAAAGAAAATTACAAATAAAATTACCGAAATAAATATTGCAGCTACTGAATTAGTGCGCGATAAACCCCTACGGCGAAGTGCCTCTACGGCTGGGTTAAGCCCAGTCGCCAAGAAGAGCGCAATCAAAATCAAGACAAATATCTGTGAAGCACTGGCAAGTGCTCGCATCAAGACAAATGCCGAGAGTGCGCCGATGGTTGCAATAAATCCAAAATAAAACGGATGTGATTTGTTAATTGGGTCACCTAGCGCGCCCATATCAGTGTTAATAACCTTAGGTTCGCCTGTAACAACTTTTTTAATTCGCTTACTTATCACCATGTGTTCAAGTGTAATTGCCTAAGATGAGCCCATGACCCTACGAATCACTGGCGTTGGCGAAGAGATCGCTGCTGTCTCGGGCCTGCCCTGGAATCAGCCGCTAGAGCAATGGCCCGAAGATCCAGCTCTCGCTGAAAAACGCGGTATCTCGCGGCATGTGGTTCGACTGATCCGGGTAAATGATGAACCCGACTCAGAAATCTATGCGGTCAAAGAGACGGTTTCTGAGTTCGCTAATCGTGAATATGCCGCATTGCGCGAACTTCGCCGACTGCAGGCACCCAGCGTTGATCCAATAGCGGTTGTAGAAGGTCGTAAAGACATTAATGGCGAAGAATTACCATGTGTTTTAGCCACTCGCTTCTTGCCATATTCGCTGCCTTACCGAGTTGTACTCTCAGGCGCTCTGTCGCCGCATGACATTTCAAATATGGCTAATGCTTTGGCGCTATTACTGGTTCGATTGCATCTACTTGGTTTCTGGTGGGGCGACTGCTCGCTTTCAAATACTTTATTCCGTCGAGATGCTGAAGGTTTTGCCGCCTACTTAGTTGATGCCGAAACTGGCGAGTTTCAAAAAACCTTGAGCGATGGCCAGCGCGAACATGATTTAGATATCGCTCACTTCAATGTTGCCGCCGAGCTAGAGGACTTAGCTTTATCTGGTGTTCTGTATCCGGGCATGGACCCCGTCCGTGCAAGCGATACCGTCATGAAAAGATATCGCCGACTTTGGGCCGCGCTACGCGATCCACAATCACTCGACCCAACTGATCGTCGTGCCGTAGAACGTGCGATGCGCCAGCTACACGACTTAGGTTTCGCTGTTGAAGAAGTTTCAATTGCACTTGATGGCAAGAATAAAGTTTTGAAGTTCCAGCCTAAGTTAGTTGCGGCTGGTTATCACACCAATCGATTACGTGAGTTAATGGGTTTAGAAACTGAGGAGTTGCAGGCAAAACGAATTTTGGCTTCCTTTGATCGTTATCGAGCTCGCGAGAGTATTCCTTCAACAACCGTCAACGAAACTGCCTTCAAGTGGCTAACTGAGATTTTTAATCCGATTGTTAATTCAGTTCCGGCAGAGCATCTAGGCCGAGTCGAACCAGCGCAGTTATTCCATGAAGTCCTTGAGCACCGTTGGTACTTAAGCGAAGCGGCCGGCCATGATGTGGGCTTAGATTTAGCCTGTAAAACCTATATTTCTGAGGTTCTGCCCTACCGTCGCGATTCAGGTATCGAATTAGTGGAATGATCAAGCAATGAGTTTGCCACCTAATTTTGGTCGAGCTGTAGATTTGAGTTCACTAACTAAGCCAGCTCAGGCAACTAATGCGATTGCCTCAAACTATGAAATCACTGCTGAAAATTTTGCAACTAATGCAGTAGAACTATCGCGCATTAGGCCAGTAATTTTATTGGTCTGGTCACCGCGCAGTCCAGAATCAATGACCACTCTAGAAACACTTAGTAAATTAGAATTAAGTGCGAATGGGGCATGGGCACTAGGCAGCATTAGCGCTGATGATCAGCCTCAAGTCGCTCAAGCTCTGCAGACCAAGAACGTTCCTTATGCCGTTGCCCTGATTGCTGAAAAACCAGTTCCACTTTTTGACCAGAGCTATCCTGAAAATCAAATAAAAATGGTGATTGATAAAGTTTTAATGCTAGCTGCCGAGCAAGGTATTGGTAACGCGCCGATCGAGATAATTGAACCCGAAGAAGATGAAGCTCTTGCCGCTCTTGAAGCCGGAAATTATGAAATCGCGCGAGCGGCATATCAAAAGTTGTTGAGCCGCAAACCTAATGATGCTCTGGCTAAATTAGGTTTAGCACAAACTGAACTACTTATTCGAACTGAAAAACTAGAAGCAAAGTTAGTCAACGCGTTGGCGGTCTCTGAGCCAGATAATGTAAAAGCTCAATTGGACTGCGCTGACCTAGAAGTTATCAGTGGAGATTTAGATGCCGCTTTTAATCGTTTACTTGATTGTGTGCGCCGTTTTGCTGGCGTTGATCGCACTGCAGCGAAAGATCACTTGCTTACCCTTTTCCAATTAGTAGACCCTGCAGACCCACGACTTAAAGTGGCTCGATCCTCACTGGCTAGTGCGCTTTTCTAGAGTGATGCGATGAAAAAAGAAGAGATAACACCTGAAATTGAGTATAAAACCTTAATAAAACTCTTCTTTCTCTTTGGCTTTGGCATCATGTCTTGGATTCCCAGATTCCCTGATTTTAAAGATCGTCTAGGCCTGACAAATGGGCAATTTGGCTCAATTATCAGCTTGGGAAACGTGGGCGGCTTCATTAGCTTGCTTACCGTAGGCCACATTGTGCATAAGCTAGGTAGCTATAAAGTTTTGATGGCAAGCACGTGCTCGCTCTATTTTGGCTTTTTTCTCCTCGCTAATATTTCATCGAGCTTGATCTTTATTCCAGTTTTAATATCGGTGGGCTATTCGATCTCGGCATTTCATATAGCAGTTAATAGTCAGGCTTTTGATAGCCAAACTCGTTTAACCAAGCCGATAATTGTGAAACTACATGGTATCTGGACGATGGGCGCTGTTAGCACTGGCCTGCTGTCAGGTTTCTTAATTGGCCGAGTCTCTGCTTCGGTCCAACTAAATGTGGTCTATCTGCTGGTTCTATTACTAAATATTAAATACATTAATAAGTTACGTTCAATTGCCCTTCCGCCGCAAATCGAAGATGACCATTATTCAGTAAAGCGAATGATCACTTCAATTCAATTCGATGGATTAATAGCCGGTGGCATGATTTGCGCAATTTCGCTTGAGATCGCAATGGGTGACTGGTCTAATATATTTGCACGAGAATATTTGGGAATCAAAGGCGGTCTAATAACTCTTCCGTACATTCTATTTATGAGTGCGATGATTGCCGGAAGGTTAGGGATTTCTAGAATTATTGTACGAATGCCAATTAATAGAGCAGCTAATATCGGGGCAATAACCGGCGGTACATTTTTCTTAATTGGCGTTACGGCATCAATCCTCTTTGGCGACACCCATAAATACTGGGCATTTGGATTATTCTCATTAGGTTGTTTTGTTGCCGGTCTAGGCACATCATTCATCACGCCTAGTTTCTTTAACGCTGCTAGTGCCAGAAGTTCACTGCCTAGTTCAGTGGTAATCGGACAAGTTGGCTTAATCAATAACTTCCTTATTTTTGGCGGTAAGTGGGTAATCGCATGGACTGCGCAATTCACTTCACTGGCTGTTGCATTATTGATTCCAGCGCTTTTAGCACTTTCTTTGCCGTTATTCACGAAGGCTTTGTTAAGCGGAAATTCCAAAGGCGAAGCGGTTAAACATTAGGCAAAGGCCCACATTAACTAGCGGCTAAAGCCAGCCAGATGGTTGCAAGTGGGGCAACTCTTAAAGTTATTACTAAATCTGAGCCTTCAGCCACATCAACTGGTTGGTTAATAACACCACTGCCGCCAAAAGCTAAATCATCAGTGTTTAAAACTTCTTGCCAAGTTCCAGCTTTTGGCATTGCTAAACGGTATTTCTCATGAGGCACGGGTGAGAAATTAGTTATACAGACAAGGATTTGGCCATCATCTGCCCACCGAGTAAACGCCAAAACATTACTTGCCGCATCGTTGCCAACTAACCAAGAAAATCCTTCAGGCGAAGTGTCTTTCTCGAACAGCGCAGGTGTTGATTTATAAATGTGGTTTATTTGGGAAACAGTCTTTGCTACCCCGCTATGTTCGTCATATTGAGTTAAGTGCCACTGCAAACCAGCAGACTCACTCCACTCATCATTCTGGGCAAACTCTTGACCCATGAAAAGTAATTTCTTTCCGGGATGTGCCCACATAAATCCATAAAGCGCACGAAGAGTAGCTAGCTTCTGCCAACGATCACCGGGGAATTTATTTACTAGTGAACCTTTGCCATGTACTACTTCGTCGTGTGAAATCGGCAACATAAAGTTTTCAGACCAGGCATAAAGAATTGAGAAAGTTATTTCATTGTGATGATGCACGCGATGAATTGGGTCGCGCTGTAAGTACTCCAAAGTGTCATGCATCCAGCCCATATTCCACTTGAAGCCAAAGCCGATGCCATCTGAGTCAGTACTTCGCGTTACACCAGGCCATGCAGTTGATTCTTCAGCAATCATCATGATTCCGGGGTGTGTGCGATATGCCGTAGAGGTTGCTTCTTGAAGTAGTTGCACTGCTTCGAGATTTTCACGTCCACCAAATTTATTAGGCACCCATTCGCCTTCTTTACGCGAATAATCCAGATAGAGCATTGAAGCAACCGCATCCACCCGCAGTCCATCGATATGGAATTCGGTTAGCCAATAGAGCGCGCTAGCCACTATGAAGTTACGGACTTCATTGCGACCAAAGTTAAAGATCAGCGTGCCCCAGTCCGGGTGCTCGCCCAAACGAGGGTCTGCATGCTCATAAAGTGCGGTTCCATCGAATTTAGCTAGTGCCCATTCATCTTTCGGGAAGTGGGCAGGCACCCAATCAAGAATCACACCAATGCCAGCAACGTGCAGGGCGTTGACTAAGTATTTGAATTCATCAGGGGAGCCAAAACGCGAAGAGGGTGCGAAGAACGAAGTAACTTGGTATCCCCATGAAGGACCATACGGATGTTCCATAACAGGCAAGAATTCAACGTGCGTGAAACCAGTTTTTTGTAAGTAAGTAACGAGCTCAGTTGCTAAATCACGATAACTTAAACCAATTCGCCAGGAACCCAAATGAACTTCATAAACCGAAACTGCACTACGCCATGATTCAAATTTACTTCGCTCGGAAATCCAACTTTCATCACTCCAGAGATAATTTGATTCTTCAACAATTGAAGCAGTTAGTGGTGGAATCTCGGTGGCACGAGCAAGTGGGTCAGCATGATCAACCCATCGGCCATCATTGGTATGCACGGCAAATTTGTATTTAGTGCCTGGGGTTAATTCGGCAATGAAGATTTGCCAGATACCAGTATTTTCAATGCGCCACATGCGATGGGTGTTGCGATCCCAGTAATTAACATCGCTAATCAAACTCACGTCGCGGGCATTTGGTGCCCAGAGCGCAAAAGATGTACCAAGTAAATTTCCTTCAGCATCACGCTGAACATGTGAACCTAGAACTTTCCAAAGTTCCTCATGACGGCCTTCAGCAATTAAATAGAGATCCAGTTCGCCCAAAGCGCCGGGTTGATTTGGTACTGCCTGAGGTTTACGGCGAAAGAATCTCATTAGTTAAGAGACCCGCACCACGGCGATATGAGCCACATTGTTGTAATCGGTGCGTGGATCAAGGCTGACAAAACTGTCGCGATTCCAGCTGAAAGAATTTCCGGTTATCTGATCATCGACTACAAATGAATCGCCAGCTAGTCCCAGTAAATCCATGTTCCAGTGAACCACAGTCGCTTGGGCATTTGAAGGGTCAAGGTTGACGATAACCAACACTAAATTGTCACCATCACGCTTGGAATAAGCGATTATCGCCTCATTATCAGTCTGGTGGAAATACAGATTGCGCAGACGCTGCAGAGCGCGATTAGAGTTACGGATCTTATTTAATTTAGTAACTAGTGGCACTAGAGATTGCTTAGCACCATTCCAATCGCGCACCTTAATCTGATATTTCTCTGAATCTAAGTATTCTTCGCGGCCTTCACTTAATACTCGATGTTCGAATAATTCATACCCGGCATACATTCCCCATGAAGGTGTCAAAGTTGAAGCTAAAACTGCGCGCAGAGCAAACATCGCTGGATTTCCACTTTGTAGATGAAACGGCAAAATATCTGGAGTATTGACCCAGAAATTAGGTCGGAAGAAAGCACTTGTTTGATGTGAGACTTCGTTGCCATATTCAGTTAGTTCATGCTTAGTAGTGCGCCAAGTGAAGTAGGTATAAGACTGCTGGAACCCAGCCTTGCCGAGTGCATGCATCATGGCTGGCTTAGTGAAAGCTTCGGCCAAGAAAACAATCTCGGGGTGTTTTATGTTTACTTTAGAAATCAAGGTCTGCCAGAAAAGAACTGGTTTAGTGTGTGGGTTATCAACGCGGAAAATAGTTACGCCTTTGCTAATCCAGAGTTCGCAAATTCGATAAACCTCAGCTACTAGCCCATCGAAATCATCATCAAAGTTAATTGGGTAAATATCTTGATACTTCTTAGGTGGATTCTCGGCATAGGCAATCGTGCCATCAGCGCGGTAGTTAAACCATTTTGGGTGTTCTTTAACCCATGGATGATCTGGTGAAGTCTGCAGAGCAAGATCAAGTGCGATCTCGAGACCTAACTTATTTGCCTCTTTAACAAAGGATTCGAAATCTTTCATGGTGCCAAGTGCTGGATTAATCGCATCGTGGCCACCATCTGAATTTCCGATTCCCCAAGGAACGCCTGGATCAGCAGGACCTGCAATTAAAGTGTTATTCGGACCCTTGCGGTGAGAGATGCCAATCGGGTGGATCGGTGGGATATATAGGACGTCAAAACCCATATCTTTTACTGCTTTTAGCCGCTTAGCTGCAGTCCCAAAATTTCCACTGGCAAAGGTGCCATCTTTATTGATGCTGGCGCCTTCACTACGCGGAAAGAATTCATACCAAGCACCGACTAAAGCTCGTTCGCGCTCAACATAGACCTGAAATTGTGGCGAGTTAGTCGTAACGGTGCGATATTGAGTAACGATGGCAGCTTCAATTTCAAAGGTGAAGTTACCAAGTTTTGGTAGTGAAATGAGTGCTTCGTAGCGATCAGTACCGGGATTACGTTCAATGGCTGAAATACGAGATAACTCTTTACCTTTGCTATCGCGAGTAACTACCTGAACTTGCGGGTAATCATGGCCTTCGCCGGCAACAGTTGCACTTACTAAAATTTCTTCATTAACAATTGCTTTAACAGGAACAAATTCTCCCCCAAAGTAAATTGTGGGGGAGAGATCAGTGATTGCGACGCGGCCGATCAACCCGAACCCTCAGTGTTGCCAGCTTCGGCAGCAGTCACATCATTAATCTGATACTTATCGATTGCTTCTTGGACTGTCTTAGCTTTAACTTCACCAAGCTTTGCAAGTTGCTGCAGAGTAGCTACCACGATTGATTCGGCATCAACCTTGAAGTGGCGACGTAGTGCACCACGAGTATCTGATAAACCAAAGCCATCGGTACCAAGGGAAGAGAATTGACCCGGAACCCAAGGCGCGATTTGATCTTGAACTGCGCGCATGAAATCACTTACGGCAACTACTGGACCTTCGGCACTCGCTAACTTCTTAGTTACATACGCTTGCTTGGTATCACTTGGGTGTAACAAGTTATGGCTATCAGTTTCTAAACCATCGCGACGAAGTTCGTTCCAAGAGGTAACTGACCAAACTGAAGCAGCAACGCCCCAATCTTGCGCCAACAACTTCTGAGCCTTAAGTGCCCAGTTAACGCCAACACCAGAAGCCAGGATCTGAGCTTTCTTTTTGCTGCGAATTTCAGCAGGTGCGTAAAGGTAAATACCCTTTAATAAGCCTTCCACATCAAGGTTTTCTGGCTCTGCCGGCTGCATATAAGGCTCGTTATAAACAGTGAGGTAGTAATAAACATTTTCGCTGTTTTCGCCATACATACGACGCAAACCATCTTTAACAATATGACCAAGTTCAAATCCGAAAGCTGGGTCATAAGAGATGATCGCTGGGTTAGTTGATGCAAGTAGATGTGAATGACCATCTTCGTGTTGCAGACCTTCACCATTTAGCGTGGTGCGGCCGGCAGTAGCACCAACTACGAAACCACGGACTAATTGATCAGCGGCGGCCCAGAAAGCATCACCAGTACGTTGGAATCCAAACATCGAGTAGAAGATGTAGATCGGAATCATTGGTTCATCATGTGTTGAATATGAAGATCCAACTGCGGTAAATGAAGCAACTGAGCCAGCTTCATTGATACCTTCATGGAGAATCACACCTGAAGTAGATTCCTTATACGAAAGCATTAACTCGCGGTCAACTGATAAGTACTTTTGACCATTAGGTGAATAGATTTTTAAGGTTGGGAACAATGAATCCATACCAAAAGTACGAGCTTCATCAGGAATGATTGGAACTAAGCGAGAACCTAGGCCTGGATCTTTAATCAAATCCTTGAGCATGCGCACAAAAGCCATTGTGGTGGCGATTTCTTGTTGGCCAGAGCCACGTCGCACTGATTCATAAACTAAATCATCTGGTTGTGGCAATGGGCGGGAAATTTTGCGACGTGAAGGAATCGAGCCGCCGAGTGCTGTGCGACGTTCCTGTAAATATTTTGCTTCAGGTGAATCATCAGCTGGGCGATAGTACGGAGGAAGCTTGGCATCAAGCTGATCATCCGCAATTGGAATACCTAAACGATCGCGGAATTCGACGATATCTTCCATCGACATCTTCTTCATTTGGTGCGTTGAGTTGCGACCTTCGAAGTGTGAACCAAGCGTCCAACCCTTAACTGTCTTCGCTAAAATTACCGTTGGTCGACCATTTGGATTCATAGCAGCTGTATAGGCAGCAAATAACTTGCGGTAATCGTGTCCACCGCGTCGTAGGCCCCAAATCTTGTCATCAGACCAGTCAGCCACCATTGCGGCAGTGCGTGGATCACGACCAAAGAAGTTATCGCGAACAAATTTTCCACTTTCAGCTTTAAATGTTTGAAAGTCGCCATCAAGGGTCTTATTCATTAAATCAACAAGTGCGCCTTCGCGATCTTGCGCAAGTAGTGGATCCCATTCGCGACCCCAAACCACTTTAAGCACATTCCAGCCGGCACCGCGGAAGATTGATTCGAGTTCTTGAATAATTTTTCCATTACCGCGGACTGGGCCATCAAGACGTTGCAAATTACAGTTAACAACAAAAGTGAGATTATCTAGATTCTCGCGAGTTGCTAAACCAATTGCACCTAACGTATCGACTTCATCAACTTCACCGTCACCCAAAAATGCCCACACGTGCTGCTGGCTGGTGTCTTTAATTCCACGATTGTGTAAGTAGCGATTAAAACGTGCTTGGTAAATTGCATTCAGTGGACCAATACCCATTGACACAGTTGGGAACTGCCAGAAATCTGGCATTAATCGTGGATGTGGGTATGAAGAAAGTCCGCCACCCTTATGTGAAAGTTCTTGACGGAAACCATCTAGTTGATTTTCAGTAAAGCGACCTTCTAAAAATGCGCGCGCATACATTCCGGGGCTGGCATGGCCTTGGAAGAAAATTTGATCGCCGCCACCTGGATGATCTTGGCCGCGGAAGAAGTGGTTGAAACCAACTTCATAAAGGGATGCAGAGGATGCGTAAGTAGAGATGTGTCCGCCAACGCCAACACCGGGACGCTGTGCACGGTGCACCAACATCGCTGCGTTCCAACGGTTATATTGTCGGATACGTCGTTCGATTGCTTCATCGCCAGGAAAAGCTGGCTCGCTATCGGAGGGAATACTGTTGATGTAATCAGTTGCGCGTAAACCTGCGATACCAATGTTCTTCTCTTGCGCACGCTTTAACAGCGAGAGCATTAAATAACGAGCGCGAACCGGCCCCGCATTAGCAAGGGCGGCATCAAAGGAAGCTGTCCATTCCGCAGTCTCGGAAGGGTCAATATCGACTAACTGGTCAACGATCTGATCAGGCGTATCAAACGTTTCGCTCATGGCCCTATTCTCTCGCCTACTAGCCAGTTGTGTGAAATTGAGAGTGGGCAGGTCTTGCTAAGTGAGCAATTTTTGGGTGGACTTAGCCAGTGGCCATGCGTATGGGCTTTGCCAAAGGCGATTTAATCTTGGAAATCGGCTATGCCGCCGACTCAGATGATTCTTTGCGCGCAAAAATTAAGGCAATTACTGGGACTGAGTTTATTCAAAGTGATCCGACCGAAGTTATCGATGGCGTAATCATCTGGTGGCGCGATGGTGATGGCGACCTAATCGATGAACTTATGGATGCCCTTACTTTTCTATCTGAGACCGGTCCGATTTGGGTCATGACCCCGAAAATGGGCCGACCAAATTATGTTGAAGCAAGCGAAATTCAGGATGCGGCTCCGATTGCTGGCCTAAGTGTTACCTCATCAATTGCCATTGCTACCGACTGGACCACAACTCGTCTAGTGGCACGCAAAGCTGGCAAGCGGTAGATTTCGCTTCATGACTACGACTCTTGTAATTGGCCAGCCCGCTCCTGATTTCGAGTTAGTAAATCAGCATGGCGAAAAAGTTTCACTCTCATCTTTTAAAGGAAAACAAAACGTGGTTTTAGTTTTCTATCCATTTGCGTTCTCAGGCACTTGCACCGGCGAACTTTGCGCATTGCGCGATGACATTTCGGCATTTCAAAATGATGATGTGCAGTTAATCGGAATCGCTTGTGATCCAATGTATGCCGCACGCGCATTTGCTGAAGCCGAAGGTTATACATTCCCAATCCTTTCTGACTTCTGGCCACATGGCGCGGTTTCAAAGCTCTATGGTGCTTTCTTTGAAGAACGTGGATTCTCAACACGCGGCACATTCATTATCGATAAGAGTGGAATTCTTCGTTGGCAGGTCGTAAATGGCCCAGGCGAAGCGCGTGATTTGGCCGATTACAAGGCGGCGTTAGCACAGCTTTAATTAGGTTAGACTTACGCATCAGGTTTCGGCCAGATAAGTAAGTTCCGGGTGCTTAGCTCAGTGGTAGAGCGTCTCGTTTACACCGAGAATGTCGGGGGTTCGAAACCCTCAGCGCCCACCAGTTCCACTTCACATAATTAAATATCTACTCCAGCAGCTAGTTAGAGATCTAGCTCGAGATAGAAACTAGGGAAGGCGCCATGAAAGCTAGCCCGAGCGATCAACGTCAAATTCTAGATATCCAACGCCACGATTTAGCTTTAACTGCCTTGGCGCACAAACTTGCCACACTTCCTGAAATTGCCGCCCTTAGCGCTGCCACGGTTAAATCAAATAACACTCGTGACTTAAGAATTGCAGCCGAGACTGAACTAAGCGATGTAACCCGCGAATTAAAGCGTGCCGAAGGCGATGTTGAGCAAGTTGTAATCAGATTACAAAAAGATGAAGCGCGCCTTAATTCAGGCACTGGAACACCTAAAGAACTCGAATCACTTCAGCACGAAGTTATCTCCCTGAATGCTCGTCGTTCCGAACTAGAAGAAGTCGAACTTGAAGTTATGTTGCGCGTTGACGGGATCAAATCGCGAATCGATGAATTAAAAGCACTCGAAGCAACGCTAGCTACTGAAATTGCCGAGCTAACTGATCGCAAAAATGTGGTTTCTCTTGCCCTTGAATCTGAAAGCGTGCAACTTAAAACTGAGCGAGCGGTAACTGTTACTTCAGTTGATAAAGAAATTTATGATCTCTACGAAAAGGTTCGTAGTAGCGGTGGATCAGGTGCGGCTGCGCTATTAGGTGGCCAGTGTTTAGGTTGTAACTTAACTATTAATTCAATTGATCTAAAGCGAATGCTGGATTCAGCAGAAGATGAAGTAATTCGCTGCGAAGAGTGCCGTTGCATCTTGGTGCGTGGGGTCTAAGTAAATGGCTCGTCACTTTAAATTAACTGCCGATGGTGGCTCACGCGGCAATCCTGGGCCAGCTGGTTTTGGCGCGGTGGTTTCTGAAAATAGTCACATAATCGCCGAGATCTATGAATTCATTGGAACTGCTACCAATAACGTGGCCGAATATGGCGGGTTAATTGCGGGCCTAAAAGCAATTCATGATTTAGATGATCAAGCCACCGTAGATGTATGTATGGATAGCAAATTAGTAGTCGAGCAGATGTCTGGCCGTTGGCAGATTAAGCATGCAGATATGCGCAAGCTGGCCCAGAGCGCGCGCGAAGCGCATTCACCTTCACTCGTGAACTACACCTGGATTCCGCGTGATGAAAACTCACATGCTGACCGTCTAGCTAATAAAGCACTTGATGCTCAAAGCAGTGGTCATGACAAAAGCGAACCGGGTAGGCCCAGGCAATTAAATTATTTAACTGAACGTTTAAAAAGTGCTGAAAAACCAACAGTTCTACATCTAATTCGCCATGGCGAAACAGTATTAACGCCAGATCGCAAGTTTTCTGGAGTCGGGCCACTTAACCCTGTGCTTACCGATACTGGGCGCGCCCAAGCAAACGCTGTTGCCCAAGCTGCTGCAAAGTTAGGCGCTGAAGTTTTAATTGCATCCCCACTTAATCGAAGTAAAGAAACTGCTGAAATCATTTCACAAAGTATCGGCTTAACAATTGAGCTCGATGAGATCTGGTTCGAGATGGATTTTGGTTATTGGGATGGGCTTTCACTTGAAGAAGTAAAAGTGCAACACGCTGCTGATTACGATAGCTGGTTAACTGATTTATCGTTTAGACCTGCAGGCGGTGAATCTTGGGAGGCAATAACAGTTCGCGTTGAAGCTGCCCTTTCAAAAATACTCTCAGAATATCCAGGACAAACTGTTGTGGTGGTTACTCATAACTGCGTGATTAAAGCAGCCGTTGCAATTTGTTTAGGCGCACCGATTGAATCAGTTTTCCATATGGATATTGGTCCATGTTCGATTAATACTTTATTGATGTGGCCATCTGATGGATTGCGCGCAATTCGTGGAGTAAATCAACGTTCGAATTAGCACCTATCTCGGCTGTAACTAGTTAAGATCAGATCATGTCGAATGTAACTGTATTTATCGGAGATAGCGTCACCGACTGCGGTCGCTCAGTAGAAACTCCTTATGGCGATGGCTATGTCTTTAACATCACCAATAGTGGTCGGCTAACGGGTGGAATCATTAATGTTGGCACGAGCGGGCACCGGTTAATTGACTTAGAAAACCGCTGGAATACTGATGTTTTAGCCCATCAGCCAACGCTGGTATCTGTGGCAATTGGCATCAATGACACTTGGCGACGCTATGACGATAACGATCCAACTTCAGTTGAAGAGTTTGAAAATAACTATCGCCGCGTTTTAACCGCAACAAAAGCACAGGGCAACCCCCAATTAGTACTCTGCGAACCATTTTTACTCGAGGTGCGCGATGAGATGAATACTTGGCGTGAAGACCTAAATCCTAAAATTGCAGTAGTTCATAAGATGGCTGTCGAATTTGGTGCGAAATTAGTTCCATTTGATCAGCACTTCAAAGCTATTTCAGATGAAATGGCAATGTCTGAGTTAGCTGACGACGGAATTCATCCTTCAAAACTTGGCCACCAGATCATGGCCGACCTTTGGTTACGAACTGTAGGTTTGTAACCTATAGGCCTGAAGCGTGACCTTCGCAACGAGGGTCGGAACCGAATGCGTGAGTACCGTTGGCCAAAACTTCCATAAGTTGAGCTGAAGATCCGTGTCCCCATGGCGAAAGTGCTGCTACCTGGTGGCCTTTAGCTTTAAGTTCTTCAATTACAGCCACAGATACACGTTCTTCAATCTCTAGAACGCCAAGACCTGACTCTTGAGCAGAACTAACTCCGGGTGCGTTGAGATGCTGCCAACGTGGCGCTTCGATAGCTTCTTGAACATTTAGCTTTAGATCAATCACATTTGTGAGTAACTGTAGATTGGTCTGAACCTGAATATTTGCCCCCGGTGTTCCACCTACCAAATACAAAGAACCATCGGGGTGAACTGCGGTAAATGCATTAAGGGTATGTGCTGGACGCTTTCCTGGGGCAATTACATTTGGCGAAGTTGGATCTAGCGAGAATCCAGTCAAACGATTATTCAATAAAATTCCAGTCTCGGGAATAATCCAAGAGCTGCCAAAGCCATGAAAGACCGATTGAATCCAGGAAACGGCATTGCCTTCTGAATCTGAAACTAAAAAGTAAGTTGTATCGCTTCCTTCATTTATTGGGGCAATATCAATACCGGCAGTAGCCATTGAGATAGCACTCACGCGCTGATCAATGTGACTCTTCGAAAGTATTCTTTCAGTATTTACTGCAACAAATTCTGGGTCAGCTAAAATCTCATTTCGGTCGGCAAAACCAACCTTCTTGGATTCAACTCCGATATGAATTCGATCAGTTTCAGATAGCGAAGCAAGATCAAAGCGCTCATTAATCAAGAGCTCTTCCATCAGAATCATGCCTTGAGTTGGCGGCGGCTGTCCGTAAACCGTGATGTCTCGATACTTAACCGAAAGCGGATCTAGCACGCGAGTGGTGTGCGCTTTCAGATCTTCAGCGTTAAACCAGCCATCTGAACCCTTTATAAGTTGCGCGGCGATTCGACCTTCATAGAAAGCAGCGCGACCGCTGGCTGCGATTTCCTTTAGCGAACGAGCTAAATCTTTTTGGATAACGAGATCGCCAATTTTTGCAGTGACATCAATTCCCATATCTACAAAAACTTGAGTATCAGGAGTAGTTGCCAGATGCGCTTTGATTCTATTTACAAAGCCCGCATTGGCTGGGAATCCGTTTTCAGCGTAATCGATTGCCTGAGCTAAGAGTTGGTCGAAAGGCAGTTTTCCGTAACGTTTGTGAGCTTCAAACCAAGTAGAAACTAACCCTGGAATGGTGCCAGATTTATATCCGTGAAGGGGAATTCCATCGCGATAGTTCTCAAGTGTGGCAGCGTGTGAACCTTCGCCACTTCCGTTGAATGCAAGATTACTTTTGGTGGCACTGTGATGAGTAACGAGAAATGCATCTCCACCCAAGTGCGATGCGCCGGGTTCGACAACGCAGATAACGGCGCTTAGCGCTATCGCAGCATCGATAAACGAACCACCATCTTTAAGAACTGCAATCGCAGCACTTACAGCTAATGGTTGACTAGCGGCAGCGCCACCGTTACGAGCGTAGACAACACTTCGTCCGGTCTGCATTTTTAGTTGCCTGGGCTCACCGTCGACATATTGAAATCTTTTATGACCAACGGCGGCATGGACATGCTGGTCATATCTCCAGCCCATTCGCGTGGTTGCGTCCATTGGCTGGTACCCGCATGAGCGATACGCGATAGAGCGCTCACTGGAGAATCATTCCAGCGGAAGTTATTGGTAGCACCTACAACTTCACCACCCTTAACGTGATAAACACCGTCACGAGTTAATCCAGTTAGAAGCAATGAGTTTGGATCAACCATGCGGATATACCAAAGCGTTGTCAGTAGAAGTCCGTTATCCACTTTCTTCACCATATCTTCAAGCGAACCACTTGCGCCATCAACGCTCATAACCAGATTTTCACCTAGTGGAGTGAAATCTAAATTAGTGAGCTGCGCAGAAGCTCGAGTCTGAACCAAAGATTGAAGCACGCCATCTTTTAGCCAATCGACGCGCTTAATGCTTTGCCCATTGTCAAAGACAGATGAGAACGGTGAACTAACAGCTGTTGCTACAAAGTTTGAAAATGGCAGCTGCTTAAAGTCTGGATCACTAAAGAATTGCAGCGAAACATTTGCGAGTTTTTCGCCAATACGAGTTCCGCCGCCCTTTTTAGAAAAGACAGATTGTCCTTCATGGGCATCGCGAGCAGTTGATACCCACATCATGTAGGTAAAAATATCTGCAACTGAACCTGATGGAAAAATGGTGTCATATTTTCCAGCCGGAAGATCAACTTTGGTTCCTTGCCAATTTAAACGCTCTCTAATTTGAGTATCAATATCGGCGACTGAAACATCAGTGAAGTCATGAGTTTCTACACCTGCCCAAGTCGAACGGGTGCGATCGTGCGACTTTCCAGTCATTTCTACGCGACCAACTGGGGAATCTTTACGTAACCGTAAGCCACCCTTTGATCCAACCCAAGTTGTTTCATTTGTATGTTCGGAATAACCGAAGAGTTCGATCTTGTCAGCAACAGAGCGCGAGAACATATCGCCCAAGGCTGGCGCAAATTTGGTAAATACCTCAGGCCCGGTTGGCACATGCTCGGCTGACCAGTTTCCAATCGAAACATTTGTAGCAAGCGGGGCGTAATCATCGGCCGGGCCAGCAGCTTTTGCCGAAGCAATCGCTGCTTCCAAAAGCGCAGGAACATCGGCAAGTGAGACATCGGTGCGGGTTACTCCACCAGATGCCATGCCACCGTCAACGGATACAAATGCTATCACCGTAACGCTGCGCTCTTGAATCACACCGTTAGTTGTTAGCGTGCTGCCAGCCCAACGAAGGTTTGCTTGTGTCTTATCGCGCACAACCACGATGCAGTCATCGCAGGTCGCGGTCGAAGTAATCTTTTCAATCAGATCTTGAGCTGAAATCATTTTCCGGCCTCCGCAACAGTATTTAGAATGTTTACTTTGTCGAAGATCGCTGCTGGGCAACCATGACTTACTGCCGCAACCTGACCTGGTTGCGCTTTACCGCAGTTAAATGCGCCACCTAGAACATAAGTTGATGGACCGCCAACGACTTTCATTGAACCCCAGAAATCAGTTGTAGTTGCTTGGTAAGCAACATCCTTTAATTGACCAACAATCTTGCCGTTCTTAACGCGGTGGAATTGTTGACCAGTAAATTGGAAGTTATAGCGCTGCATATCAATTGACCAAGACTTATCACCCTTAATGATGATTCCGTCTTCCATTGATGAAACCATTTCGTCATACGTTGGACCACTTGGGTTTGGTTGCAGTGAAACGTTTGGCATGCGTTGAATTGGCACGTGTGCTGGTGAATCAGCAAAGGCGCAACCATTACTGCGATCGCGGTTAACTCGGGCAGCAATTCGACGATCTAGTTGATAACCAACTAATAAGCCATCTTTAATGATGTCCCAACGTTGCGCCGCAACGCCTTCATCATCGAATCCGACAGTACTTAGACCGTGCGGAGTGCTGCGATCTCCAGTTACATTCATTAACTTTGAGCCGTATTGCAGCTTATTTAACTTATCTGGCGTAGCAAAAGAAGTTCCGGCGTAATTAGCTTCATAACCAATAGCGCGATCTAATTCAGTTGCATGGCCAATTGATTCATGAATAGTTAGCCACAAATTCGATGGATGAACTAAAACGTCATATCGACCGGGTTCAACAGATGGCGCGGCAACCTTTTCAGCTAAGAGAGTTGGAAGTTCGGCAATTTCTGAATCCCAATCCCAATTTTTATTTCCCATCCATTCCCAACCAAAGCCAGCAGGTTGAGCCAATGTGCGCATAGATTCAAAGCCATTTTCGCCAATTGAGATCGCTTCAATTTGGGTTTGGATCCGAACGCGCTGCTGTGTAGTGCTGGTGCCATAAGAATCTGCATAATGCTTTTGCTCTTTGACATACATGGTGTGAGCAGAAGTGTGATTAACGCTGGAACTCTTGAGCAAACGATTACTTAAATCAGCAAGTCGGTCTTTCTTTTCGGAATCAGAAACATCAAATGGGTCAATTTCATAATCTGATACCCAAGTTTGATTTGCATAAACTGGTTCATTTACCAGTGAAACCAATTCGGTCGAAAGTGGCTTTGAAGTTTTTGCCATAGCCACTGCAGTTTCTGCCAGTTTCTTGGCTACCTCAACTGAGATCTCAGGAGATGAAGCAAAGCCCCAGGCACCGTTAACGATTACGCGCACACCAACACCGGCGATCGTTTCATCGCTTTGGGTTTCAGGCTTGGCATCGCGCAAGGAGAGCAAACCAGTTCGGGTTCGTTCAATTCGCACATCTACGTGAGAAGCACCAGCGCTTGTAGCTGCGCTGAGCGCAGCATCTGAGACTTTTTCGAGTGGTAAAGCTAGGAAATCCGCATCAACTGTCGTAATCATGGGTGTAACCCTAAAGGAACTCATTACATACCGCTACTAATCTCGCGTATTCTTTCCCCTAGAAGAGTCGCCCGGATCACCGCGTTACGCAAGTACCGAGGAAAGTCCGGACTCCATAGAGCAAAGTGGTGGCTAACAGCCACCCGGAGCAATCCGCGGGATAAGTGCAACAGAAAGTAAACCGCCAATAGCAATATTGGTAAGG
>CAMCXZ010000014.1 GCA_945883725.1 Bifidobacterium breve | reverse complement strand
AACCGTTTCCTTGAATTGCTGAGTAGTGAACGAATACATCTTGTCCGCCACCGTCAACTGCAATGAAACCGAAACCCTTTTCAGAGTTGAACCACTTAACTGTACCTGTTGCCATCTTTTACTATCCTTCGATATGGGGGTGTTCCGAGAAATCCTCGAATCACGGTCTTCCTCTTGCTACAGCTATACCGAATATGTAAAACATGAAACGGGTACTGATAAAGCGTCCGACTAGGACAAATCGTACCTCCTACTAGCGAGTTCACCTAAAGTTTTTTTCACGAGATCACGCTCAAATCACCTCGTAATTTCCGCGATCTAGACAGTTAAAGGCTCGTAGGTGTACAAATAGAGCACTAGTAAGTGCCGATGGGCTGGGGAAGGTCGCATCAAGTGCCCTTGCTAGGAGAGAAACATGGAGCGAATTTCGCCCACGAATACCGCTGTATCTACCGGTTGGCTAGTAATTCATAGCGCACCTTCTGCTTTGCGTACCCATATTGATTGGGCGATCAAAGATATTTTGGGCAACTCGGTTCAGATTCAATGGCGGCCGCAACCAAACTTCATTGGTACTTACCGCACCGAAATAACTTGGCGTGATTTAGCCGGCAATGCAGCAAAACTTTGTAGCGCACTTTCGAGTTGGCATTATTTAAGGTTTGAGATTTTTGAAACTATGAATAACGAAGGGGAACTATTTCGATTCCTGCCAGAGCTCGGAATCCTGCGCAATCAAACTGATGGGGCTGGCAATATTTTGCTCACCGACTCGGTCGTTGTTAACGCTTTGAGTAATTCATTCGAGGAAGATGAATTACGCGATGCGATTAACCGAATTCTGGGCAAACCTTGGGAAGAAGTGCTTGAACCGCTGCGGGCAATTGATCAGCGAGAGGTGGCTCCGCTTAAAGCGATTTGATCACTAATGGCATCCCTATTTATTCAGTAGAATAAAGCCATGAGCCAAAACTTAGAAAATAACAAAGTAACCATCGAGCGCAACAAGGGCATAGTTTTAATTGCCGCCGCCGTAATTCTTTCGATCGCCCTTGGTGGTGGATTAATGAAGGTAGGCGCGGGCTTTGCATCGCGCGCAAGTGATGGCATCACAGTTACTGGTTCAGCGAAAGTTGAAGCGACTGCAGATAATGCAGTTTGGACACTATCTGTTTCGCAATCATCACCAACGGTTGGCATGGCAGTTTCAAAAGTGTCTGATGGCGTAAAAGCGTTATCTGAGTATTTAACTTCTGGCGGAGTAACTGATGACCAAATTACTTTAGGTGCGGTCTCGACCTATGCCAACGAAGAATATTCAAATGGTAATAACACCGGGCGCATACTTTCATACCGTGCTAATCGCGATGTAACAGTGCGCACAAAAGATGTGCAGTTAGTTTCAAAATTGAGTCAAAGTATTGGCGACTTGCTACAAACCGGAGTGCCGGTAAATAACTATGGTCCGCAGTACTACATCTCAACGCTTTCCGAACTTCGCCCTAAGTTGTTAGGGGAGGCGATGAAAGATGCACGAGTACGCGCTGAATCAATTACTAAATCAGTCGGTGGCTCTGTAGGGGCGGTAATTAATGTTAAGAGTGGTCCTTTTCAAGTGACTACTCAAGATTCGACCCAAGCCGCGGATTACGGCGCTTATGACACCAGCACAATTACCAAGACAGTTACTTCAACCGTATCGGTTACTTTTAAAACCAAGTAAGAAATTAGTTAAAGCGGGATATTGCCGTGGTTGCCTCTGCGATGAGGCGCTGCGGCAATTGCTTTTGCTAGCGCACTTCTAGTTAGAGTTGGCTCAACAATCTCATCAACGGCGCCAATTTCAATTGCTCGCTCAACGCCACCAGAAACCCGATCATGTTCAGCCGCTAGCTCAAGCTCCATTGCCTCGCGTTGCTCTTGTGGAATATCAGCTAATAGCCGGCGGTGAAGAACGCGCACCGCGGCAACAGCGCCCATTACGGATACTTCAGCAGTTGGCCAAGCAAATACTCGAGTAGCGCCCAGAGATTTCGAATTCATAGCAACGTATGCGCCGCCATATGCGCGACGAGTTATAAGGGTTACGCGCGGAACAACTGCTTCGCCAAATGCATGTAGCAATTTAGCGCCACGTCGTACTGCGCCTTCCCACTCTTGACCAGCACCTGGCAAGAAACCTGGAACATCGGCAATCACAATTAACGGAATGCCAAAGGCATCGCAGGTGCGAACGAAGCGGGCTGCTTTTTCAGCAGCGGATGAATCAAGTACGCCACCTAAGTGCTGTGGGTTGTTCGCCACCACGCCAACTGTGCGGCCACCCAAACGACCTAACTTCGTTGTCATATTTTCAGCCCACATTGGCAATAGTTCTAACTTTTCGCTATCGGCATCAAGAATTGCAGATATCAGCGGTTGAACTTGGTAGGCGCGTTTTGAAACTGGCGGAACATGGATACCTAAATCTAGATCTACTAAATCAACGTTTAATAAACCTTGATCGGCAAATAGCGAAGTTAAGTCACGAATGTCAGCAAAAGCTTCTTCTTCGCTATGGGCAATGACGTGGGCAACGCCGCTGTTCTTGCGATGCGCATCAGGGCCGCCGAGAGTTGCGATATCAATTTTCTCGCCAGTAACGCTCTTAACTACATCTGGGCCTGTTACAAAGATTCGACCATTTGGCGCTAAAACCACAATGTCGGTTAGCGCTGGTCCATATGCGCCACCACCGGCTGTTGGGCCAAGCACTAGTGATAACTGTGGAATTCGACCACTTGCTGTAATCATCGATTGAAAAACTTCACCGAATGCGCTGAGCGATGAAACGCCATCGCGTAATCGTGCGCCACCACTATGCCAAATACCAATGATCGGTAACTGACTTCCCATTGCTGATTTATAAGCTTCAACGATTACATGTGCGCCATCTGCGCCAAGTGCGCCGCCTTGTAGCGTGGCATCGGATGCGAAAACTACAACTCGGTTTCCTTTGATTTCACCCGTTGCCGCAACCATTCCGCAATCAGTGCGGGGGATAAGAAGTTCAAATTTACCGTTATCTAATAGCTTTGCGATGCGAACTTCTGGATCGCGCTGGTCGATCGTCACTTTAGTTAACTGACTTAAAGACTAATACGACGTTATGTCCGCCAAAACCGAAGGAATCATTAAGTGCTGCGATATCGCCAGCAGGTAGTGTGCGTGGCTTATCGCGAACCACATCTACAGTTACGGCTGGATCAAGGTTTTCAATATTTATAGTTGGTGGTGCTAAACGATCTTGAATTGCTTTTACGAGAAATACTGATTCGATCGCACCTGCGCCACCAAGTAAGTGACCAGTCATTGATTTTGTTGCTGAAACAGCAACGTGATCAGCATCCGCGCCGAGTGCTAAGCGAAGAGCATTAGCTTCGGCCACATCACCAGCAGGTGTTGAAGTCGCGTGAGCATTTAAGTGCACAACATCTTTAGTTGAGATGCCAGCGTCGGCTAGAGCAATTTTGATGGCGCGCTGAACGCCAATTCCTTCAGGATCCGGCGCTGCAATGTGAAAACCATCAGAAGTTAAACCTTGTCCGGCAATCTCACAATAAATCTTGGCACCACGAGCTTTAGCGTGCTCGTATTCTTCGAGAATCAAAACTCCGCCGCCTTCGCCCAAAACAAATCCATCGCGATCGATGTCATATGGGCGTGAAGCACGTTCAGGTGCGTCGCTGCGAGTTGAAAGTGCCTTCATCGCAGCAAAACCAGCCATCGGCAGTGCGTGAATAGCAGCTTCAACGCCACCACTAATAATTACATCTGCGCGATTATTGCGAATCATTTCAAGTGCATAACCAATTGCTTCGGCCCCTGATGCGCACGCACTAACTGGAGTATGAACACCTGCGCGGGCTTTAAATTCAAGACCAACATGTGCCGCTGGGCCATTAGGCATCAACATTGGCACTGTGTAAGGGCTAACCGAGCGAGCACCTTTTTCTTTTAAAATATCATATTGATCAAGCATGGTTGTGACGCCACCAATGCCAGATGCGATTACAACGCCCAGGCGTTCATTATCAATTTCCGGTGAACCAGCATCTTTCCAAGCTTCGCGCGATGCAATTAAAGCAAATGCTTCAGAGCGATCTAATTTGCGAAGTTCAACTCGTTCCATAACTTCACTTGGGTCAACTGCCACTCGGGCAGCGAAGTTAACTGGAATCGTATTTGCCCAATCTTCGGTAAGGGTACGAACACCGCTCTTACCTGCGAGCAAGGCAGCCCAAGTACTTGGCGCATCGCCTCCGATTGGAGTTGTTGCGCCAAGTCCAGTTACGACTACGCGTCGTTGGGCTGACATCTTTAGTTATGTTCTGCGATTAATTAAGCAGAAGCCTTTACGATGAAATTAACTGCATCGCCAACAGTTTTAAGTTCAGTTACCTGATCATCCGGAATCTTCACACCGAAGCGCTCTTCAGAAGCAACAACAACTTCAACCATGCTTAGTGAATCTACTTCTAGATCATCTGAAAAATTCTTATCTAGCTCGATAGATGTAGCTGGAATACCGGCAACTTCTTCAACGATCTCTTTAAGACCAGCTAATACATCTGCTTGGGTTAGTGCCATTTCTTTATGTCCTTCACTTTCGGTAAACGGGTTTTGATCGGTAAGGCGCAATTGTCTAACAAAAGTGCTCTTACTTACGAGTATGAGCACTCTTTACGGCGAAAATTATGGCAATTGCACCACTTGCCCCGCGTAAACGAGACCTGCGCCATATCCAATAATCAATGCAAGGCCGCCACTTAATTCAGGATTTGACTCAAGCAACGCATCCATGGCAAGTGGAATTGATGCCGATGATGTGTTGCCATTTGTTTTAACGTCATCAGCGATCACGACAGATGCTGGCAACTTCATTTCTTTTGCCATGCTTTCAATAATTCGAAAATTCGCTTGATGCGGAATAAAGGCTGCAAGTTGATCACCAGTAATGCCAGCTGCTTCGATTGCCTGTAACCCAATTTTGCTCATAGAAAAAACCGCCCAGCGGTAAACGGTTTGACCTTGTTGAGTGATGTTTGGCCAACCAAGATCTGCCACACCTTTAGTTGGCGCACTTCTAAAGTCTGTCCAAGCCGGGTTCATTAATATCGCCTCACGAGAGTCAGCATCAGAACCCCAGATTGCAGGCCCTATGCCGGCTTCTTTTGATGGCCCAATAACAACAGCGCCAGCGCCATCGGCAAAGATAAACGCAGTCGCGCGATCATCAGGATCTGTGAAATCAGATAACTTTTCCGATCCAACCACTAAAACATTTTTGGAAGTTCCACCAGCAATTAAATCTTTTGCCATCGCAACTCCGTAACAAAAGCCCGCACATGCGGCACTGATATCAAAAGCTGCAGCTTTCGGATTTCCCATCTGCTGAATTAGCGCAGTTGCCGCACTTGGTGCCTGGAACTCGTATGTAATAGTCGCCAGAATTACTGTATCAATGTCCGCAATTGTTAAGTTGGCTCGTTTAAGCGCCATTTCGCAGGCAGCTTGAGCCATACTGACAACACTTTCATCTGCGCCTGCAAAGCGGCGAGATTCAATGCCAGTGCGTTGCTGAATCCACTCGTCACTTGATTCAATGCGATCTACTATTTCCGAGTTAGGAACCTGGCGCTTAGGTCGATAAGTTCCAACTGAAAGTATGCGTGAATTACTGCCGGCGTTTACTTTGATACTCATTTATGTTTCTCCGCAAACTCTTTAGCTACTGCCAATTCGGCAGGAGATTTAAAAGCAAAAGTCTCGATCTCAGGTGCTGCTCGCTTTAAAAGCCCAACTAAAGTCCCAGCCGGCGCTAATTCAATTACGCCAGTGACACCTAGTTCTTGCAGACTTTTCATACAAAGATCCCAACGCACCGGGCTGGCAACTTGGCTAATTATGCGCTCAAGGACTTCTTCACCATCTACAACGGCAAAACCATCGCGGTTAGAAATTATCGAAGCCAATGGATCAGATGGTGAAATTGTCGCTGCGCTCTTTGCTAACACTTCCTGCGCCGATGCCATATATCTAGTGTGAAAAGCACCAGCTACAGCAAGCGGTCGAATTCGAGCTCCGGCTGGGGGATTATCGGCAAAAAGTGAAAGCTCGGTAATTAATCCTGCTGCCACAATTTGGCCAGCACCGTTGTCATTTGCGGCAACTAGACCTAACTTCAAAATCGCATCAAGAACTTCTTCGCGATCGCCACCTAAGACAGCAGACATACCGGTCTTTTCTAAGTTAGCAGCCTTAGCCATCGCGTTAGCGCGATCATTAACAAAACGAATTGCATCGAATTCACTTATTACTTTTGCGACAGCTGCCGCTGTAATCTCACCAACTGAATGACCCGAAATAACTGGGGCTGAAACTTCAAGTAGATTCGCGGCGATTAAGCCAGTTGCTACAATTAACGGTTGCGCATTTGCGGTATCTCTAATCTCATCAGCATCAGCTGTGGTACCCAGTGCAACTAAATCTTTACCAATGATTTCAGACCAGCGAGAGATTGATTCGGCGCAATCACTAATTTCTAACCAAGGCGTCAACATGCCTGGCGTTTGAGCACCTTGACCTGGTGCGATGATTGCTAACACAAGCTAAATATTATGCGATGTTGTGGGTACTACCGAGTAACGAGCCAGATTTGCGCTGTGTGCTCAGGCACTCTAATAGTCGAACCAGGCTGGGCAATAACGGGTTCGTAAGTAGCAGTTACTTTCGATGCATCAAAAATACAGCGGTAAGCCGTTGCCCATTTTTCAGCTGGCAATTTAAATTCATGTTCCACTCGATCAGAGTTGAAATTCAATAGCAGAGCTCGTTCTGCACTAACTTCAATGTAGACCGAAAGCGTGCGCGTCTCTGAGTTTTGCCATTGATGATCAATCATCTCTTCGCCAGTTAAGTTAAACCATGCCAAGTCTTTACGTTGCGTGCCTAAATCAACTTCACCCGTGTAGAACTTACTTGTCACATCAGATAAATAAGTCTTGCGAATGTTAATTAGTTCGCGGAAAGCATCTTGCATATCGGCGGCCGCGCTATCTAATTGCCACGGCCGTGTCCATGGGTTTTCGCCCTCAGCAACGCAATAGCCGTTATTGCTGCCATTTTGAGTGCGATTTACTTCATCGCCCATGTTAATCATTGGCACACCTGCTGAAAGCAGCAGAGTCGCAGCCAAAGATTTCTTGAGCGATTGTCGAATATGGGTAATCCCTAAATCATCCGTTTCGCCTTCAACGCCTACGTTCCAGGATTTGTTTGAGGAATGACCATCTCGATTATCTTCACGGTTTAGTTCGTTATGTTTCTCGTTATATGAAACTAAATCTCGCAGCGTAAAACCATCGTGAGCAGTTACAAAGTTAATTGAGGCCGTTGGCCCGCGGTGGTAGAAGATGTCGCTTGAACCGCTGATAGCTGAAGCAATATCACTAACGCCTTCGCCAAAACCACGCGCTAAGTCGCCTAGCCAGAATTGCCGGACACTATCTCGGAAAAAATCATTCCATTCGCGCCATGGATAAGAGAATTCACCTAAGCCGTAGCGAGTTGTGTCCCAAGGCTCAGCAATCATTTTGCGATCGCGCAAGATTGGCTCAGCTGTAATGGCCGCGAACAATGAGGAATGACGAGCGCTTTCATCTTTAAATAGCGCAGTGGCTAGATCAAAGCGAAAACCATCGACACCAATTACATCTGTCCACCAGCGCAGTGAATCAATGATGAAGCGAACTGATTGAGGTTTGGCAGCTGCCAAGGTATTTCCGCAGCCAGTTAAATCAAGATAAGCGCTTTCCTTATTGTGACGGTACCAATCTCGATTATCTATGCCGCGGAAGCTAAGAGTCGGCCCGCCCACGCCTGCTTCGGCAGTGTGGTTATAAACCACATCCAGAATTACTTCGATGCCAGCGTTATGCAGTTGCGAAACGGCCCACTGCAGTTCACTGACTGCGTCATTCGTTGCTGCATATTGTGGATGCGGAGTATTAAATGACATGGTGTTGTAGCCCCAGTAGTTATTAAGTCCACGTTCGGCAGTAGTTGGTTCAGAGATAAAGGCTTGAATAGGCAATAGCTCAAGAGCTGTAATACCTAAACCTTGTAAATGAGCAATTGTGCTTGGGTGGCCGAGTGCTTTATATGTGCCCCGTTCTTCGGCTGGGATTTCCAAATTATTTGCCGTTAAACCATTTACATGTGCTTCATAAATATAGGTATGTGCCCAGCGATGATCAATGCGATTGATCTGACGCGGTTTGTAATCAGTGACAACCGAGAATGGCACTTTGCCCGCACTGTCGCGGGTATCGCGAATAGTTAGATCGCCATTTCCCCAACCATCTTGACTTTGATGTCCATAAATTTCTGGCACATACTGCACTTCGCCAGATAGTTGATGTGCATAAGGATCTATCAGAAGTTTGGCCGGATTAAATCTTAAATTCTGTTCTGGATTCCAAGGACCATGAACTCGATAACCATATTTTTGACCGGGGCGAACGCCAGCTAAGTAGCCGTGCCAGATTGGTCCGTTGCGATGACTTAGTGAGTAACGCGCTTCAACTAGTTCACCATTAACTTCATCGAATAAACAGAGCTCAACAGCAT
The DNA here is from genome assembly GCA_945883725.1 of Bifidobacterium breve. Classification (GTDB taxonomy): domain Bacteria; phylum Actinomycetota; class Actinomycetes; order Nanopelagicales; family Nanopelagicaceae; genus Planktophila. The sequence continues at coordinate 19,013 of CAMCXZ010000014.1, read as the reverse complement.
CAGCGCCAGATGTCCAGATCGCGAAATTAGTACCTTCTTCGGTGACGGTTGCGCCTAGATATCTCGGATCTGCTGGAAGCATTTCGCTATCTTGCCTTAATAATAAGAATAATGGAATTAATTAAGAGACTCGAAGCTCACTTATTTCTAATTCTTCAAAATCTTGAGTAACGGCGAATGAAGCGAAGGAAACATTTTCACTCTCTGCCCCAGAAACTCGATTTAGTTTTGAATTGACATATTCAATTGCCATAAGAATCAAGGCAGCAGGCAAGAGATCAACACTACGCTTTAGAAACCAGGGGGTGCCATTGCGCAGCAACCAGATGATGGATTCCTTGCGATTTCGTTTTTCAACTTTTTCAATTTCAACTTTATCTAAGCTCCAGCCAGAATTTACTAGTAGATCTCTAAATTCAGCTGCCAATCGCTGGTGACCTATTTTACTCGGGTGCATTCGATCAATATGCCAATTTTCTAAGTTATAGATTTCGGGAATATTTCTAGTATTTACCAAAATAGCGCCATATTCATTTGCAACTGAGCGAGTAACTTGATTAACCGCGTCTATACGGCGGTTTAATACCTGCGCCAATAACTTTGGCATCGGCACGATTTTAGTCGGATCATGTAGTTCCAACATCAAAGCAGTTGTTCCGGTTCGCTTTAGCTCGCCAAGAGTGTGGCGCAGATTGTTATGCAGTTTCACAGGATTAAAACCATTACGAAGCATGTCATTACCACCAACGATAACGCCGCAAATATTTGGCTTATGTACTAAGACTTTCGGAATCTGATCTTCTAAGACTTCCTGTGATTTGGCACCTGGTCTTGAAGCATTTAAGAAAACTAATGGATCCTGAAAACTTCTTGCCAAATAATATGCCCACCCAAATGAAGTTCCATTTGGTAAAGAATCTCCAACACCTGAAGCTGCGCTATCACCAACTACTGTGAAAGTCGTAACTTGGCTCATTTCAAGCTGCTCGCAATCGATGCTTTGCTTTGGTGAATCCATCTTTATCGCCATGCAGAGTCAGCATTAGCGAGACAGTGGAACTCCAAGGGAAATTTTCAGCTTGCTCGTGACACTCATTTGCCAGATTTGGCCGAATTTTTGACCAATTGAGAACTTTAGAGACTGCGGCAGCAAAATCATTGCCATTGTCATCTGCGACTAATCCAACTGGTTGATCAGTATCGATCAGCAAGAATTCCCCGACAGCACTTGAAGAAGAGGCGATTACCGGAGTGCCTGATGCGAGAGACTCAAGGGCTGCTAAACAGAAAGTTTCGATTGGGCCAGGTGCCATGGAGACATCGGCGGAAGCTAATATTTCAGCAACTTTATTGCGGTCTGCGATAAAGCCTAAGAAGGTAACGGGCAAGTCTTTAGCTTCTTCGCGCAATGTTTTCCACATTGGGCCACCGCCAACATAAACTAATCGCGCATCGATACCTTTATCGCGCAGGACTTTAAGCGCCTGAATAGATCGTTGCGGCTTCTTTTCAGGAGACATTCGGCCGCAGTGAACTATCAGGTATTGAGAACCCTTTAGTAGTGAATTTTTTAATTCCACATTTGCTAAATTTGGACTAAATCCTTTGAGATCAACGCCCAGTGGAATTTGTGCCAAGTTGCTAATTTTGATATCACGAAATTCTTGTGCCGCAAAATTAGTTGTTGCAACAACATGTGTGAAACGGCTAGCTAATCTGCGGTTATGCCAATTAACAAACTTAGTTATTTTTACTGGCAGATAAGTTGAGATTAAACCGCGTAATGATTCATGACTAAATACAACTGACGGAATATTTCTGGTGACTGCCCATTTACCAATACCGGTTAATGTGAATCGATCAGAAATCTCTAACCGGTCAGGTGCTAATGTAATTATGAGTCTTTTAACTTGACGGGTATTTATTATTACTCGATAACCGCCGCTAAATGGCAGAACTACCGATGGCAAAGTAACGCGCTTGCCTGATGGTGTGTCTTCACAGTAGAAGGCGGTACCCGGGACTACATAGATAAATTCATGACCTTTAGATTGATATCCCTTACCCAGTTCGTGCAGAGTAGTTCTGATTCCGCCAGATTTAGGCCCGTAGAAATTTGCGATATGCATAATTCTCATGCGACTAGCTCCGCTGGACCAATTTTCTTCATCGATATTAACTCCAGGTAATGGCTAATTAGCTCTTGATTAATTGATTGCCAGGTTCGATTAACCACTGAATCGCGAGTTACTTGGCGCAATTCGGTTGCATCACTTTGCTGAATTAGCTTAACTACACGCTTAATTTCCTTTGGATTACCAGTATTAATCAAGTAGCCAGTCTTTCCATTTTCAACTAAATCGATTGGCCCGCCAGAATTTGGTGCGATAACTGGAACCCCTGATGCCAAAGCCTCTTGTATCGACTGGCAAAATGTTTCATCTTGACCAGTGTGAATAAAGATATCGAGTGATGCGTACATGCGTGCCAAATCTTCGCCATTTTTAAAGCCGGTAAATATGGCATTTGGAAGTTTGCGTTCCAATCGGGCTCTAGTTGGCCCATCTCCGACAATTACTAATTGCACATCATCTTGGTCATCTAGTGAAATTAAATCTTCTAGTCGCTTCTCATGGGCCAAGCGACCGATGTAACCAATCAAGGTGCGATCCGGGCGATTTCCAAGTAGCTCTTTGCGTAATTCTTCATCTCGTTTATCGGGTGAGAATCTTTCGGAATCAACGCCGCGGCGCCATAGCTCTACATCTTGAACACCGAGTTGGTTTAAGTAATTGCAAGCAGAAGTTGAAGGAGCAAGCGTGCGATCACTATTTGAATGTACTTTGCCGACAAATTTATTTAGCGTGGCATTAGCAATCTGAAAACCATAATGATTAGCAAATCCGGCCAAGTCAGTTTGATAGACCGAGAGAGTTGGAATCTCATTCTTCTTGGCAAACCGAGCCACGTAATTTCCCAGAATTGCTGGTGAAGCCAAGTGAATTATGTTGGGATTGAAATCAAGAACTCTTGCTTTGGCGAATTGTTGCGGAAGGCCAATTGGAATTAATCCTTTGACGTTAAGTGCTGGAACGCGAAGTATTTCAAAACCGGCATATTCAGTAGGTCCGCCATTTGATTCTGGTGCGATGATGAGGGCTTCGTGCCCATTCTTTTCAAAGAAGTCCAATATTCTCAAAACTGAATTGGTGACACCGTTTATTTGAGGGAGGAAAGACTCGGCAACTACGGCAATTCGTAGCTTATGAAGTTGAGTTATCTCTTTCACGTGACTAAAGATCTCTTGATCGGGGTGTTGAACCCTAAAGTCAAAGTGAAGTGTTGGTGAACCCTGAGCAAAAACTTAAAGGAAATTTAACGCTTGGATTGAGTCAATATATGCGTGGCCATGTGACCTATGTTGCTGAAATTGAGATTGTAGGGGTTATGACTCATCAGTAGCCTTTGCCTATGAAGATCGCCGTCTGCGTAAAACAGGTGCCAGATTCCTGGGCTGAGAAGAAGATGGTCAATGGTGTCCTGGACCGCGAAGGTGTCGACGCCGTTCTAAATGATCTCGATGAATACGCCGTTGAAGAAGCGCTACGAATTGTCGAAGCTCACGGCGGAAACGAAGAAGGTGGCGCACATAGCGTGACCATCGTTTCCATGGGACCAGAGCGCGCAACTGAAGCCATTCGCAAAGCTCTTTCAATGGGTGCCAACGATGCGATCTTGGTTAGCGATGCCGCACTTGCCGGTTCTGATGCGCTAGCAACTTCTAAAGTATTAGCTGAAGTGATTAAAAGTGGTGGCTTTGATCTAGTTATTTGCGGAACTGAATCAACTGATGCACGCATGAGTGTGGTGCCAGCAATGTTGGCGCAACGACTGGGCTGGGCGCAGTTAACTTTTGCTTCGTCAGTTTCAGTTGACCCGGGCGCAAATACAGTTTCAATTACTCGCACAACTGAAGCGGGTGTTGATGCGATTAATTCCAAGTTCCCAGCTGTTATTAGCGTGGTTGAAAAGATTAACGAACCACGTTACCCATCTTTCAAGGGCATCATGGCGTCGAAGAAGAAAACAATTGATAGTCGCGATCTGGCAACGGTTGGAGTTTCAGCTGAATCAGCTTGGTCATTAGTTGCAGATTCAGCACCACGTCCACCGCGCGCAGCTGGTGTAAAAATTACTGATGAAGGTAATGGCGGAAATGATTTAGTTAAATTCCTAGCAGAGAAGAAATTTATATGAGCCAAGTATTAATTCTTGCTGATTTCGCTGGCGATAAGTGCACTAAAACAACTGCCGAATTAGCAACTGCCGCAGCTCGTAATGGCAGCGTTACAGCAATTGTTTTAGCAGCCCCTGGCGCTGGCGCAACTCTTGCTGCATCAGTTAAGCACGGGCCAATTGCGAGTGTTTTAGTAGTTGAATCTGCTGATTTTGCGACATATGGTGTTGCGGCAGCATCCGATGCGATTGCTCAAGTCATTGCGCAGAAGTCTCCAACTGCTCTTTTTGTTGCATCTCATGCTTATGGCAAAGAAGTTGCCGGTCGCGTTGCCGTTGCAACTGATTCCGGAATCATCACTGATGCTGTTGATGTTTCTGCAGATCTAACTGCCACTCAATTAGTTTTTGGTGGCTCAACAACTGTGCATTCTAAGGTTTCCAAAGGTGTCGCAATTATTACGGTGCGCCCAAACTCGATTGAAGCTGATCTTTCTGATTCAACACCTGCGGTAGAAAATCTTTCGCTCACAATTTCTGATTCAGCAAAATTAGCAACTACAACTTCATCAACTCCACCAGTTAAAGGTGGCCGACCAGAACTAACTGAAGCGCAGATCGTGGTTTCTGGTGGTCGCGGAACAAATGGCGACTTTGGCGCTGTCGAAGGATTCGCTGATTCATTAAACGCTGCAGTGGGTGCATCTCGTGCCGCAACAGATGCTGGCTGGTATCCACACTCACATCAAGTTGGCCAGACCGGTAAAACAGTTAGCCCACAACTTTATGTAGCTTGCGGAATTTCTGGTGCGATTCAGCACCGCGCTGGCATGCAGACCAGTAAGACAATTGCCGTTGTGAACAAAGATCCTGAAGCGCCAATCTTTGATTTGGCCGATTTCGGCGTAGTGGGCGACCTGTTTGCGGTGCTGCCTCAAGCTACGCAAGGAGTTACTGCGCAAAAGTCCTAGACTTACCCGCATGAATAGCGTCTATCTCGACCATGCGGCAACCACGCCGATTTTGGCTGATGCGCTGTCTGCATTTACTTCCCAAGCCAGCAAGTTAGGTAATCCATCTAGTCTGCACACGCAAGGTCGCGCTACGCGTAAAGATCTCGAAGATGCCCGTGAATCAATAGCTAAAGCTGCCGGCTGTCTTTCGAGTGAAATTATTTTTACTGCTTCGGGAACAGAGGCAAATAACATCGCACTCAAGGGGCTGTTCTGGTTGGGCCGCAAAAACGGACGCAATGTTGTGGTTATTTCAGCAATTGAACATCATGCAATTTTGGATCCAGCTAAATGGTTAGTCGAACATGAAGGTGCTGAACTAATTGAACTGCCCGTAACTGCCGCTGGTGTTCTAGATCTGAATTTCTTGACAGATTTGATAAATAAACGTGGCGATGAGATCGCAGTGATTTCAGTAATGCATTCCAATAATGAAACTGGAGTTCTGCAACCAATTGCCGAAGTTGTTAAGTTAGCTGGCGATATTCCAGTGCATTCTGACGCAGTACAAAGTTTTGGAAAGGTAGCGTTGAATTACCAAGAGCTTGGTCTCTTTGCCATGACTTTAAGTGCACATAAAATTGGTGGCCCACTTGGTATCGGGGTTTTGATATTGCGCCGAGCTGTTGAGATCCCGGCACTGTTGCATGGTGGTGGGCAAGAACGCGAAATTCGAAGTGGCACGCTAAACGCACCTGCCATCGTTGCGTTCGCTGCCGCAGTAAGTACCAAGAGTTATGACGCAACCAATATCGCCAAGTTACGTGATGATTTTGCCCAACGTGTGGTCGCACAAATTCCAGATGCCTTTGTAAACGGCGCTGATGTCGAACGCTTACCCGGCATCGTAAATATTACTTTTCCGCGCACTGAAAGCGATACCTTGTTATTGCTATTAGATAGCGAGAAAGTTTCCTGCTCAACTGGTTCAGCCTGTAGCGCCGGCGTGCATCGACCAAGTCATGTTTTGATGGCGATGGGCCATGACGATATATCAGCGCAATCTTCGCTACGTTTCTCCTTTGGGCCAAGTAATACGGCAGCCGAAGTTGATTATGTGCTGTCAGTGCTGCCCGGTGTAATTCAACGTGGGAGAGCGGCGGTGGCATCTTGAAGTTAATTGCAGCCATGAGCGGTGGCGTTGATTCCGCAGTAGCTGCTGCCCGCGCAGTTGAAGCCGGTCACGATGTCATTGGTGTGCACTTAGCACTTGCTGCTAACCCACAGAAATATCGTTCAGGTGCGCGCGGTTGCTGCACCATTGAAGATTCTCATGATGCTCGTCGCGCTGCCGATGTAATTGGAATCCCGTTTTACATTTGGGATATGGCGCAAGAGTTTCACGATGGCGTAGTAGAAAATTTCTTATCCGAATACTCTGCCGGCCGCACACCTAATCCATGTTTGCGTTGTAACGAGAAAATTAAATTTGCCGCCGTTCTAGATCGTGCCCGCGCAATGGGTTTCGACGGCGTTGTCACTGGACACTATGCCAATACCCGAGAATCCGAAAACGGTAAAACACTTCACCGAGCAGTTGATCATTCAAAAGATCAATCTTATGTATTGGCAGTGTTGACTCGTGAACAAATCGATGGTGCGATATTTCCATTGGGCGATACCGAAAAAGTTGATATTCGAAAAGAAGCCGAAGCACGCGGCTTAGCTGTTGCGCAAAAACCAGATAGTCACGACATTTGTTTCGTGCCTTCGGGCGATAATGCCAGCTGGTTACACGATCGCTTAGGTAGTGAAGTTGGCCCAATCGTTGATCAAGATGGCAAGAAAATTGGCGAACATAAAGGTGCTTACACATACACAATCGGACAACGAAAAGGTTTAGGGCTAACTGTTCCAACTGCCGATGGATCACCTCGCTTTGTTCTTAAAATTGAACCAGTCACAAATACCGTGGTTGTTGGTTCTCGTGAGGAGTTAGCAATTTCGAAGATCTGGGGTGAGCGCGCAATCTGGTGTGGGCCCGATGTAACAAGTGATAAAAAGCGTGGTTTTGTGCAGATCAGAGCGCACGGAAGCGCACTTGATTGCACCTATTTCTTTGACGGCAGCAATCTAATTGCCGAACTCGATGAACCGTTATTAGGGCTGGCCACTGGGCAAGCAATGGTTATCTACGATGGCGATCGCGTAGTTGGTTCAGCCACGATCTGTAAGACTGAGTAATTCCCATGAGTAACGCTGCGCGCCATCGCATAGTCGAACTTACGGCACAGATTCGTGACCATCAATTTCGTTATTACGTATTAGATGACCCGGCAGTTTCTGATGCCGATTTTGATAAATTATTAAAGGAACTCGAAGTGCTAGAAGCTAAACACCCCGAACTCAAAGAACCGGATTCACCAACTCTGCATGTTGGTGGCGGCTTTTCTACTCAATTCGAACAACATGATCATATTGAAAAGATGATGAGTCTTGATAACGTCTTTGACTTCGATGAGTTGAGCGCCTGGTTTGATCGCGTTGAGAAAGAAATTCCAAACCCGCAATACTTGTGTGAACTAAAAGTCGATGGCTTGGCAATTAACCTCAAATTTGAAAACGGTCAATTAACTCGTGCGTTGACTCGTGGCAATGGCACAACCGGTGAAGATGTAACTTTAAATGTTAAAACCATTAAATCGCTTCCACATAATTTGAGCGGCAGAGAAGTTCCTGAGTTAATCGAAGTGCGGGGTGAAGTTTTCTTCCCAATTGCGCAATTCAATGAGATGAATGAGGCGCTAGAAGAAGCTGGTAAACCACTATTTGCTAATCCACGAAATGGTGCCGCAGGTTCATTGCGCCAGAAAGATCCACGAGTTACCGCCAGTCGTCCACTTGATGTAGTGGTGCACGGTGTTGGTGCTCGAACCGGCATCGAATTTTCAGCACAGAGCCAGGCCTATAAGTTATTAAATGAGTTGGGACTACCAACAAGTGCTCGCTTTAAAGTTTGTTCAAGCAGGGCTGAAGTAACTGATTTTATTGGCTATTATGAAGCTCATCGTCACGATGTTGAGCATGAAATTGATGGTGTGGTAATCAAAGTTGATGATATTGCCTCGCAAGAAAAGCTAGGTTTCACTTCGCGTGCGCCTAAGTGGGCAATTGCTTTTAAGTATCCGCCCGAAGAAGTCACCACAAAGTTACTTGATATTAAGGTCAGTGTTGGCCGTACAGGTCGCGTAACACCATTTGCTTTCATGGAACCAGTAAAAGTTGCGGGCTCTACCGTTACTAATGCGACGCTTCATAATGCCCAAGAAGTTATTCGCAAAGGCATTCTGATTGGCGATACTGTAACAATCCGTAAAGCCGGCGATGTAATTCCCGAAGTGTTGGCTCCAGTAGTTGAGCGTCGCGATGGCAGTGAGCGCGCATTTGTAATGCCAACTAATTGCCCAGATTGCGGCAGTGAACTTCGGGCTATCACCGAAGGTGATATTGATATTCGTTGCCCGAATACCAGATCTTGCCCGGCTCAATTACGCGAGCGAATTTATTACATAGCTTCGCGTGCTGCTCTAGACATTGATGTGCTCGGCTACGAAGCAGCATCAGCGCTGCTTTCCGAGAAGATCCTGACGGATGAAGCCGAACTATTTGATTTAACCCCAGCAAAATTAGTTAAGTCGAGCTTCTTTACTAAAAAAGATGGCGAACAAGCAGCTAACGTTGATAAGTTAATGAACGCACTCGATGTTGCTAAAACCCGCCCGCTTTGGCGAACTATTGTGGCCTTATCTATTCGCCATGTTGGTCCAACTTCAGCTCAAGCACTGGCTACCGAATTCGGATCGCTCGAAAAGTTAGCAACTGCCTCGGTTGAAGAAATCGCGGCGATTGATGGCGTTGGCGCAACTATGGCTGAGGCGATTTCAGAGTGGTTTGCTATTGATTGGCATAAACGCATTGTTGAACGCTGGACTGCCGCCGGCGTCACAGTGCACTTCGTAGATACCAATACTGCGCCACAAACCTTGGCCGGCCTGACTTTTGTAGTAACTGGTGGGCTCGAATCATTTACCCGCGATGGCATCGCCGAAACTATTACAGCCCATGGTGGAAAAGCATCATCATCGGTTTCTAAGAAAACCAATTATCTTTTGGTAGGCGCTGAACCTGGTTCTAAGTTGGCCAAAGCTGAAGAATTAGGCGTAACGATTATCGATGAAGCAGCCTTTAAGAAACTACTGGCAGGGTCGTAGTAGGCTAAACCCATGATTATTCGTGCATCTGAAATCACTCGCGAACTTCCAGCACCTCCTGTCTTCTTTGGAGTACTGGCATTTGTTGTTCTCTCATTACTTCTTTATTTAACGCTTCGCCTCGGCAAGTAATTTAGAAAAGTTAGAGTTTGAGTCGCAGTAGTCGTATTGGCCTTTATGGTGGGACTTTCGACCCTATCCATAATGGCCATCTCTATGTAATCACCGAACTGCTAGTACGCGATGTAGTTGATCAGATTATTTTGGTTCCAGCAGGTGAGCCGTGGTTGCGCGAGAACGCACCAGTTGCATCAGGTGAAGATCGACTAAAGATGTGCCAGTTAGCTGTCGCCGAACTTGAATTAGATGATGAGGTAATTGTAAATAGCATTGAGATTCGTCGAAGTGGTCCGAGCTATACGATTGATACCGTTGAAGCTTTAAAGGCAACCTATCCAGACGACAAAATCGTTTTGATACTTGGTACCGATGCTCACTCAAGTATTGATCAGTGGCACCGCAACGATGAGCTAAAGAAGTTAGTTGAAATTTTAGTTATTGATCGTCCCGACTTTCCAGGGTCACCAACTCTGGATATCGATGCTTTAAATATTTCAGCAACCCAAGTACGCGCTGGAGATTTTGATCTGCTGCCACCTGCAGTAGTTACCTATATAAAGGAACGTGGCCTCTATGCCAGCAAGTGAGTCAGTTAAGGCGTTAACCCAGATCGCCGCGCAAGCAGCAGCCGATAAGTTCGGCACCAATATGGTTGCCATCGATTTATCTGATCAATTAGTTTTAAGCGAAGTTTTCTTGATCGTAACTGGTCAAAATGTGCGTCAAGTAGATGCCATTGCTGACTTTGTTGAAGAAAAGTTACGTCAAGTGGGAGATAAGCCAGTTCGCCGTGAAGGCGGCGAAGAATGGATTCTGCTGGATTACTCTGATTTAGTTGTGCATATTCAAAGTGCTGATCTGCGCCGTTATTACATGCTCGATCGCCTCTGGAATGATTGCCCAACAATTAAGCTAGATGTTCGGGTCCCGGTCGAGGAGTAAAAGTTAAAAATGGCTAATCGAGTTTTATTGTGGCGGCATGGTCAGACTGATTGGAATACCGTAAATCGGTTCCAAGGTCATTCTGATATTCCGCTAAATGCTGTGGGTCAGTATCAAGCAAAACATGCAGCAAGTATTTTGGTCGGAATGCAACCTACTAAAATTCTCTCTAGTGATCTATCGCGTGCTCGTGATACTGCGCAAGCTCTTGGCAACCTAACAAATTTAGAAGTTGAAATCGATATTGATTTGCGTGAGACCAATGGCGGCCTCTGGGAAGGAAAAACTGGTGCCGAGAATCGTGCCGAAGATTTCGAGAACTTTGTGCGCTGGATAGATGGCGAAGATAACCCGGCCGGAACTATTGGTGAAAAACGAAGCGATGTCGCAACGCGCGCAGTAAGTGCAATTAAACGAGCACTAGATGGTTTAGATAATCAATTATTAATTGTCACTACTCATGGTGGCACCGCTCGCTGCGTTCTAGGTTCCTTACTTAATTTGCCCATGGCTAATTGGGGCGCTGTAGGCGGGCTATCTAATGCATCTTGGTCAATTCTGCAGACTAATCCGAGGGGCTGGCATTTAGTTGAACATAATGCAGGGTCTATTCCAGAAGTAATACTTGGTGAAGAAAGCGGAGCGATCTCTCCTGAATAAATAAGGTAGGGTCTGCTTCTCAAAGAAATTTGGGGCTGTGGCGCAGCTGGTAGCGCACCTGCATGGCATGCAGGGGGTCAGGGGTTCAAATCCCCTCAGCTCCACGTGAGTTCTATTCCAACAATTCCGCAAGGGTGGAACGCCAAAAATATCGGCGATCTTTCCGGTAAAAAATACTTAATAACTGGTGGCACATCAGGCATTGGTAAAGAAGCTGCCCGTGAACTTATTCGCGCTGGCGCTCACGTAACAATTACTGCTCGCGATGCTCAAAAAGGTGCGGCTACTGCGCTCGAATTAGGCAGCAAGAATATTTCAGTTGGCTCCCTTGATTTAACTTTACTTGATTCAATTCAAAATTTTGCTAAATCAATTACTTATGACTTTGATGTTTTGATTCTAAATGCCGGCGTAATGGCAACACCATTGGCCCACACTCAAGATGGTTTTGAATTACAACTTGGCACTAATCACCTAGGACATTTTGCACTTGCTGGCTTGTTACATTCAAAAGTGACTGACCGAGTAGTTAGTGTTTCTAGCCAAGCACATCGCATTGGAAATTTTGGCGAGGGAACCAAAGCAGAGATTCTTGATCGCGCTAAAGGAGTCGGCCCATATAAACCTTGGGGCGCATACGGTGCTAGCAAGTTAGCAAACTTACTTTTCACAAATGAACTACAACGGCGCATCATGAAAAATGAATGGTGCTTTAACGCCTACGCAGTACATCCGGGATACAGCAATACCAACTTACAAAACGTTAGCCCTGCCATGCGAGGAGCAACGGCTGAAGCTCGAGTAACTTCTGCCATGAATGCAGTAATTGCGCAAAGCGCTAGCCGCGGTGCGCTTCCAACACTATGCGCCGCAACCCATTCACCACTTGTCGGCGCTTCATATGTTGGCCCCGATGGCTTTATGGAAATGCGTGGTTTCCCAAAGCTAACTCGCGCCGCTGGCATTGCATATGACCAAGAATTAGCGGCCAATTTATGGGCGGTAAGCGAAGAACTCACTGGCGTTACTTGGGGCTAAAGCCCGATAAACTAAGTTAATGACCACTGAACGCGAGCATGCGGCGTATGACTTCGCCTATGTGCAGGAAAAGTGGCTTCCAGTCTGGGACAAAATTGAGCCATTTAAATCTGGCCGAACCGATGATCCCCGCCCCAAGAAATATGTACTCGATATGTTCCCGTATCCATCGGGAGATCTACATATGGGCCATGCCGAGGCTTACGCACTAGGCGATGTAATTGCTCGTTATTGGGCGCAAAAAGGTTTCAATGTTATGCACCCGATTGGTTGGGATGCTTTTGGTTTGCCAGCTGAAAACGCTGCGATCAAGCGCAACGAAGATCCAAAAATCTGGACTTACGAAAACATCGCAGTGCAGAAAGCATCAATGCGTCGCTTTGCCTGTTCCTTTGATTGGGATCGGGTATTTAATACTTGCGACCCGGAATACTACAAATGGAATCAATGGTTATTCTTACAACTTCACGAACGTGGTTTGGCATACCGTAAAGATTCTGCAGTTAACTGGTGCCCTGATTGCCAAACTGTTTTAGCTAATGAACAAGTAGTTGCCGGTCTTTGCGAGCGTTGCGATAGCGCAGTGACCAAGAAGAAGCTAAATCAGTGGTATTTCAAGATCACTGATTATGCCGATCGCTTGCTTGATGACATGGAACAACTCGAAGGCAAGTGGCCCGAGAAAGTTCTAATGATGCAGCGCAATTGGATTGGTCGCTCAACTGGCGCCAATGTTGATTTCCAAATCGAAGGAATGCCAGAGCCAGTAACTATTTACACAACTCGCCCAGATACTTTGTATGGCGCTACTTTCTTCGTTGTTGCGGCCGACTCTGAACTTGCTGCCAAGCTTGCTGCGGGCACTGAAGTTGAAAAAGAATTTAAGCAATATCTAGATAGCGTTAAGGCTGCCTCAGATATTGATCGCTTAGCAACAGATCGCCCAAAGACCGGCGTTTTCTTGCAACGTTATGCGATCAACCCAGTTAACGGCGAGAAGTTGCCAATCTGGGCTAGTGATTATGTATTAGCTGATTACGGCACTGGTGCGATCATGGCGGTGCCGGCTCATGATCAACGCGATTTAGATTTCGCTCGCGCCATGAAATTACCGGTACGCGTAGTTGTCGAAACCGGCGAAGAAGACCCAAATGAAACTGGTGTTGCTACCGGTGGAGATGGAAAGCTAGTTAATTCAGGCTCACTAAACGGTCTTTCAAAGGCTGATGCCATTGCTCAGATCAATGCCCAACTTGAAAAAGATGGCCTAGGAAAATCCGCCCGCAATTATCGTTTGCGCGACTGGTTAGTTTCTCGTCAGCGTTATTGGGGCACACCTATTCCGATTATTCACTGTCCTAAGTGTGGCGAAGTCGGTGTTCCTGCTGATCAATTGCCGTTACTGCTTCCTGATGCGGCCGGACTTGATCTAAAGCCAAAGGGTCAATCACCACTTGCAGCAGCAACAGATTGGGTAAATGTTGCCTGCCCTAAGTGCGGCACCGCAGCAATGCGTGATACCGACACCATGGATACTTTCGTAGATTCATCTTGGTACTACTTGCGCTACCCAAGTTCAACCAATCACAACGAACCATTTAGTCGCACCGATGTTGATACTTGGTTACCAGTTGATCAATATGTGGGCGGCGTAACCCATGCGATCTTGCACTTGCTCTATAGCCGTTTCTTCACCAAAGTTTTATTCGACATGGATATGGTTTCATTTAACGAACCATTTACTCGTTTGCTAAATCAAGGTATGGTCTTGATGGATGGCTCGGCCATGTCTAAGTCACGTGGCAACTTAGTTCGTTTATCTGATGAGCTTGCTAACCACGGCGTTGATGCAATTCGCTTATCAATGGTTTTCGCTGGCCCACCTGAAGATGATGTTGATTGGTCAGATGTTTCACCAGCTGGCTCAGTTAAATTCTTAACTCGTGCTTGGCGTTTATCTGGCGATGTCACAAGTAAGCCTGGTGTTGATTTCAATACTGGCGAAATTTCACTTCGCAAAGCCACGCACAAAGCACTTCATGATGCGGCCTTTGCCGTTGAATCTTTCCGTTTTAATGTAGCAATTGCTCGAGTTATGGAATTAGTAAATGCCACTCGCAAAGCAGTGGATAGCGGTTGTGGCCCAGCCGACCCAGCAGTTCGCGAAGCAGTTGAAGCCACCGCAATCATGCTTTCACTTGTAGCGCCATATACCGCTGAAGAAATGTGGGATCGCTTAGGCCATCAGCCAGCAGTTGCTCTGGCGGGCTGGCCAGCTGTGGATGAAAAGCTACTTGTGGCCGATGCAGTTGAAGCGGTTATTCAGATCAACGGCAAGATCAAAGAGCGCCTTGAAGTTTCGCCAACGATTTCTGATGCTGAACTCCAAGCGCAGGCACTCGCTCTTCCAGCTATCGCAGCTGAATTAGGCGGAGTAACACCGGTAAAGATAATTACTCGCGCACCTAAGCTCGTAAATATCGTTATCCCCAACTAATTATTCGCTAGCGCTCAAGCCTAATAGCGACGCCGAGAATGTCGGCATGAATGAATTCCAAAATCAGATTCAACGGATCACCGATTGGTGGTACGAATTAAATTTCTCTACCTTACAAAAGCGCAGCCTATTAATCTTGGCTGGTCTAGTAATTGCAATTTCGGGTTTCTGGGTAACGACCGGAAAATCTGAAGCCGTAATCATGGCAGCACCTGTTGAAATTGAAGCACCGCTTGTGACTGTTGATGTTGCTGGCGCAGTTACCAACCCAGGGGTTTATGCGCTACCCGGCAATGCTCGTGTGATTGATGCGATTAAAGCTGCTGGCAATTCGCTAGCCGGCACGGACTTGAGTGATTTGAATTTGGCGCGCATAATTCGAGATGGCGAGCAGATTTATGTTTCTCCAACTGAGAAAACCAAAATTCCAGCTGGTCGAAAATTCGCCACCAAAAAAGCAACACCAACTGGACCGCTAAATATCAATCGAGCAACTGCCAAACAGTTTGAGAAACTAGATGGCGTTGGTCCGGTGTTAGCCATGCGGATAGTGGCTTACCGAGCTGCCAATGGACCATTTCTCACGCTAGAAGATCTCGATAAAGTTTCCGGGATAGGGCCAGCTAAATTCGCACAGTTCAAAAACCAAATCACCGTTTAATTGATTTTCGCGCCTTAACCATAGGCGCGGCCATCTGGCTCGGCGCACTTATTCAAAGTTATGTGGCACCCTGGCGAGTAACTCTGTTACTCATCGCTTTTGCGGTATTTATTCTCTTGGGTAAAAAACAACGTGCGCTAGTTGTAATTATTGCCTTATTGCTGGGTTCAACAATTATGTCGTTTCGGGCCCAAGCCTTAACGCAGACGGTTCTTACGCAATATCTAGGCAGTGAAGTTTCGATAACTGCCAAATTAATTACCGACCCAAATCGCACAACCCCGAAAGTCTCTGACCGCAATTATGTGGCAAGTAATTGGTCATTTCTGGCTAGTGCCATCGAGTTAGAAACCAGTGCTGGTATCTATCGATTGAAAATACCGATTCGGGTGCTTTCGCCCGCTAAGAATTTAACTGGGTTATTACCGGGGCAAATCATTAGCGGGCGAGCGGTATTGGTAAAAAGCAAGGAAGCGCGAGTTGCTGCCCTTGTTCTCTTCCATGGTGAGATCAAGATTGAAACCACGGCGTCGCGCTGGGCACGCTCCCTTGGTGCAATTCGAATCGGTTTGCGAAATGCAAGTGGCGATGGTGATGCCGGCGCATTAATTCCCGGGATGGTACTGGGGGATACCTCAAAACAAAGTGCTGAATTCAAATTAGCCATGAAACGATCTGGGCTAACTCATTTAGTAGCTGTTAGTGGTGCAAACTTCGCAATTGTTTCAGGCTTTGTTTTATGGCTAATGCAATTTCTATTTCGTAATCGAAATTATCGAATTGGTGCTACTGCACTTTCGCTGATTTTCTTCATCGCACTTGTTCGACCTTCGCCTTCGGTATTACGAGCAGCTGCGATGGCAGCCGTTGTATTAGTTGCCATGAGTCATCGACACGCAGCTGACTCATTGCCCGCGCTAGGTTTTGCGGTGGCAGCTGTTGTTATCGCAGACCCTTGGCAGTCTCGAGATGCTGGTTTTGCCCTATCGGTCTTAGCAACGGGCGGCTTATTGCTGGCCGCACCTAACATCATTAAATTTTTCGCCAGATTTGTGCCACGAAAATTCGCTGAAGCGTTAGCACCGCCAATTGCAGCAACACTCTTCTGCGCCCCAGTGTTAGTCGCGTTATCCGGCTTTCTCTCGCCAATGAGCGTGATTGCTAATCTTTTAGCAGCTCCGGCCGTTGCGCCGATAACTGTCTTAGGGTTTATTGCTGCCCTGATTCATCCAATTTTGCCCGCAATTTCGGGTGTAATCATTCTCATCATTCGAATACCAGCAGCCTTCATAGGTTTAGTAGCTAAATGGTCAGCAAGTTTTTCAGTTCTGGAACTAGGGAAAGGGGCTAGTGGTTTTCTAACAATTGCAGTTGTGGCAATTTGTATTTGGATCTTTCGCACTTTCTTTCAAAAGCACCGAAAGGCAATCGCTATTCTTCTAGTTGTTCTGCTTACCGCCACGAACTGGGTTGCCAGATTTCCCGGAATAGATTGGCAAGTAGGTAACTGCGATATTGGGCAAGGTGATGCCATGGTGATTAATTTAGGTAAGCATCAAGGTGTCGTAGTTGATGTGGGACCAGACCCGCAATTAATTGATAGATGCTTAAAACAATTTGGGATAACTCAAGTGTCAGTATTGGTTCTGACCCATTTTCATGCCGACCATGTTGAAGGTTTGCCGGGATTACTCAAAGGCCGAAGCGTGGGGCAAGTTTGGGTTAGCCCGCAGATTGATCCAGCATTTGAAAGTGAACGCGTGCAGAGATGGCTAAAAGAGATTCCACAAATTCCAGTCACAGCTGGCTTTAGCGCCCAAATACTTAGCAATCGTGGGCCGATTAATTTTCATGTGCTTTGGCCAAAACTGGGTGCGCAAGATTCACCTAATAATTCCAGCATCGTGATGCAGATAAATTCAGCTGACTTCTCGCTTTTAGCCGCGGGGGATATTGAACCAATCGCGCAGTCGCAGTTAGTTCAGCAGTTAAGCCAAGTAGATATGTATAAAGTGGCGCATCATGGTTCCCGCTACCAAGATTTGAACTTTATGAAGGCCCTCTCGCCACGAATATCGATAATTAGTGTGGGCAAAGACAATACTTACGGCCATCCAGCGCCCCAAACAATCGCCGCCTTGAGTAGGATCGGCAGCACGGTTTACCGAACTGATCAAGATGGAGCGCTCGCGATTAATGCGCGCAGACATCAGGTTAAGGTTCGTAAAAGCCAACGGGTATTTAAGTTCTGGGACTGGGGGTAGGCGATGAATGATTTCTATTTGATTCTCGGTTCCGAAGCTGCCCTTGCCGATCGTGCGCTAACTAAATTACAAGCAGAGTTAAAAAGCGAGAACGCCGAAATTACGTCGATCTATGCCGCCGATTCAATCGTTGGTGATATTTCAGATGCTCTTGCGCCGTCGCTATTTTCGGAGCGACGCGCTTTAATTATTCGCGACTTGCAAGATTTACCTGAAGATAACAAAGAAGAAATCATTCGTTACTTGCCAGAGCTAGATGCTTCCACCACCGTAATCTTTCTGCATAAAGGTGGCGTCAAAGGGAAAGCACTTCTGGATGCAATTAAGAAAATTAAGCCCGAAATAATTTCTTGTGAGCCACTTAAGAAAGAAGCCGAGAAACAAGAATTCGTTAAGAATCTATTTCTCGATGCTGGCCGTAAAGCATCACCTGCTGCAATTGCCGCTCTGGTAAATGCGATTGGCGGCGATCTACGCGAACTAACTGCCGCTTGCAGTCAGATCATCGCTGATGCTCCTGCCGGAACCATTGATGAAAAAGAAGTTGATAAGTATCACCAAGGTCGCGTTGAAACTACTGGCTTTGATGTGGCAGATGCAGCCCTCGATGGAAATCTGCCAGTGGCACTTTTGCAATTACGAAGTGCAATCGAAACGGGCACTGACCCAGTTATGGTTACAAGTGCGATCGCTTCGGCCCTTCGTTCATTGGCCAAAGTTTCAGGCGCTAATCGAAATGCGAAATCATTTGAGTTAGCTGGCCAATTAGGCATGGCACCATGGCAGATCGATAAGGCTCGTCGTCAGTTGGCGGGCTGGACTCCACGCGGAATCGTGGCAGCCGTTGGGGCAATTGCCCTGGCTGATGCCCAAGTAAAAGGGGCGGCAAGTGACCCGATCTATGCGCTTGAACACGCGATTTCCGAGATCGCCAGCGCGAAAGCCGCTCGATAACGCAATTTGGCCGATTTGAGCCTAAAGGCGCCCCGCTGGTAGCCTTCGGGTTCGTATTTAGCGTTCAACCAATTTAGTTCGGAGTAAACCTTAAGTGGCAAATATCAAGTCGCAGATCAAGCGGATCAAGACCAATGAGAAGGCACGCCTACGTAACAAGTCAGTGCGCTCTTCTATCAAGACAGCTGCTCGCAAATTCCGCGACGCTGTAACCGCTGGCGATGCCGCAGCTATCTCAACTGAACTACGCGACGCTTCAAAGGCTTTTGATATCGCCGTTGCTAAGGGTGTTCTACACAAGAACACTGCTGCCAACAAGAAGTCTTCAATGGCAAAAGCTGCCGTTAAAGCCGGCGTTCGTTAATTCGCAACTAGTTACTTTTAAGGCTTAACGATGCCTGCAATTTCACTTGCCAA
>CAMCXZ010000013.1 GCA_945883725.1 Bifidobacterium breve | reverse complement strand
GAAATTTGGCTTCGACTTAGTTTGGAAAGAAGGTGAGAGCAATGGCAACCGATTATGACACCCCCAGAAAAACCGATGAAGAGTTACATGAAGAATCGCTTGAGGAGTTAAAGGCGCAACGCGTCGATGCTCAATCCGGTCAGATTGATGTCGATGAAGCAGAAGCAGCTGAGAGCCTTGAGCTACCGGGTGCTGATTTATCTGGTGAAGAACTTTCGGTTCGCGTAGTTCCTAAGCAGGTAGATGAATTCACTTGCTCACGTTGTTTCTTGGTACATCACAGTACTCAATTAGCAAAAGGCGAAGGCGCTACTGCAGTTTGTAAGGAATGCTCTTAAGAATTAAGAATTACGGCCAACTCTTTACTTCGCTTTGAAGTAATTAGCCAATACGGTGTTTGATCACGGGGATCGTTGATTTCAACTTTAACACCAGTTGATCGCCAGAATCTAAAGATTAGAAAAGAAGCTGGGTCGGCGTCGCGAGTGCGAAGTCGGCCCATTTCCTTACTATCAAGCGCCGTTGCTTTACCTAAGAATTTAAGTTCTATATGAGCAGGGCCTGCTCTCAATTCATTTTCATCTACTTCGATAACTAGCGTGGATTTTAAAGCAATGAGCACGATTAGAAATGTGCTGACTACCCAAGTTAGGAATGCAGGTTGATTTCCGATAGCAGCCCATACGGCAACAACTAAGGAGATAAGGAGAAAGTAAATAAAGGCAATCAGCCAAAATGGCGCGCGAATCACTTCTCTAAATCTCATAAGACCACGCTATCGTGAAATAAATAAAGTAGCCTTATGACATGAGTCGCGTACCCAGCACTACTCCGCCCGAGGGGGCTTTGATTCCTAAGCGTCACCCGCTCGCCCCTGCTACTGGCACGAAAGTTCCCTCTCACTATGGCCACTGTTTTGGCTGTGGTGAATTACACCCAACTGGCCTACACCTAGTCGCTCATATTGGTGAAGGCGCAACTATTAAGTCAGAATTTACAGTTACGGAAAATCATCAAGGCGCACCTGGTCTTGCTCACGGAGGTTTACTTTCCCTGGCTTTTGACGAAGCGATGGGTAAATTAATGTGGCTAATACGAACACCATCGGTGACGGCTAGGCTAGAAACGAATTTCATTAAGCCAGTGCCTCTAGGCACCACTTTGCATATAACTTCCGAAATCACCGGCCAGGTAAATCGCAAAGTTTATACGGCGGCCGTTGGTAGATTAAATTCACCAGAAGGCGAAATCGCAGTTCGAGCTTCAGCGTTATTTGTAATCGTGCCAATGTCACACTTCTTAACTCAAGCTCCTGAAGGTTTCATAAAGGAACTTGCTAAACATCCTGAACTTTTAGCCTTTGAAGATCCAGAGTTTGAAATTAACCCATGAGAAGTTTACAAGTATTAATCAAGCGGCTTGATCCAGGCGTTCCACTTCCGAAATATTCCAAAGGTGGCGATGCTGGCGCCGATATCGTTACCCGAATTGATTTAACTTTAGAGCCAGGGGAGCGCGCACTTGCGCCAACTGGTATCGCGATTGCACTCCCTAATGGTTACGCAGCTTTTGCTCATCCTCGCTCTGGTTTGGCAATCAAGCACGGTGTCTCTATGGTCAATGCGCCAGGCACGATCGATGCTGGCTTTCGTGGTGAGTTACAAGTAATACTAATTAACCTTGATCCACGCGAGAGCATCTCATTCAAACGAGGTGATCGCATTGCGCAATTAGTTTTCCAAAAAGTTGAACATGCTGACTTTGTCGAAGTTGAAGAGTTACCTGGCTCTGGTCGCTCAGATGGTGGCTTTGGCTCAACTGGATTGGCTTAAATATGAGTGATCAAAAGAAAGTAATTGACGAACTTGGTGGTAAAAAAGGTTTATTAGATTCTGGACTTCCTTCACTGGTATTCCTAATTGCTTTTAATTTCACTAAAGACCTACAAAAAGCCGCTACTGCTGCGATTATCACTGCACTAGTACTAGCGATTTTGCGGTTGGCGAAGAAAGACACTTTGCAGCATGTCATATCTGGCCTTATCGGCGTTGTTTTCTGCGCATTTTTGGCACGTAAGACAGGTTCAGCTGTTGATTATTATTTACCGGGTTTAATCATTAATATTGTTTATGGTTCGGTTTATTTAGTAGCAAACCTAGTTGGGTTTCCAATTTTAGGGCTGGTTCTCGGTCCGATTCTGGGTGAGAATCTTCATTGGCGCAAAGTTGCTGAACGTAAGCGCGCCTACATAAAGGCCGGCTGGCTCTGGGTTGGCTTATTCGCATCTCGGTTAATCGTGCAATACCCGCTGTATAAAACAGGCAATTTAACTGCACTCGGTACCGCGCGACTTGCCATGGGATATCCGTTATTTGCAGCCGTTGCCTGGGGATCTTGGCTAATCATTAAGAAAGTTCCAGCGGCAATTCCGCCTGAAAAACCCGAAGCTTAATTAGCGATAAAACATTGCTTTAGCAGGTCTTCTGCTTCAGCTGTTGCTACAAATAGCAGTTCATCGCCTGCGGTAAATACCTCGTGTGGCTTTGGTGTTACGACTCGACCATCGCGAACGATTGCAGCAAGGGCTGAATTCTCTGGCAAAGTGATTTCTTCAACGGTAAGACCAAGGCAAGATGAGTTATCAGGAAGTGTTAGCTCAACTAAGCTGGCTTGACCCTGTCTGAATGAGAATAAGCGAACTACATCGCCAACGCTCACAGCTTCTTCGACGAGTGCTGAAATAATTCTTGGTGTTGATACCGCGACATCTACGCCCCAAGATGAATCAAACATCCATTCATTCTTTGGGTGATTAATGCGAGCCACAACGCGAGGAACGCCATATTCAGTCTTACCTAGAAGCGATGCCACTAAATTAACTTTGTCATCACCTGTTGCTGCGACCAGCACTTGGCAGGTATCGAGCTTTGCTTTATCAAGTGAAGTGATTTCACAAGCATCGGCTAATAACCATTCGGCATCAGGAACGCTATCCATCTTTAGTGATTTTGGATCACGATCAATCAAAAGTACTTCATGGCCATTATCTAGAAGTTCGCGCGCAATAGCGCGACCTACATTGCCAGCGCCTGCGATTGCAATTCTCACGTTATGACTCCTCAGGGGATTTAGCCATGGCTGCTTCTACTTCGGCAATCTTGCCTTCTTCAACAATTACATGAACTAAGTCGCCTTCTTGTAAAACTGTGTGCTCATCTGGAATTAAGCCTTCACCTAAGCGAGTAATGAAGGCAACTCGAGCTGAAGTTACATTCTCAATGCGCAAGACAGGGGAGCCATACCAATCAGCAGCTGGATGTACTTCGCTCAAACTAATGGTGCCTGTTGCATCGCGCCATTCTGAACGAGATCCTTCCGGCATTATGCGACGTGAGATTTGATCTGTTGCCCAAAGCACGGTGGCAACTGTTGGAATTCCTAGACGCTGGTAAATTTCAGCTCGGCCGGAATCATAAATTCGAGCAACTACATTGGAAACTCCGAAAACTTCGCGGGCTACACGAGCGGCAATAATATTCGAGTTATCACCATTGCTTACGGCAGCGAAAGCAGATGCGGTTTCGATTCCTGCTTCGACCAAAGTGTCGCGATCAAAGCCAACGCCGGTGACAGTGCGACCTTTAAAGTCAGGGCCAAGTCTGCGGAAAGCTTCGCGAGATTGATCAATTATGGCGACGGAATGGCCAGCGGCCTCAAGTTCGGCTGCTAAGGAAGATCCGACTCGACCGCAACCCATAATTACTACATGCACAAGGATCAACCTACCACCCTTAGGCTTACCAATTATGGAAACTGAGCGTACTGATTCAAAAAAGAGGGCGTTCAGAGTGGGCGAAAAGTTCACCACCACGATCGAGAAAGTAGCCCATGGCGGCCATTTTATTGCTCGACATGAAGGAGCAGTCTTCTTTATTCGCCATGGAATTCCGGGCGAGAAGGTAGTTGTTGAAGTAACTAGCACCGGCAAGTCATTTAATCGCGGTGATGTTCTAGAAGTTCTCGAAGCATCAGTTGATCGGGTTAAAGCTCCTTGTAGTTACGCTCATCGATTGGGCTGCGGTGGGTGCGATTTCCAACATATCTCGATTGCTCGCCAACGTGATTTGAAAAGCGATGTAATTACTGAGCAATTCGCCCGGATCGCAAAAATGGATTTAAAGGTAACGGTTGAAGAAGTGGGTGATCCACTTAATTGGCGAACTCGAGCAATTTTAAATATCGATGGATCTGGAAAAGCTGGCTTCTTTGGTTCACGTAGCCATAAATCAATTCAAATTGATGACTGTCTAACTTGTGTGCCAGAGTTAAAGTTAGCTGAGATCACCTCACGCAATTGGCAACCAAATACAAAATTAGAAATTAGTGCCAATAAATTAGGCGACCGAATGATTTCCAGTAGCAAAGTAATTGAAGGTCCAGAAAAATTTGTTGAAGTTGTGGGTGAGAACAATTTCCAAGTGAGCCATTCATCATTTTGGCAGAGCCACAAATCAGCACCTACAGTTTTAACGCAAGCTGTTATGCAATATGCCGAAATACAAAGCGGCGATCAAGTATTAGATCTCTATGGGGGAGTTGGTTTATTTACTGCAGCAGCCTTATCGGCGGTAGGTGCCACGGGCCGAGTTGATTTAGTAGAAGCAAGCTCGAGTGCAATCGGTGATGCCAAAATCAATTTTGAAAATGTGCCTAATGTAAATATCTACCTCGGTGATGTTGCAAAAATTATGCCGCGCATTGGTACAGCTGATGTAGTAATTCTTGACCCACCTCGCGATGGTGCTGGACAGTTAGTTTTGCAGCAGATCTCAGCGCTAAATCCAGCGCGAATTGTTTATGTTGCTTGTGACCCAGCAGCCCTTGCACGTGACTGTGCTTTTGCTAACGATCTCGGTTGGCAGTTAACCAAAGTCCGCGCATTTGATTTATTTCCGATGACTCACCACATCGAGATGGTTGCGTTGTTTACCCGCTCTGCGATAGATTAGGAAAGTATCTCGACATCAAGATACTTTTTTAGGAGGCGTAAGTGAGCAAGAATTCCTTCCAGGCCCAAACTTCACTCGAAGTAGCCGGCCAGAGCTATCAGATCTTCGACATTACGAAGTTACCTGAAGCAGCATCGCTGCCATTTAGCTTAAAGGTTTTGCTTGAGAACTTACTTCGCACCGAAGATGGCGCAAATATCACCGCCGAACAGATTAAGTCATTGGCGAACTGGGATCCCGCAGTTGAGCCAGATACTGAAATTCAATTCACGCCAGCCCGCGTAGTAATGCAGGATTTCACTGGTGTTCCTTGCATCGTTGACTTAGCGACTATGCGCGAAGCAATTGTTGAATTAGGTGGCGACCCAGCAAAAGTAAATCCACTTGCACCAGCTGAGTTAGTTATCGATCACTCGGTAATTGCTGATTTGTTCGGAACCAAAGATTCCTTTACTCAAAATACTGATATTGAATATCAGCGCAACCAAGAACGTTATCGTTTCTTACGTTGGGGGCAAGGCGCATTTGATGAGTTCAAAGTTGTGCCACCTGGCACCGGCATCGTGCACCAAGTAAATATTGAATTTTTAGCTCGCGTAGTCATGACTCGCAAAGTCGATGGCGTGCTTCGTGCGTATCCAGATACCGTAGTTGGTACCGATTCACACACCACCATGGTTAATGGTTTAGGTGTACTTGGCTGGGGAGTTGGCGGCATCGAAGCCGAAGCAGCACTTCTTGGTCAACCAGTTTCAATGTTGATTCCGCGAGTTGTTGGATTTAAATTAAATGGGCAATTGCCAGTCGGAACAACTGCAACAGACTTAGCGCTCACAATTACTGAAATTTTGCGCAAGCACGGGGTAGTGGGCAAGTTTGTTGAGTTCTATGGCCCTGGTGTGGTCGCAGTACCAATGGCTAATCGCGCAACTATTGGAAACATGAGCCCAGAATATGGTTCGACAGTTGCTATCTTCCCAATCGATGATGAGACTTTAAAATACTTACGCCTTACCGGTCGCAGCGATGATCAAATTGCATTAGTTGAAAGTTATGCCAAGAAGCAAGGACTTTGGCATGACCCATCTGCTGCTCCTCGCTTCTCTGAACATATCGAATTAGATCTATCAACAATCGTGCCTTCGATTGCTGGCCCGAAGCGCCCACAAGATCGCATCGCGCTAAGTGATTCAAAGGCAGCACTGGCTAAGTCATTACCTGGCTATTTAAGCGAAAAAACAAATGCCAACCCAATTGCGATTAAGGTCGGTGCAACCGACACCACGATTACAAATGGCGATGTTGTAATCGCATCAATTACTTCTTGTACCAATACTTCGAATCCGTCAGTAATGATTGGCGCTGCGCTGCTGGCAAAGAAAGCAGTTGAAAAGGGCTTGAAGTCCAAGCCATGGGTTAAGACCACATTGGCACCGGGCTCAAAGGTAGTAACTGATTACTATGACAAAGCTGGCCTTACTAAGTACATGGAAGATCTTGGTTTCAACTTAGTTGGGTATGGCTGCGTAACTTGTATTGGTAACTCTGGCCCACTTCCAGTTGAAGTGAGCAAAGCGGTTAACGAACACGATCTAGCAGTTACTGCTGTGCTCTCTGGAAACCGTAACTTCGAAGGTCGGATTAGCCCAGATGTGAAGATGAACTACTTAGCTTCTCCTCCTTTAGTAGTTGCTTATGCAATTGCTGGCACTATGAATCATGACTTCGAAAAAGATTCACTAGGCAAAGATCAAGCTGGTAACGATGTTTACTTGCGCGATATCTGGCCATCACAGGAAGAAATTGCATCTGTAGTCGAAGCATCTATCTCTTCTGAAATGTTTAAGAAAGATTACGCGAGCGTATTTGAAGGCGATCATCGCTGGAAGTCGCTAGCAACACCAACTGGAAATACTTTTGAGTGGGATCTGAACTCAACCTATGTGCGCAAAGCGCCATACTTCGATGGCATGCCTGCGCAACCAAAACCAGTAACTAATATTTCAGGTGCTCGCGTAATGGCGATCTTGGGGGATTCAGTTACAACAGATCACATTTCGCCAGCTGGAAATATTAAAGCTGATTCACCAGCCGGAAAATATTTAGCAGAGCACGGCATCGAACGGGTTGATTTCAATTCATACGGCTCCCGCCGCGGCAACCATGAAATTATGATTCGTGGAACTTTTGCCAATATTCGCTTAAAGAATATGTTGCTCGATGGTGTTGAAGGTGGCTTTACTCGTAACTTCCTCGATGGTGGAAAACAATCAACAATTTATGATGCATCAATGGCCTATCAAGCAGCCGGAATTCCGTTAGTTATTCTGGCCGGCAAAGAATATGGCTCTGGATCATCACGCGACTGGGCAGCAAAGGGCACAGCGTTGCTTGGCGTTCGCGCAGTTATCGCTGAATCATTTGAACGCATTCACCGCTCAAATTTAATTGGCATGGGAGTGCTGCCACTTCAATTCTTAGCTGGTCAAACTGCGGCTTCCCTTGGTTTAACTGGCGAAGAAACATTTGAGATCACTGGCATTGATGCGCTAAATACCGGCCCATCACCTAAGGAGCTAACCGTAAAGGCTGGCGATAAAACCTTCCAGGCTAAGTTACGTATCGATACGCCGGGCGAAGCTGATTACTACCGTCATGGCGGCATCATGCAATACGTATTGCGTTCATTACTAGCTAACTAGTATCCAAGCGCAGGACAACTGAGCCTCTAAACCTTAGACTGTAGCCATGATTGAGCAGATTAAATCTCCGAAAGATTTAACCGCTCTTTCACCTGCCGAATTAATTGCACTCGCCGCTGAAATCCGCGCATTCTTAATTGCGAAGGTAACTAAGACCGGCGGCCACTTAGGACCAAACCTCGGTGTTGTTGAATTAAGTATCGCTATCCATCGCACCTTTGATTCACCCAAGGATGTAGTTCTCTTTGATACCGGCCATCAAAGTTATGTGCATAAGATTTTGACTGGCCGCAGCGAAGGTTTCGATCTCTTGCGCCAAAAGGGCGGCCTATCTGGTTACCCAAGTCGCGCTGAAAGTGAACATGATGTTATTGAGAACTCGCATGCATCTACTGCGCTTTCTTGGGGCGATGGAATTTCGCGTGGGTTTTCACTAACCGGCCAAAGTGATCGCCATGTTGTTGTAGTTGTGGGAGATGGTGCGCTAACTGGTGGCATGTCATGGGAAGCACTTAACAACATCGCAACTGCGGAATCTCGCAATTTAGTAATTGTAGTTAACGATAATGAACGCAGTTATTCGCCAACTATTGGCGGCATGGCAACTTATCTTTCAACGCTGCGCGTAACTCGTGGCTATGAGAAATTTCTCGACTGGGGCAAAGATGTTCTGCATCGCACACCAGTAGTTGGTGGCCCGATTTATGACACTCTGCATGGCATGAAAAAAGGGATCAAAGACATTATTGCGCCACAAGGTATGTTTGAAGATTTAGGTCTTAAATACATGGGACCAGTTGATGGCCACGATATTGCAGCTATGGAACGGGCACTGCTGAAGGCAAAAGCCTTTGGGGCGCCAGTTATTCTCCATGCGATTACTGAAAAGGGCCGTGGTTACGCACCTGCCATTGAAGATGAAGCAGAAAAGTTTCATGCTGTGGGCATCGTTGATCCTGAAACCGGCCTTCCGCTGGCAGAAGGTGTTACTACTTGGACCAGCGTCTTTGCCGATGAGTTAGTTAAGCAAGGCGAAGCGCATAGAAATTTAATTGCTATTACTGCTGCCATGTTGGGGCCAACCGGATTAGATAAATTTGCCGATAAATTCCCAGACCGCACAATCGATGTAGGCATTGCTGAACAACACGCTGTAACTAGCGCTGCTGGGCTAGCTTTTGCCGGCATGCATCCAGTTGTTGCGGTGTATGCAACTTTCCTTAACCGCGCATTCGATCAAGTTTTATTAGATGTTGCCCTTCATAAAGCTGGGGTTACTTTCGTATTAGATCGTGCTGGCATTACTGGCGATGACGGTGCTTCACACAACGGTATTTGGGATCTCGCGCTAACCGGAATTATTCCAACGATGCATGTTGCTGCGCCTCGCGATGGTGCTCGCTTGCGCGAAGTCTTAGCTGAATCTATTCAAATTACTGATGCGCCTTCAATGTTGCGATATCCAAAGGGCGAGGTAATTGCTGATATTCCAGCCTTTGAACGTCGTGACGGTATCGATGTTTTATATCGCGGCGAGAGCGCAGATGTACTACTGGTAAGCGTTGGTGCGATGGCTGCGATGGCAGTTGAAGCTGCCTCACAGGCTTACCGTGAAGGAGTCGGCGTAACAGTCATTGATCCACGTTGGATCAAGCCGCTGCCACAATCATTGGTAACTATGGCAACTCGCTATAAGAGCGTGGTTGTTCTAGAAGATGGAATTCGCCATGGCGGTATTGCCAGCACCATTAGCGAAATGTTCCGCGATGCAGGACTACAAGTACCAATTCATTCAATTGGTGTTCCACTCACGTTTTTAGAACATGCCAAGCGCGGTCAAATCATGAGCGAACTAGGTATTACTGCTCAGCAAATCTCGCTAAGCATTGTGGAATGGAGCGCATCACTAAAAGATGGTTTCCTAACGCCCTCTACAGAGATGCAACGCCCGCTGGATGAAAACGCTGACCCGAGACGGCTTCGCTAATACCTTCGCGATCTAGGTAAGGCAATATTCCACCGAGCACCATTGGCCAACCAGCACCAAGCAACATGCAGATATCAATCTCAGCTGGCGTGCTAACAACGCCTTCATCAAGCATCATGCGAGCTTCTTCAGCCAACGCCTTTAGCGCGCGCATACGAACTTCTTCAGCACTTGATGGCTTATCGCCCTTTTCCATTAGCGCAACGGCTGCCGGATTAGGAACAAACTTGCCAGAGTCATCTTTAACATAGAAAGTGCGAACACCTTCTTTAACTAGACGTTGCATCGTAGGGGAGATGCGATAACGAGGACCAAGATTTTTATTTAACGTCTCAGCCACGTGCAGCGCAACACCTGGGCCAACTAAACCAACTAACTCAAATGGTGACATTGGGAAACCAACGCTACGGAGTGCGTTGTCGGCAACATCTGCCGGTGTTCCTTCATCCATCGCATCAGTGATTTCACCCATAAAGCGAGTAAGTAAACGATTAACTACAAAGCCAGGAGCATCTTTAGTAATCACCATGGTCTTCTTAAGTTCTTTACCAATGTTTACAGCTGTGGCCGTTGTTGCATCATCTGTCTTTGAAGTGCGAGCAACTTCTAGTAGCGGCATGATCGCAACTGGATTAAAGAAGTGGAATCCAATTACTCGCTCTGGATTACTCATGCCTTCCGACATTGCTTCAACTGAAAGCGAAGAAGTATTTGTAGCTATTACACATTCAGGCGAAACTATTTTTTCTAGCTTTTTAAACAGATCTTGCTTAAGGGCAAGCTCTTCAAAGATTGCTTCGATGACAAAATCACAGTTAGCAAATACCTGTTGATCTGCTGAGCCAGTAATGAGCAGACTCAAACGGCGAGCTGCTTCCTCGCTCATACGTTTCTTTTCTACTAACTTAGCTAATTCACCACGAACCCAAGCCACACCTTTATCGGCGCGCTCTTGATCAATGTCAGTCATCACAATTGGCGTTTTCAAATTACGAAGTAGCAGCAACGCTAGCTGTGAAGCCATTAAACCGGCACCAACTACGCCTACACGAGCAACCTTGCGACCAAGGGCCGGCTTTGGCGCACCTTCAACTTTCTTGCGCTTCTTCTGAATTAAATTGAAAGCATAAAGCGAGGCACGTAGCGGATCGCTCATGGTTAAGTCTGCAAGCGCTTGATCTTCGGCGTCGAAACCTTCGCTGAGGGAATTGCTCTTTGCGCTAGCAATCAAAGTTAAGGCTCTATTTGGTGCATCTATTTCAGCGCCGCCATATTTCTTAAGTGCGGCAGCTCTACCAGTAGCAAGAGCGCTTTCCCATGCTGGATCATTGCTGTAGTCAGCACGCTCGATTTTGTTCGAGCCATTTAGAACGCTAGCGGCGAACTGAACTGATTTTTCCAGGAAATCAGCAGGTTCGTAAACCGCATCAACCACTCCAAGCTTTAGCGCATCTTTAGCTTTTAACATCGTGTTATTGGCTAGCGCATTTAACATGATTACTTGTACTGCGCGTTCTGGGCCAATTAATTTAGGTAGAAGAGTTGCGCCACCCCAACCAGGAATCAAACCAAGGAAAACTTCGGGCAATCCAGTTAAAGCAGTTGAAGCCAAAGTTCGATAATTGCTATGCAAGCCAACTTCTAAGCCACCACCGAGTGCTAAACCATTAATGAAAGCAAAGGTTGGTTTTCCAAGTGTTCCTAGGCGACGAAATACATCGTGGCCCAATTTTCCAATGGCTAGTGATTGTTCGCGCTCGGTTAGGAATGCAAGTGCCGAAAGGTCAGCGCCAGCTGCGAAAATAAATGGTTTACCGGTGATTGCAACCGCAACTACATCGCGCCCTGCAGCATCAGTTATCGCGGCATCAAGTGCCATAAGTGACTTGGGACCAAAAGTATTTGGACGATTATGATCCTGCCCATTATCTAAGGTGATCAGCGCTAATTTACCGTTGGCGCTAAATGGGGCTAAATCAATTTCGCGAACAAGTGCATTTGTGACAACTTCTTCAGGAGCGCCTTCTGGCATGATCATTTCGGTAGCCATATTTATTTGCCTCCCTTGAAGTTTGGGTTCTCCCAGATGATGGTGCCGCCCATACCTAAACCAATACACATTGTCGTGATGCCATAACGCACCTCTGGGTGGGCTTCAAAGCCACGTGCCAAGTTTAGAATTAAGCGAACGCCAGATGAGGCAAGTGGGTGACCGACTGCGATTGCGCCACCAACTGGATTAACACGAGGGTCATCATCTGCGATTCCAAAATATTCTAGAAAACTAAGTACTTGAACTGCGAATGCTTCGTTAACTTCAAACAAACCAATATCTTCAATCGAAAGTCCAGCTTTTGCTAACGCTTTAATTGTTGAAGGCACTGGTCCGTAGCCCATAATCTCTGGCTCGACGCCGGCAAATGCAAATGTCACCATGCGAGCTTTGATGGTTAAGCCAAGTTCAAGAGCTTTTTCTTCAGCCATTACAAGGGCCGCAGTTGCGCCATCATTTAAACCAGCTGCGTTTCCAGGCGTTACGCGACCACCTGGACGAAATGGTGTCTTCAAAGCAGCGAGTGCTTCCATTGTTGTTCCAGGGCGTGGCGGTTCATCAACAGTTGCAACGCTCCAACCTAATTCGGGATTACGCGCCGCAGTTGGAATTAAATCTTTTTGAATTATGCCAGCTTCATATGCCGCAGCAGTTTTTAATTGCGAATTCAACGCGTAGCGATCAGCGCGTTCCTTGGTGATAGTAGGGAAGCGGTCGTGTAAATTCTCGGCGGTATTTCCCATCGCAAGTGCATCTGTAGTAACAATTTTTTCGGCTAAATAGCGTGGATTTGGATCTACCCCTTCACCCATTGGGTGGTTACCCATATGTTCAACACCGCCAGCAATTGCAACATCGTAGGCACCCATTGCAATCGAACCAGCAACAGTTGTTACGGCAGTTAAAGCACCAGCACACCAACGATCAATTGAATATCCAGGAACGCTATTTGGAAGGCCTGAAAGAAGTGCGGCGCTGCGACCAATATTCATGCCTTGATCACCGCTTTGAGTAGCAGCAGCGATTGCAACATCATCAATTGTTTTTGGATCAACTTTTGGATTGCGCTCGAGCAAGCCACGGATTGCGCGAACAATTAAATCGTCGGCACGAGTGCCAGCATATAAACTGCCAGCTTTTCCAAATGGAGTTCGAACTGCATCAACTATGACAACTGAGCGCGACATTGCGGGAGCCTCTCGGTAAGTGTTACCAAAGGCTACTGGTCGGTAAGGTTATGCGGCAACTGCGCCGTTAGTTATCTACGCTACTAATTAAGCAACGGCAGATTTAACGGGCGCAGGCTTACTAGCTGCTGGCTTTAAATAGAGCCAGAGGATTGTTCCAAGGTATGCGCCCCAAGCGATGAACTGCAGTAACGAGGTAGTTGTATCAAAGCCAATTGTGCCGGCTAGTACTCCACCCATTAGTGATTCCTTAGCGATAACTGAAGTTACATCCCAGACGAAGAAGTCAACGCCAGGCAACCATCCAAGTTCTTGGTATTCGTGAATGCCGTAGCTGAGAACGCCTGCTGCAACAATGATCAATGCAATTCCGGTGTAGTTAAAGAATTTAGATAGATTTATTCTGATCGAACTACGATAAATCAGATATCCCAGCGCAATAGCTAGGCCCAAACCTAAGATGAGCCCTACCGTTGCTGAAGGAGTTGATGAAACCGTCTTAAAGTTGGCATAAATAAAGAGTGAAGTCTCTAGTCCTTCACGAACCACGGCAAAGAAAGCAGCAGCAGCTAGCGCTAAGGGACCAGCTAGAACAGCGGTGCTCATCTGGCCTTCTAGGTGGCCCTTTAGATGACGCGCAGTGCGCTTCATCCAGAAAACCATCCAGGTCACGAAGCCAACAGCTAGAAATGAGGTGGTGCCAGCGAAGAACTCCTCACCACGTGGGCTTAATTCGGTTGAGGTGATAGTCAGGAATGCCCCAGTTGCCAGGCTCACGAGTACGGCTAGAGCTACACCAGCCCATAACGGGGCGAGAAGGGCTTTACGGCCCGTCTTGACGAGGTAGGCAACGAGAATTCCTACGATTAGGGCTGCTTCTAGGCCCTCGCGGAGGGCAATTATGAAAGTGCTCAACATGGGTTTAACGTACCCGCACAGATTTAATTACGCAACTCCAATGTTGCGTAATTCGCATCACTCAAGCTCAGGCGTTGTTTCTTGTGCCTCAGGAAGCGCTAATGGTTCTCGCTCGAGCAGGGCGGCGCTGACTAAATCGGCGATCTCGGCCACCTGCCAAGGGCGAGCTCCGAGTTCTAGCGCATCTTTAGTTACATCAGTTGAAAGTTTCCAAACCAATTTCCTAATGACATCAGGTGCAATCAAATTCTCAACCGGAATGTTCAATTCGGCTGCACGAAGTTCAACGGCCGCGCGAGCATGCGTAAAGGGTGCGTACTTTTCTGGAAAACGTTCTTTCCAAATTTTAGTTGGCGGCATTGAATCGCCCGCGGCACGCATTTCTGGATAATCACTTTCAGGAAGCGCAACAGCTGAGGCAATTGTGGCTAACCAGACATCTAAATTTTCTTTCCATCGTGCACGCAAACCAATCGGGCGCAAGACCTTATCGAAATCACGTTTATTAGTTGGTGGGTTCATGGCAAGTTCAACTATTGCACTGTCATTTAGTAATTTACCGGGGGATACATCAAGTGACTCGGCAATTTGATTTCTGATATTCCAGAGCGCACGGATTACTGCTAGTTGATTACGTTTTCTAATCTTGTGCATTCCGGAAGTTCTCCGCCATGGATCAACTCGGGGTGGGTTCGGTGGCGATGCCAAAATTGCGGCAAATTCAGCTTCTGCCCAAGGCAATTTCTTAGCATCAAGCAACAGCTGCGAAATTATGTTTCTTAGTTCAATTAGAAGTTCAACATCTAGAGCTGCGTAATTTAACCAATCAAGTGGAAGGGGACGAACCGACCAATCTACTGCCGAGTGCTCCTTGGCAAGTAAAACGCCAAGGTGTGCCTCAAGAAGTGGTCCGAGTCCAACGCGTGGCAAACCAGCAATCCGTCCGCCGAGCTCAGTATCGAATAATAGTTTTGGATTGATTCCTAGTTCGCGCAGACAAGGCAAATCTTGCGTGCTGGCATGCAGAATAACTTCGTCAGAATTTAGTAGTTCATTTAGCTCGATAAATAATTGATGTCCGGGACCAAAGGGAATCGGATCTATTAAGTGCAACCCACCACCATTTCGTTTTATCTGAATGAGGTAGGCGCGAGCACTGTATTTATATCCAGAAGCTCGCTCAGCATCGACTGCAAATGGTCCAGCACCCTTTGCTAATTCGGCTAGCGCTGATTTAAAAGACTCCTCGGTTTGAATAACGGCCGGAGTTCCGCCCGCGGGTGCCAATAAGGGCGTGGCGGTTGTAACTTCATCTTCGGTCATTAAAAGAAATTAACTTGTGCGTCTTTTACGCGATGGGGAAATTACTGATACCCCATCTGGAATTGGTGGCAATCCAGCCACCGTAGCAAGCAGATTGCACCAAGCATTTACATGGCTAAACAACTCATCGGCAGATTTAATAATTGGTGACCAAGATGCTCGAATCTCAATCTCAGCTTCATTGCTGCGTCCAGTTAATTTTCCGAATGAGGCACTCGTTACGCGAGTGACCGTGCCGCTAGGTGCGCTGTATTCACATCCAGCATCGGCCAGAGAATCTAGAAACCAAGACCAGCCCACTTCAGCAAGCATCGGATCTTCATGCATATCGGGTTCAACATCAGCGCTCATGAAAGTCACACAACGAAAATCAGTTTCCCAAGTTTCTTGTCCACCTGGTTCGTGTAATAAGACAAAGCGGCCAGAGCCGACACCGTCCTCGGCATCACCAGTCAAACCATTACTGACATCGGCTGAAAATGCGAAAGCGAATTTAGCTAGCTTCTGCGGTGCGGGGACTTCCTCAAGGATAATCTCAGACCTGGTCTCTACAGTTCTAAGTTGATCTATCAAACGATCAAAGGCTGGAGCATCCACTGCTTAAGTCTAAAGATGGCGTAAGCAAATTCAGGGGAGGCAGGGCGGTAGCCTACGCAAATGGCTTTTGTACTAGCACTCTTATCGAGCGCCCTTTGGGGTAGCGCCGATTTCCAAGCCGGCCGAATGAGTAAGAAATATCAAGCTTTTGCAGTTCTTGGAGTTACCCAATTAATCGGCTTGGCCTTTGGAATCTTCTTGATCTTTGCTACCGGCGAACGCGGTGCGATTGCGATTGGCAATGATGGATTTTTCTCTGGGTATTTCTGGCCAGGTGTTTTTGCTGGAGTACTTGGATATATCGGGCTGATCTGTCTGTATGTAGGTCTGAGCACTGGGCGCATGGGTGTGGTGTCACCAATTAGTTCACTCGGCGCTGTGGTGCCAGTTATGTTCGCGTTAATTGGCGGCGAGCAACTCTCACGTGGTCGCTGGATCGGTGTAGTGATCGCACTCGCTGGCGCTTTTTGTGCAAGCGGCCCGGAAATTTCGCAAGGCTTTCCATTAAAACCCGTGGCTTTAGCATTTGGCGCAGCTTTTGGTTTTGGTACCGCGTTAACTCTCATGGGCATTGGCTCTGATTCAAGTGCGTTGATGACGATGGTGACCATGCGCGCAACAACTGCGTTATTTACAATTGCGATCGCAATTCGTTTTCGATCTACAGGCGGATTTAGTATCGCTGATGCACCTTCATTAATTTTTATTGGCGTGGCAGATTTTCTAGCTAACTTCACTCTAGGACTGGCAACTCAAGAGGGGCTAGTTTCGCTGGTCATGGTTTTAGGTTCGCTCTATCCAGTAGTTACAGTGTTGCTAGCCTTTAAGTTTCTACACGAACGACTACATAAAGTGCAGTACGTCGGAGTCTTTTTAGCTGTTGCTGGTGTCGCGATACTTTCTGCGTTTTAGAAACTAATTAGTAGCAGTATAAAAAGTTGTATCTTCTTCAACTCGCTCAGTTATTGAAGTGAATTTACTAAGTAACTTTTTATAATCAACTTGATCTTCACCCTCAGTAACTGCCGTAACGCTTAACTCAAGGCGATCAATTTTTTTAGCTGCCAGTAACTCTTCGATTATTGAAATACCTGACTCGATCACAATAGTTTCCCCGAATAGTCGCTGGGCTCGTGACAACGCTTCAACCGGGTCACAATTCCACCAATGGGCAAGCCGGTTGTTTGAAAGTGGATTAAGCATTGACTTAGATACGACCACAACTGGAACTGGCGTCTTTTGATATGGCTCATTACGAGCAGTATTACCACCGATTAGCAGTGCATCAGCCTGACGCCGACGAGCTAGGAAAGCCCGACGATCTGCAGCGCTAGAGACTCCAGCGGAGCGGCCATCTTTGCTAGTAGATCCATCGGAACCAACGACTAATGAGGCGATAACAGGCACGAAAGAAAAGGTAGGGGGTTTGCTTTGATTTAGCGCGCAAATTCTCGAGTGTCTGGACTCAATTTTTCTCTAGTTTTGCGAAGAAGGAATTGTCAGTGGCGACCTTTACCCTTTCGAACATGATCATTGACTGCGATTCTTGTTCCCTGCGAGATTTAGCTTGTAAAGATTGCGTTGTTTCAATCTTTCTTAATAAGGCTGAAGACTCGGTAGATTTAACCAACCAAACTGCTGATGCACTCGTTCTTCTCTCCTCTCGAGGTATCGTGCCCCCGCTTAGGTTTCTAGCGTGATCAGCCAAACTTTCCTGTGAATTCCCTGTTTTCAGGGCGAATTCTGAGCCTGAATTGCTCTTTTAGGAAGTTAGACGCGGTTTGAGGTTGAGCGGCGCAAGGACACACCGATAACCTCTTCTCTATGTCTCGCATGGGTTTACGAAGCTCGCTCGCAATTAGCGCAGCTGTAGCTATGGCTAGTGCGCTAATCGCACCGGTTGCCCATGCTGCTCCAACTTTGGCCCAGATTCAGTCCCAAGTTCGCCAGCTCCAGGAAGATGCCGCATCGGCAGCCGAAGGGGCACAAGGGGCAAAAGTTCAGTTAGCGACACTTACAAAAACGCTTAACGGAATTAAACAAGAAGCAGCAGCGCAAGGCGAGACAGTTGCTGCGTTAAAGAAATCATTGAGCACCATTGCTATCGAGCAATATAAGGCTGGCGGCTTAAGTCAAGGCTTAGAACTTCTTTTCTCGGCAAACCCAGAACTCTACTTAAGTTCGGCTGGTTCACTTGAGTCAATAACTCGCGCGAAGGGCACTCAGTTACGAAAATTTGAAGCGGCGCAACAACGCCTGAATGCAACAACTCTGACTGTAAATGACAAACTGGCTTTGGTAGTCGCAGCACAGAAGAGATTCGCACAGAAGTCAGCGCAAGCCAAGGCAAAGCTCGCTAGCGCCGAGAAAATTTTAGCTAAGTTAAAGAAAGAAGACCGAGCCAGATTGGCAGCCCTCGCAGCAGCCGAAGAGGATGCTGATCAAGCCTCCTCGAAAGCATACGCGAGTAGCGCAGGCAATATTTCTGGTCGAGCCGGTGCTGCAATTAAATATGCTCTTGCGCAGATCGGTGATCGATATGTCTTTGGTGCTGCCGGAACGACCAAATGGGATTGTTCTGGTCTTACGATGCGGGCCTATCAAGCTGCCGGCGTATCGCTGCCGCATTACTCGGCAGCGCAAGCACGATATGGCAAGAGCGTTTCCTATAGCGCAGCTAAACCAGGAGATTTACTATTCTTTGGACGGCCAATTTCACATGTCGGAATTTATTTAGGTGGTGGCAAGATGGTTCACGCACCACGCCCTGGCTCGCGAGTGAAAGTGGTTTCTAATGCAGCTACTTCGATGGGTCGCAAGAAGCTCGTTGCCGTTCGTCGGTTCTAGTGATGATTGCAACAACACTTTTTATCACCAATGATTTTGGCCCCAGAGCAGGGGGTATCGAAACTTTTGTTCACGGCTTGATTGAACGACTACCCAAAGGCTCGGTGATTGTTTACACCAGCACTCAACCAAATGCTGCTCACTTTGATGCGAAGTGGTTACAGGAATTTGGTGTCGAAGTGATTCGCGATCGAAGCAAAATTCTTTTGCCAACACCTCGTGTAATAAAGGCATGTCAAGGAATTATTAAAAGTCGAAAGTTATCTAAGGTGGCTTTTGGGGCTGCCGCGCCGCTTGGAATTATGGCGCGCGCTATGCGACGTGCGGGCGCTCTTAAGATTGTGGCCCTGACTCATGGACACGAGGTTTGGTGGGCTAAAGTGCCACCTTTCGCTTTTGTGATTAAACACATGAGTAAAGAAATTGATGCAATAACCTACTTAGGCGATTATACGAAAGGTGAAATTAGTAAAGCGCTTAGCAATGCTGATCTCAGTAAGTTAGTTCAGATTGCACCAGGTATAGATGTAGAGCATTTCGTCCCAACTGACTCCAGTGATTTGCGCGCCGAACTTGGGCTAACTGATAAATCGGTGATCATTAGCGTTGGTCGGTTAGTCCATCGCAAAGGTCAAGATAAGTTGATTTCTTCGCTACCGGCAATCAAGGCAGCAATTCCTAATGTTCATTTAGTTTTAGTTGGAGTCGGACCGCATCAGGATTACTTGGAAAAATTGGCAAGTAAGTTACAAGTGACTGATTGTGTAACGTTTATCGGACGGATCAACTATGCCGAGCTCCCTAGGTACATCTGCATAGGAGATATCTTCGCGATGCCTTCGCGCTCACGTTTTTTTGGGCTTGAAGTAGAGGGCCTTGGCATTGTCTATCTTGAAGCCAGTGCCTGTGGGTTACCCGTTGTTGGTGGAAAATCTGGGGGAGCACCTGATGCAGT
Source organism: Bifidobacterium breve (assembly GCA_945883725.1). Taxonomy (GTDB): domain Bacteria; phylum Actinomycetota; class Actinomycetes; order Nanopelagicales; family Nanopelagicaceae; genus Planktophila. The sequence continues at coordinate 9,575 of CAMCXZ010000013.1, read as the reverse complement.
TCTGGTCGGTGAAACTGGTGTAGTTGTTGATGGCACTAATACTTTCGAAATTGCTCAAGCATGTATTGAATTATTAAAGAACCCAGAACTTTGCGCACTCATGGGAGCCAATGGGAGAGCTTGGATTATTGAGAATTGGCGTTGGGAAATTTGGGCCACTAAGTACGCGGCGTTACTCGCCTAACCAAGAGTTATCGCGAGCAACTGCAACGGCCGAGATTCGGTTATTGACTTCAAGTTTGCGATAGATATTTCCCAGATGGGTCTTGATGGTTGGTTCACTTAAATACAGTTGCCTAGCAATTTCCTTGGTGCTTTTGCCAGTTGCCAAAATACTTAAAACTTCTAATTCACGTGAGCTCAAACTGGGTAACTGTGCCTTTGCCTTTAGTGCTTTTTGTAAACCAGATGCTGTGAAACTTAGTGGTGTAATCAGAGCACGTTCAAGTGTTGCTATGATTTCAGAAATTGGCGCACTCTTTAGAACAAAGCCACTCACTCTGGCAGCAAGTGCTGCGAGTAAAAGTTCTGGCGCATCGTTAAGCGTCAGAATTACAATCCCGATTTCATCAGAGATTCCTCTGGCCCAATTAGCAACTTCAAAACCGCTGCCATCAGGAAGATTTAAATCAAGCAAGATCAGGTCTGGATTTGTTCGCGCGATCTGTGCGATTGCTTCGTTCTTACTTGCTGCCACGGCGCAGATAGTGAAATTTGCTTTAAGCAGTGCTTGTTCTAGCCCAGCGCGAACTATCGGGTGATCATCAACGATTAGAACCTGGCGGTTCAACTGGGAATCGATACTCGAATCAAGAGACCAGGTGTCAGATTAATGAATTCAATTTTTCCAGAAAGCTCAGTTACCGCCTCAGTAATACCAACTAAACCGAATCGATCAGCTTTCATTTCAACACCGCCAATCCCGTTATCGCTAATTTCGATAACAGTAAGAGCATCGTCGCTATATGTTCGCAAATTAATCACGCTAGCCCCAGAGTGTTTAACTGCATTGCGTAGGAGCTCAATGGCTATGGCGTTAAGGCAATGATTAAGGGGGATGGCTAGATCAACTTTGCCCAGACGATCACCGCAGATCGCTAATGCTTGCTCACCTAAATCAGGCGCAGCGCTTCGTAGATTCAGAATTTCACGCCGAACTTTTTCAATCAGACCGGTGACTTCAAATCTAAGCGTGCGTAGTTCAGCACGAGTAGAAGTTGGTAATTCAGGTGCGCCTAGAGATTGGTCAAGCGAATAACCCAGGGCAACCAAATCTTGCGCAATTCCATCGTGGATTTGGCGCGCAATCTGGTTTGTGCCCCGGGGATTCAATTACTCTTTTTCGTAAAGCGCTTCTATTTCTGAGGCGAACTCTTGCGCAATCACGTGACGCTTAACTGAAAGCTTGGCAGTTAACTGGCCACCAGCGATTGTGAAATCAGTTGTCAAGATTCTGAACTTACGAATTGACTCTGCCTTGCTTACAGCCTTGTTAGCTTCATCAACAGCAGTTTGAATAACACTGATAAGTTGAGAGTCAACCGCTAAATCTGCCATCGAAGCGCCTTGCTTCTTATTTGCAGCAATCCATGGCTTTAATGAATCTTGATCAATTGTGATCAAAGCGCCAATAAATGGACGAGCATCGCCAACTACAACACATTGGCTAACTAGTGGATGTGAGCGCAGGCGATCTTCTAGAACAGCTGGCGCAACGTTCTTGCCGCCGGCAGTAACAATAAGTTCCTTCTTGCGGCCAACGATAAAGAGGAATCCGTCTTCATCCAATTTGCCAAGGTCGCCGGTCTTAAACCAACGATCCGCATCGAAAACTTCAGCATTGGCGGCATCGTTCTGCCAGTACCCGCGCATCACAATTGGACCTCTGATTAGAACTTCGCCATCTTCGGCAATTTTGATTGAGGTGCCCGGAATTGGTTTACCAACTGAGCCAACTCGAAGCGCAGAAGATAAGTTCAGCGTCGCACCAGCAGTAGTTTCAGTTAATCCATAACCTTCCAAAACTGTTATTCCAGCGCCACGATAGAAGTGACCCAAGCGAGCTCCGAGGGGAGCGCCACCAGATATTGCAGCTTCAACTCGACCACCAACTGCGGTACGAATTTTAGAAAAGACTAATTTGTCGAAGAGAGCATGCTTTAAACGAAGCGAAAGCGAAATCTTTTTACTATCTAAGCCCTCGCTATACGCGATTGCGACAGCAGCAGCTTTACGGAAGATGTCGCCTTTACCTGCGGCATCTGCTTTTGCCTCAGCGCCGTTATAAATCTTTTCAAAAATGCGTGGCACAGCAAGTACGAAAGTTGGCTTAAAGGATGCCAAGTCTGCCGACAACCGACCAACTGGATCGCTGCAGTGAGCTAGATGTAATCCAGCAGTGATCGCACCAATCTGCACCATGCGACCGAATACGTGCGCAACTGGCAAGAAAAGCAAAGTTGAACCATCTGGCTTTAAGAAAAGATCTTTCGCGCCTTGCACAACGTTTCCGCACTCGGAAAGGAAGTTTCCGTGAGTTAGTGAAACACCTTTAGGTTTTCCAGTTGTGCCAGATGTATAAATCAAAGTCGCCAACGTATCTGGCACAAGTGCGTTACGTCTGCGATCAATTTCATCATCACCAATGTGAGCACCGGACGCAGTCAAGATATCCAAGACGCCATCGGTCATTGTCCAAACATGACGGGTATGAGCCGGTCTAACTGTTTCAACTAGTTCGCGGAGAGTTGGTGTCTCAACAATGATGCCCACAGCACCAGAGTCATTAAGAATCCAGTCAATTTGCTCAGCTGATGAAGTGTCATAAACCGGCACTACTACGCCACCGGCATACCAAATTGCAAAATCTAGAATCGTCCATTCATAGCGCGTGCGTGACATGATCGCTACGCGATCACCGATTTGAATACCAGCTGCAATTAAACCTTTAGCAGCGGTGCGCACTTCGGTTTCAAACTCGCGAGCAGTTACAGGTTGCCAACCTTCGCCAAGCGGGCGAGAGAGCATTATGCGTTCTGGCTCAAACCAGGCACGTTCGGCGACAAGATTCGTCAGATTTCCTTCGGTAGCCGAAGGGACAAGGGCAGGGATCGTCATTTCGTTCATGGGAGAACGCTAGCGTGGCGACTATCGGAAATGGAAGAGGGTAGCCTTTGCGCCATGAGCGAATTAAGCAGCGGAGATATCATCATAGACGCCCCTATCAGCGAGGTGCAGGCAGCCCTCTTTGAGGTGGCCAAGTATCCCGAGTGGTCGACTTCAATTAAGTCGGTCGAAGTTCTAGCTACCGATGAGCAGGGTCGTTTAACCACCGGCAAGTTCGTAATCGATGCGGGCATGATGAAAGATAAAGTCACGCTTGATTACGATTGGTCAGAAGCTCCCAGCAAACTTTCATTTTCATTTAATGATGCCGATCTGCTAACCGGCATGGAAGGTTTTTACTCAATTAAAAAAATTGATGAGGACACCACAGAGGTTACTTATGAAATGGGTGTCGAAATCTCTATGCCGATTCCGGCAATGATGCGCAAGAAGGCTGAGCAAGCGACAATTGATCAAGCCTTACAACAATTGAAATCGCATCTAGAAGAATAATTTTCATATGTCATTAACTGTTGGCGTAGATGTCGGCGGCACAAAGGTCCTCGGTGGCGTTGTTGACGCATCAGGAAAAGTTCTAGCAACCTCACGTCGCGATACCCCGCGCGAAGGTGGCAGTGGGCTTACCAAAATCATTGCTGAAGTGGCACTTGAATTAATGCGAGAGCATTCCATCACCGCTGTTGGCGTATCGGCCGCTGGTTTTGTTTCCTCAGATCGCAAAACCATGTTAGCCACCCCAAACATTGCAGATTGGAATGGCGTTCAACTCGATGTTGAACTAACAGAATTAATTGGGTTACCAGTTGTAATTGAAAATGACGCTAATGCTGCAGCGTGGGGTGAAGCAAAATTTGGTGCTGGTCGCAATCAAGCACACATGATGATGCTAACTATCGGCACTGGTGTTGGCGGCGGCATCGTTGTAAACAATGAGCTCTATCGCGGAGCTTTTGGAATTGCCGCCGAATTTGGTCACTTGCGCGTTGTTCCTGAAGGTCATTTATGTGGGTGTGGTGCTCGTGGTTGTTTTGAACAATACGCATCAGGCAGCGCACTTCGTCGTCATGCTCGCGAAGCAATCAGTGCCTCACCCGATTTAGCCCGTAATTTATTGGCTCGTGGCGATGGCACAATCGACGGTTTAACTGGTCAAGCAATTACAGATGCAGCCCGCGACGGTGATGCGGTTGCTCTTGCGGCTTTTCAGACCACGGCGCAATATCTCGGCGCTGGCATCGCATCTCTCGCAGCAATTCTTGATCCATCGTGTGTAGTTATTGGTGGCGGAGTTATTGATGCTGGCGAAATTCTGCTGGCGCCGACTCGTGAAGCTATGAAACGTTACATGCCATTTGCGGGCAAGCATCCGTATCCGGAAATTGTGGCAGCCGAGCTCGGCAATGAAGCTGGCTTAGTCGGCGTTGCTGATCTAGCCCGAAGTTAATTTTCGAATGAGTCAGAATATTTAGGCAGGTTTAGAAAATTCAGAGTCAGATGTGTGCGCCATCTTCGCCTTCTTCCCTGGTTAAATTCCAACGATACAAGAGGGTGGCAAGTCCGCCAGTTGTAGCTAGCAGCCCTGGCCAAGGCTCGACACCGAAAGGATCAAATCCGAGTACCGCCGCTGCAATTATCCAAATCGGCCCCACGACTAATGCGATAACCGCAATTCGATTTGGTCTTTCTTTAATTCTAGGTAACTTGGGATTTGGCACAACGAAGCGTTCAGAGCGATCAATCTCGTCAAGTTGATCCAAATAACTAGATGGTGTGGATTGATCTAGTGAAAGCGTAGATACGATGGAATCGAATTCAGCATTTACTAATTCAGAATCATCATCGTTTCGTAGGTCATGAATATTCTTGCCTACAATTCCGTACTCATTGATGAGAAGCGGTACTTTGTAATCATCGTCATCAACGCTGGCATGAGTAACAATTACTGTGTGGCCTTGTTCTTGAAAACTTGCACAAAGATCGATGGCATCTTCAATAGGTTGACGAACACGAAGAATTATTAAAACTGCCGTCTTAGCCCTTTCGCCAGAGCCTTTAAGAATCAGATCTGGGGGAGTTAATTCATCGCTCACGAGTGCCATAATCGCATAAGGATTCGATGAAATGGAACCGATTTAGCGTTAAATTAGGAAGTGCGTAGGATTACCCTCTAGTCCGAGCGAGGAAAGGAGTTACCGAATGGGCAAAGCTGATGATGTGCCTTATGGTCTTTTGCGCTCCTTTCTAACTCCATTTTTGATGTTGGCATTTAGACCAAAGGTAAAAGGGCTGCGAAATGTTCCGCTCAAGGGCCCAGTCATTATGGCCTCGAATCACCTTTCGTTTAGTGATTCGATTTTCATGCCCTTAGTTGTTCCGCGCAAAGTCACCTTCTTGGCTAAGAGTGAATATTTTACCTCACCAGGACCAAAGGGGCTACTAAAGAAATTAACTTTCATAGCACTTGGCCAGGTATCAGTTGATAGATCAGGCGGGCGTCGAAGTGAAGCTGCGCTTTTGACGGGTTTAAGTGTTTTGGCCCAAGGAAAATGTTTAGGTATTTATCCCGAAGGCACTCGCTCACCTGATGGTCGCCTTTATAAAGGTCGCACCGGTATTGCGCGTCTGGCAATTGATTCAGGCGCTCCGATTATTCCAATAGCAATGTTTAACACTGAAAAAATTCAACCAACTGGCACAGTGATTCCCAAAGTAATGCGCGTTGAAATGATTTTTGGCGAACCTATGTATTTCGAAGGTGATTCGAGTGATCTGAATTATCTGCGTGAAGTCACCGATCAAATTATGAAAAAGATTCAGGAACTATCTGGTCAAGAATATGTTGATATCTATGCAACTAAGCGTAAAGAGCAGATCGCTGACGAAGAAGAGTAGTTTTTACTCCAACGCTAATCGCTGGGTTAAGTAGTTACAGGTGCCGCAACCAGTTCCTGAATCCGGAAAGTCGCCATCGATCACAGTTATTAATTCCTCAATAACTTTAAAGAAAGTTTCTGGTTCACGTTCAACGGCAACATACTTCTGTTCAACGCCGAAACCATAATTATTCACATTATCGCCAATAACTGAGCTTGGTTTCCAAACCAATAGACCCATTGAAGCAACTTCGCGAGCTTTACCGGCTGCTGGATTTTCTAAAGCAAATGCGTATGACTCAAGTTGTGGGGCGTAGAACTGGCCATTATCGCGCTCTGAGTCAGAGACTTTGCAATCAATTAAACCAAGTGTGCCATCATCGTTTTCGGCTAAGACATCATAGATTCCAAGGATTCGCCATGGGGTCTTGGTGCCATTAATACTGATGTAATCGCTCTTAACCCATTCGCCCCATTTAGTTATAATTCCTGGACGTAGTGAAGGATCTAAGTCGGGCATGCTTACACCACGAAATTGTGCCTCTTGTAATTTAGATAGGGTGCCAACTATTGGAAATTGACCAGGCAAAGTTACTTTGAACCAGTACTTAATCCAGATACAACGCTTACAGGTACTTAATCCAAAAGTAAGGTCACTTGGCGCGATGGTGTCTCGAGCAGGTTTTGCAGGTTTTTTAATCATAGGAGCCCAGTTGCAGTTGAAAGAATTACGGTCGCACCTAAAACAACCATCACACAACCCCCAGTAGCTCTTAGTTTTTCCAGTCTACTCGCATCCCCTGCTAACCAGGCGCGCGCTGTTCCTGCGAGTAAGCCCCAGCTGCCATCGCTGAAGAAGGCGAGTATTGAAAATAAGGCACCGAGAAAAAGTAGTTGCCCTGTAACGTTACCGCGATCACGATCGATAAATTGTGGCAGCACGGCTGCATAGAAAACTAAACCCTTAGGATTTAGAACTCCCACCATGAAACCATCTCGGATAGATTGAAATACGCGAGGTTCAACCGGACCTTGATTAGTCATATCCGCGGCATGCACTTTTCGTTTACGGATCGCATCTATACCAAGATAGATCAGATAAAGACCACCGCCCCACTGCACGGCAGCGAATGCTAAATCAGAGCGTTGCAGAATCGGACCTAAACCAAATGCAACGAGCGATGAGAGAACAAATGCACCAGTTACATTGCCGGCCACAGTTACAACAGCGACTTTGCGGCCCCAAGCAATCGCTCTTGCGATTACAAAGAGCACGCTAGGTCCGGGGGCCAAAATAATTATCATGGCTGCGATGATGTATTCAGTCAGTCGCGATGGAATTACCATTTCTCAATTCTAATGCTTAGTAGATAAAAGTTTGGGGAAATACCAAAGGGGGCCGGTTTCCCGACCCCCTTTGGCTTGAGCAGATAATTACTATTACTTGCGAGACTTCGCGGCTGCGTTAAGAACTTGATAACCAATCACCGCAACCAGAGTTCCATTTACAATTCCAGTAAATGTGTAATCGCCCTTGGTCCATGAATAATCAGCAATGCCAATAATCAGTGCTGTTGAGGCAATTAGAAGGTTAATTGGATTAGCAAAATCAACTTTATTCTCAATCCAGATACGAGCACCAAGGATGCCGATCATTCCGAACAGAGCAGTTGTTACGCCACCGAGTACACCCATAGGTGTAGCGCTAAGAACAGCGCCAAACTTTGGCGACAGTGATAGGACTACTGCGCCAAGGCCAGCAATCCAGTAAGCAGCCGTTGAGTAAACTCTGGTTGCTGCCATCACGCCTATGTTTTCGGCATATGTTGTTGTACCCGAACCGCCACCAAAGCCGGCAAGAGTTGTAGCAACGCCATCTGCCATAAGTGCATTACCCATTTGATCATCAAGGTTCTTGCCAGTCATAGCCGAAACTGCTTTTACGTGACCAACATTTTCTGCGATAAGTACTAACACCACAGGCAAGAAGATAATCATGATACTGAGCTTGAAAGTTGGAGTTGTAAACGATGGCAACGCAAACCATTCCGTAGCTTTGATGCTGTCAGTATTAACATCACCCATCGCTAGAGCGACTACATATCCGACCACTAAGCCTAAGAAGATACTGATTCGACTCATAAAGCCTTTTGAGAAAGCAAGAATTAAGCCAATAGCAATCAGTGTAATTATTCCAAGACGAGTTGCGCCAGGTTGAACTGTTTGGCCATTTACTACACCTTGGAAGTTATTCTTGGCAGCACCAGCTAAATTGAAACCAATCAACATAACGATTGTGCCTGTTACAACTGGCGGCATTAACCAATTGATCCAACCGATACCTGCAGTTTTAACTGCCAGGCCAACTAGAGCAAGAACAACTCCAGTGAAAACAATTCCACCAAGGGCTGCGGCCATGCCGCCACCTGCACCGGCGGCAGCTGTTGCAGCGCCAATTGGTCCCAGGAATGCAAACGATGAACCTAAGTAGCTAGGTAATTTATTGCCGGTGATAATTAAAAATAGAATTGTGCCTACGCCAGAGAAGAAGAGCGTGGTTGTTGGTGGAAAGCCAGTGATTATTGGGACCAAGAAGGTCGCACCGAACATGGCGGCAATATGTTGTAAGCCGACACCAATAGTGCGAGGCCAGCTCAGGCGTTCATCTGTTGAAACCACAGCTCCGGCGGCAACGCTCTTGCCATCGCCGTGTAATTTCCAAGTAAGTAGAGACATATTGAAATAGGCCCTTCCTAATGGCCCCCAATAGATTTGAAGGCGCTAGAAAAAGGGTAAATCCGACCGACTAGTAAGTTGTCCAGGTCACACGGCGAGTTCTCAGAAATCTGGCAAACCTCCAGATTGAGCGTGTTCGGGTTGCGCTCAGACTGAAAATCGGTTTAACTATCGCATCGATATATCGGATCGATATATACATTAGATATATAAGTCGGAGTAACGGATACAGGAAGGGGAAGTCGTGCGCTCACGTAGTGAATCACTCGAATTCGCCCTTCTGGGACTTCTTTCGCAGAACAGTCTTCATGGCTACGAACTGCGCAAGCGCCTAACTGCTATCTATGGGCCATTTCGAGCTCTTTCCTTTTCAGTGCTCTACCCGCAACTAAAGCGCATGATGCTGGCCGGATTGATTGCAGAATCAACTGAAGCCGCGACCCCACGTCGCTCGCGAATTGTTTATGGGCTTACTGAAAAAGGGCGAGATCGCTTTGAAAAGTTAACCGACACCGTTGGTCCAGATACTTGGGAAGATGAAGGATTTGAAGTTCGCTTCGCCTTCTTTAGCCCAACTTCAACAACTAACCGAGTTCGAATTTTAGAAGGACGTCATCGACGTTTGAAAGAGAAGGCCGAGATTCTGCGAGGCGAGCTAGAGAAGTCGCCAATTGGAATCGATAAGTACCTTGAGGAGTGGCGACGTCACTCTCTTGAATCAGCAGAACGAGAAATTGTTTGGCTGGAAGACATGATCAAAACCGAGAGGAAATAACGTGAATATCACAACCGGTAAAGGCGATATCCGAGTAGCAATTGTAGGCGTTGGAAACTGCGCTA
>CAMCXZ010000012.1 GCA_945883725.1 Bifidobacterium breve | reverse complement strand
CTGGGGTCAGTTACGGCAACCGTGCTTGCACCCGGCACCCACTGGCCATTTATATAGAGTTGTGTGCGCATAAGGAGAGCATAACAATCTAAGATAGAGCCTCTAACAAGGAGTAAAAGTGCCTAAGTCTTGGACTGATGGAGCCCCAGCCCCGGTTGCGCTTCAGGATCATGCGCATCTGCGCGACCCGCTGACCTACAAGATCAAGAAGTGGTTCTTGGGCGGTGCGCTAAACCGTCACTCGCTCGACCACCAACGGCTAAAGAAGCGCTACGCCCTCGGCATTTTATCTTCGGACTGTATTTCATCGTCAGCTTACGGTTCTGAACAGATTTTGATTGCTTTGTTACCAGCTTTTGGTTTAGCGGCATTCACAATTTTGATGCCAATGACTGGCATTGTTATTGCTATTTTAATTTTAATCACGCTTTCCTACCGAAATGTAATTCAGGTCTATACCAAAACAGGTGGCGCTTACATAGTCTCGCGTGACAATTTTGGCCCAGTAGTTGCCCAAGTGGCAGCTGTTGCACTAATGCTTGATTACATCGTTACTTTGGCAATTCAAAGTGCCGCCGGTGTGGCCGCAATTATTTCAACTTTCCCGGAACTTGAACCATACAAAATGCATATGATTTTTGCGATCATAGTTCTTCTAACTTTTGGAAATCTAAGAGGCGTTAAAGAAGCTGGTAAAGCATTTGCGCTACCAACTTATTTATTTATTGGCGCTATGTTGATTGTATTTACTTGCGGACTATATAGATATTTCACTGGCACGCTGCCAATGCTGGAAACTGATCTTCCTGGCGCAGTTGAACTTGGTCAACCAAGTAGCCTGCTTACTGGAGCTGCAATATTTATTCTGCTACGGGCATTTGCAAATGGCGGTTCTTCATTAACTGGTCTCGAAGCAATCTCCGATGGTGTTGCTTTGTTTAAAGCTCCTGAAGCAGATAATGCAAAACGTACCTTGGTAATTATGAGCGCAATATTAGGAACTTTGGTACTCGGAGTTTCTTGGTTTGCTCATCAAATTCATGCAATGCCTTATGAGTCGGGTACGCCGACGGTAATTTCGCAGATCGCAAAGGCGGCTGTTGGAACCGGAACATTCGGGCAAGGTATGTTCATCTTGGTTCAGTTAGCAACGATGCTTATTCTTTTCGCAGGCGCAAATACGACCTACAGCGCGTTTCCATTGCTCTGTAACTTTGTGGCATCCGATGGCTATCTGCCGCGCCAGCTAAGTAAGCGCGGGCACCGATTAGCGTTTTCTAACGGAATTCTTTTTCTCGCCGGCGGCGGAATCTTCCTGGTAGTTATTACGGCTGGCTCAGTTGAGCATTTAGTGGCTTTCTACGCACTCGGCGTATTCACCGGATTCATGTTGGCTGGATTCGGAATGGCGAAGCACGCTCACACTCACAGGGGTAATGGCTGGAAAGTAAAATTTGTAATTAATGGCTTGGCTGGTTCAGTCTCACTAGTAATCGTGCTTATTTTCTCGGTTGTTAAGTTCACTCAAGGTGCCTGGATAGTTTTAGTTGTTTCACCAATTATGGTCGTGTCATTCCTTAGATTAAATCGTCAATACACCGCAGAACAGAAAGCGCTAACCGTTAAGAGCGAGCAGCAGCGTGCCACTTCAATTACACGTCACGATGTTACAGTCCTAGTTGATTCAGTAGATCTAGCAACCATTAGCGTTGTTCGTTATGCGCGTACCTTAAATGCTCGCAAAATTTCTGCGGTTCACTTTGTAATCGATGATCGTCGTGCGGCAAGTATTCAAGCTGCCTGGGCTGCCTCCGATGCCGTAGATGATGTCGAGCTTGAGTTAATCGATTGCCCTGATCGCCGATTGCCTAATGCCGCCCTCGATTATGCAATTCGTATGACTGAACAACCAGATGTTGAACTAACTCTTTTGTTACCTCGACGTTCTTATTCTGGCTTCTTAGGTCGGTTGCTTCATGATCAAACAGCAGAAGACATTGCTGCCCCAATTTCACAATTGTCTCGAGTTGTTGCAACGATTTTGCCTTTTGATGTTTCCAAAATGATTTCTGGTAAATCACTTGTTGTAGAAAATCACAAAGAAGCCGCAAAAGTTACGGCTAAGCCAGTAGCTACAAAAGCTGTGGTTAATTCGCCAGTTGCGCAATCAGCCGAACCTGTCAGTCACTACGCAGAGAATATGACTCCAATTGGAAGTATTACTTGGCGCAAACGCGCACATATCCAAGGTCGCGTCACTGCTATTCGAACTGCGCCAAGCGGTTCAGCACCAGTAATTAATGTGGAAGTTTGGGATGAAACCGGTGGTGTAACGCTGCAGTTCTTAGGCCGTCGTGAGATCCGTGGCCTTGATATTGGTATCGAGCTTCGCGCAGAAGGAATGGTCGCTGATAACGAAGGCAAAATGACTATTTTGAATCCTTCATACGAACTACTTAAATAACTGGCGGTGGCGGTGGGATTTGAACCCACGGTTGAGTTTCCCCAACACACGCTTTCGAGGCGTGCTCTTTTGGCCGCTCAGACACGCCACCGTAGGTGACGATACCTCAAATTATTGCTGGCGAAAAAAGTTAGTTAATAGTTCAGCGCATTCTGATTCGAGCACGCCACCAACAACTTCCATTTTATGAATGGCGCGCGGGTCGCGCAGAACATCCCAGACGGAACCAACTGCACCAGCTTTTTCATCCCAGGCACCAAAAATCAAAGTGTTGATTCGTGATTGCGCAATTGCGCCGGCACACATTGCACAAGGTTCAAGGGTTACCACTAACTTGCAGCCATCTAATCGCCAGGTGCCTAACTTTTGTGCCGCTCGGCGTATCGCTACAATCTCGGCATGTGCTGTTGGGTCTTGATGCGCTTCGCGTTCGTTATGTCCAGTTGAAATTATATTATTTTCAGAGTCAACAATTAGCGCGCCTACGGGAACATCATCTGTTTTAAGAGCGCTTTGAGCAATGTCAATTGCTGAGCGCATTAGGTCTTGATGAATCAAAGTTCTAGTAGCTCCGCAAATTCGTTTCCGAAACCTAACCGCTTCGCAATAGCTTCTAATTGTTCATCTGGAAATAGTTCGCTGTCATCACAAAGTGCGAGCAGCTCCATGTGTGACATTCCCAGATCGGCAAAAATATCTTTGTTGCCGGCGGGTAGCGGTTCATCTTCATCAGTTGGTTGATCAAGATCTGCAATTTCTAGAAATTCTTCAGCTACTTCGTAATCTATAGCACATGAGATATCACTTAAGAACATATAAATATGGGTACCCAGAACTCGGATTAGAATGAAAAACTCTTCATCGATTGAGATCAGCGCAACTGCGCCGCCATTTGTTTGCTGTGATTTAAGGCGATCAATAATTGCCGGTAGATCTTGGGCATCAGGCAGATTGGCTAGCGTCCAGCGACCGTCTTCATGCCAGGCTTCAACGGCGATATCGACTTCATTAATGAGTTCAGTCACTTTCCCACCCCTCACCGCATCGCCACGAAGGAACTTCCGAAGAGCTCCAATACGGACATAGTGGCACTTTTTTATGCGGAAAGAAACCCCTGTATGGTTTGCGTTATGAAAGTTCACGTAGCAAATCACCCACTAATTTCGCATAAATTAACGATTCTGCGTGATCAGGAAACTGATTCACCAACTTTCCGAAACTTGGTCGAAGAACTTGTAACGCTGCTGGCCTACGAAGCCACCCGTGATGTTCGCACGCAACAAGTTGAGATCACAACACCGGTAACTAAAACCACAGGCATCAAGATGGCTTCCCCAGCACCGGTGGTTGTCCCAATTCTTCGTGCAGGCTTAGGAATGCTAGAGGGCATGGTTAAGTTGCTACCAACAGCCCAAGTCGGATTCCTCGGAATGGTTCGAGATGAAAAAACTCTACAAGCCAGCACCTATGCAAACCGTTTGCCTGAAGATCTAACTGGTCGCCAAGTATTCGTACTTGATCCAATGCTGGCAACAGGTGGAACTTTAGTTGCTGCCTTTAATTATTTAATTGAGCGTGGGGCATCTGACATAACTGCAGTTTGTATCTTGGCAGCACCTGAGGGAATCAAAATTGTTGCAGAGGCATTTAAAGATGCCAAGATTGACATTAAATTAGTAACAGGTGCTCTCGATGAAAAACTTAACGAGCATGGTTACATAGTTCCTGGTCTGGGCGACGCTGGGGATCGTTTGTACGGTGTTGTTTAAATGGCAAGTACCAGTCCTGGTTATGGCATCACAATCCGCGTTGAAGGGCACCCTGACTCACAGCCAGTAGCTTCAATCACAGCTGTTATTAGTGGGGCCGGCGCAACCATTACTGCACTCGATGTAGTTGAATCACTTTTAGAGCGAGTAGTAATTGATATTACCTGCGATGCAATTGATCAAGAACATGCGGATGTAATAACTAGTTCGATTTCTAAACACCCAGATTTAACAGTTCGTAAAGTTTCTGATCGCACCTTCTTATTACACCTTGGTGGCAAAATTGAAATTCAATCAAAGGTGCCGCTAAAGACTCGCGATGATCTCTCTCGTGCTTACACACCTGGGGTAGCGCGTATTTGCCAAGCAATTGTTGATGATCCAGCCGATGCCAGGCGCTTAACTATTAAACGAAATACCGTGGCTGTAGTAACCGATGGTTCAGCAGTATTAGGCCTAGGCAATATTGGTCCTGCTGCGGCGCTGCCAGTTATGGAAGGTAAGGCTGCGCTCTTCAAGCGCTTTGCCGATGTTGATGCCTGGCCAGTTTGTTTAGATACTCAAGATGTTGATGAAATTGTGCGCACCGTGCAGTTAATTGCGCCGGTTTATGGCGGCATCAACCTAGAAGACATCTCCGCGCCTCGTTGTTTTGAAGTAGAAGCGCGATTACGCGAGCTTCTAGATATTCCGGTTTTCCATGATGATCAGCACGGAACTGCAATTGTTGTTCTAGCTGCGCTTCGTAATTCTTTGAAATTAGTTAAGAAAGATCTCTCACAAGTGAAGATAATTATGAGTGGTGCAGGTGCCGCTGGTACTGCGATTGCTCGCTTGCTAACTAAGAGCGGTGCTACAAACATTATTGCTTTTGATAAAGACGGGGTTATCTGCAAAGAGACTAAAGCTGAGCATGATCCTATGCGTCAATGGTTTGTTGATAATTGCAACCCAAGTAATTTCAATGGCAACATTCATGGGGCTATGAATAACGCAGATGTTTTCATTGGTGTTAGTGCGCCAAATGTACTAGGCGAATCAGATGTTGCTTCGATGGCCGCTGGTTCAATTGTTTTCGCACTTGCAAATCCAGATCCTGAGATTGATCCAGTGGTCGCCCGTAAGTACGCGGCTGTGGTTGCTACAGGTCGCAGCGATCAACCAAATCAAATAAATAATGTTCTAGCATTTCCTGGAATCTTTCGAGGACTTCTCGATGCCAATGCTCACAAGATAACTGACACTTTATTGATTGCTGCTGCTGAAGCTATCGCTGATTGTGTGAGTCCATCACAATTAAACGCCTCTTTCATCGTCCCCAGCGTTTTTGACCCGCAAGTAGTTACAGCGGTTGCGGCGGCTGTAAAGAAGAGCTGTTAATGGATTTCTCCTCTTATCAAGGGTTTTTAAGCTCGATGGCCCCTTTTATTCTCTATATATTCATGGGCGTAATCATCTTCCTGGAAACAGGAGTTCTGGTTGCCTTCTTTATTCCAGGTGATTCACTTTTATTTTTCGCCGGACTAGTCGCAGCTTCAACAAATAACGTGAACATTCTCTTGTTGGTATCGATAATTTTCTTTGCAGCTTTCATGGGTGACCAAGTTGGTTTTGCCCTCGGTCGCACTGTCGGTCGTTCATATTTGGAGAAAAGTAAGCGGCCTGCATTTATCAAGATGATTGCTAGAGCTGAACGCTTCTATTCACGATATGGGTGGTGGGCTGTTGTATTTGCGCGCTTCTACCCTTGGATTAGAACTTTCGTGCCACCGATAGCCGGAATTTCGAAGATGAACTACTACCGCTTCTTAACTGCAAATGCTCTTGGTGCTTTTGTTTGGGGAGTTGGAATGACTTTGCTTGGTTATTACGCAGTTCAATTCCCGTGGATTGATGAAAACTCTAAATTGATTGCGCTCTTTTTTATAGTTCTTTCGCTGGTTTCCGGATTCGTGAATTACTTACGCCTCCGGCGATCACCCCAAAGTAAGTCATAACTATTCCGGTTATTAAATAGACGCTGACATTTACGCCATTGGTTGGTGAAATTATATCAATGAGCAGCGAACCAACTAATTGACCGCCAACGCTAAAGAGTGTGAAAGTTAAAACTCCTAAGTGTTGAACAATTGTTGAAGTAAAGGCAATATAAATCACACCAAGTGCGCCACCGGTATATATCCACCAAGGGCCTGCTGGTAGTGGTGAAAGTTCAGACCAATTTGCAATAACTGCAATGACCAAAAGAATGAATAAGAAGCTAGTGCCCATTATGAAATTTAGTAGAGATGTGGTGAAGCTCTGTTTAGAATATTCGTTAATCTGGCCATTTAGCGCTCTTTGCACCCCAACTAAAGCGCCAGCTAAAACCCCGAAAAACACTGCCCACATTGATAAATTTTTAGCATCGATGCGATCCCACACCGAGACTAATACTGCTAACACAGTCAAAGCTGCAGCCGCGATTCGTCGCCTAGAAATTAACTTTTTTCCGCCACCGGTTAAGCCAATTCGATCCACATATAAGGACATGGCAGTTTGGCCAGCGATGGATGAAACTGAGTAAATCGCCACACCAATTATTGGTACAACTTGGGTTTGAAATGCCACAAAAGTTCCACCTAGAACTCCGGCAAATAATCGCCAACGAGGAATCTTTTTCGCTATTACTGCCGCACGAAGATTAGTGATTCCCTCTTTTATTCCTTTATGAAAGATCGAGATCACTGCAATGGTTAATAGGCCAGAGCCAAACGAAACTACTGCAGCCTCAAGTCCATTATTAAGCTGATGCGATAGTTCACCATTTACGCGCGCCTGGAGCGCGATCATTAAACCTGAAAGCGCTGCCAGTAAGTCAAGGCGCATTACTTATGTGTGCCGTGAAACTCTCGCTTATCAGCTATCCAATCCATTAGTGCGAATAACACTCCCGAAGCTACAAACGTTAAGTGAATTACGATACGCCACTTAGTGCCACCACCTACATTGTCTTCACCAGCAAGTTCAATAAAATCTTTTAATAGTTCGATTACTGAAATCGCAACAAGTGAACCGATTAACTTGATTTTTAGACCAGAGAAATCAATTGTTCCCATCCAGTGTGGGCGATCTTTTGATTCAGCAGCCACATCAATACGTGACACAAAGTTTTCATAACCTGCAAAAATCACCATAAGAATCAAATTAGCTAACAGGGTTAAGTCGAGAAGGGCCAGAAGTTCTAGGGTGAACGTCTGCGCAGTTGCCTCGCCAATGTGTTTGGTTATGTGGTAGAACTCAACAACAAAGCGCCAGCAGAGTAGGACTAGAGCGCCTACGAGACCTAGGTATAGCGGGGCCAACAAGAAGCGCGCGCGGAATAAGATAACTTCGATTCCATGTGTCAATTTATTCATGGCTCAAGTTTAACCCTCGATAAGCAATGTAGCGGCTAGCCATTCTTCTTCGCGTCGTGATTTCTCTGATTTCAACTCGACTATCTCATCAGCAATGGCAGCCAAGCGCTCGGCGTTAAATTCGGATACTTCCTGCTCCGCTAATAACCCAGCAATCTTTTCCTCTAACTTGGCTATCTGGCGTTCGATGCGCGCTAAATCTTTCTTTGCTTGCCGCTGTTCGGCGGCTGAGGATGTTGACTTGTTCTCTTTTTTAGTTGAACTCCCTGAAATAGCTTTCTCGCGTAGTTCTAAATATTGATCGACTCCACGTGGTAAATCAAGCAGCTTCTTATCGCCTAGTAAGCCAACAAAGCGATCGCATACCCGCTCAAGGAAATATCTATCATGCGAAATTATTAGTAGCGTGCCAGCGTAACTATCAAGTAAATCTTCTAGCTCAGTCAAGATCTCGATATCAAAATCATTGGTTGGCTCATCCAGCATCAAAACGTTAGGGCTTTCCATCAACAGCCTAGTTAATTGCAGGCGTCGTTTTTCACCACCTGATAAATCACCAACTGGGGTCCACTGCGAATCCCGATCAAAACCTAATCGCTCGCAGAGTTGTGATGCTGAAAGGGTGCGACCTTTGCCCAGTTCAATATGGGAGGCAACTTTTTCGACAGCTTCAAGCACTCGCCAAGTTGGATCTAGTTCAGTTAAGTGCTGGGTAAGGAAAGCCGCCTTAACGGTAATGCCAGTAACTAATTTTCCAGCACTAGGTTGGATTTCACCCGCCAAAGTGCGCATTAGAGTGGTTTTACCAGCGCCGTTAATACCAACAATGCCAATGCGATCGCCGGGGCCAACATTCCAATAGAGATCATCAATTAACTCTTTATCGCCTGCGCGAACTTGTAGATGATGCGCCTCATAAACCGTATTACCTAATCGGTTTTGGGCAAATTTTAATAACTCAGTGGTGTCGCGCGGCGCTGGTTCGGCTGAGATTAGTTCATTTGCGGCATCAACTCGGAACTTGGGTTTAACCGTTTGAGCGGGTGCGCCGCGACGTAGCCAAGCCAATTCTTTACGAATAAGCATATTGCGACGCTGGTCTAGCACTGAAGCTTGGCGCGAGCGCTCTGCTTTAGCTAATACGAATGCAGAATATCCGCCGTCATATTCTTCTACTTTCCCGCCGACAACTTCCCAGGTGCGATCAGTTACTTCATCTAAAAACCAACGATCGTGCGTTACTACGGTTACGGCAATATTTTTACGATTTTTTAAATGACTTGCTAGCCAAGCCACGCCTTCAACATCAAGGTGGTTAGTTGGCTCATCGAGCAAAATCAAATCAAGATCATCAATAAGTAACTTAGCTAGGCCAACGCGACGTCGCTCGCCTCCTGAAAGAGAGAGAAAGGTGCGTTCAAAAAGATGATCATCGAAGCCGCCAAATAACCCAGTAAATACTTCGCGAACACCAGCATCGCTAGCCCATTCATGTTTTGCTTTATCGCCTAAAACAACATCTCGAACAGTGGCAGCTTTATCTGCAATATCAACTTGATTGAGCATTCCGAGCTTGACTGAATTGTTCTTAGTTACTCGTCCAGAATCTGGTTGCTCAATACCTGCAATTATTTTCATTAAAGTGCTCTTGCCGGCACCATTTCGTCCAACTATTCCAATTCGTTCGCCTTCGGCAACACCAAGAGATACGCCAACAAGTAATTGCTTGATATCAAAGGCTTTGTTGACGCTTTCGACGTTAACAAGATTGCGTGCCATAGGGGGAAAGCGTACCTTTACCGCATGAAGGTTACTGACCGAGAATATGCATTGGCACTAGATGCCGCAGACCCATTGCGCCATTTCAAAGAGCGTTATGTGATTACTGACCCAGATATGTGTTATTTGGATGGAAATTCATTGGGCCGTTTGCCACATGACACTGTTGTGGCAGTTAATGATTTCTTAACTAAGGAATGGGGCCCAGAAGTAGTAAATGGCTGGGGCCACTGGGTTGATGAAGCGCAACCAACTGGCGATTTAATTGGCCGCTCAACTTTGGGCGCAGCTGCTGGCCAGGTTCTTGCTTGTGACACAACTTCAGTTAATTTCTACCAACTTTGTTTAGCTGCAATTCATGCCCGGCCAGGTCGTAAAACGATTATTACAGATGCTGCGAATTTTCCAACCGATCGCTACATTTTAGATGGCATAGCTAAGCAATTTGATTTGAACTTAGTAATTATCGATAACGAAGATCCTAAAATCGCCGAGAATGAATTAATTACAGTTGATGTTTTAAAACCTTATCTATCAGATGATGTCGCCTTGGTGACACTAGAAGTCATTCAATATCGATCAGGTGCGCGTAATGATATTAAGTCATTAACTGATTTAGTTCGCAGGTTTGGCGCATTCCTACTTTGGGATGCTAGCCACGCAGTTGGCGCAATTGAAATGGATTTCGATGCTAACGGTGTAGATATTGCAGTCGGTTGCACATATAAGTACGGCAACTCTGGCCCAGGTGCTCCAGCTTGGTTATATGTAAACAAACGCGTACAAGCTGAACTACAAGTTCCGATTCAAGGGTGGTTTTCGCAAGATGATCAATTTGGTATGGGCCCAGTATTTGAACGGGCTGAAGGAATTCGTGGTTTTCAAATTGCCAGTCCATCCTTGATTGGATTGCGTTGCATTAAAAGCGCATTTTCAATTATTGAAGAGGCCGGAATAAATCAGATTTCACATAAGAGCGCCACTGGAACCCAAATGATGATTGAGCTATACGACGCTTGGTTAGCTGACCTTGGGTTCACATTGCTGACTTCACGAGATGCGACAGAGCGTGGTGGTCATATCTCAATCGGGCACCCAGATGCCGCACGTATCTGTGTAGCTCTTCGCCAATTTGCCAATGTAATTCCGGACTATCGCACCCCAGATTCAATTCGTTTAGCTATCTCGCCATTACCAACCTCTTATGTCGAGATTTGGGATGGTTTCCAGCGTCTTCGCGATCTTGTAACTACCCGTCAATATGAAAAGGTTGAAAAATCAGGTTCGAGGGTTACATGAGTAATGATCAAGTAGATCCGGCACTTACTTACACTTCTTATTTAGCAGTAGATGAACTACTTAGCTTGCAAAGACCTCTTTCAGATGGACCAGAGCATGATGAGATGCTTTTTATCATCATTCATCAGAGTTATGAACTTTGGTTTAAGCAATTAATTCATGAGTTCTTAGCTGCGCAAGCATCTCTTGAGGCCGGCGATACACATCGTTCGCTTGCACTACTTGGCCGCATTCGCACCATCATGAAAGTTTGTGTTGCTCAGATTGATATTCTCGAAACAATGACACCGCTGCAATTTAATAGTTTCCGTTCTTATCTTTCATCTTCTAGTGGTTTTCAATCTGCGCAATTTAGAAAAGTTGAAGCAATTCTTGGCCGTCGTGATAGCGCAATGGCTGGGCACCTACCAGCAAATGTGCAGAGCGATATTTCTTTAATTACTAATCGAAATTCAGTTTGGGATTCATTATTAGTTTATATCTCAAAGCGCGGCCATTTAATTCCGGCTGATGTTCTGGGTCGTGATAAATCAGTTGCCTACGAGGCAAATTCTGCAGTGCAAGATGTCTTACTTGATGTGCATCGCAATGATCCCGAGAGTGCAGCGGTTTGTGAGCGTTTACTTGATATCGATGAGGGACTACAAGAATGGCGTTATCGCCATGTGAAAATGGTTGAACGCACGATTGGTGCCAAAATGGGTACTGGTGGTTCAGCCGGTGTTAAATACTTGGCTAGTACTTTGTTCAACCCAGTGTTTGTTGATCTTTGGGAGATCCGTTCTCGTTTTTAGTTAGGCAACCCAGCTAGAACAATTTCAGTTAGATCTTTGCGCTGACGTGGCGCATTTTCACGCTCAAGTAGAACGCCTTCGAGTTGTTCGGCTGGCCCCTGAGTACCAATCGCAATTACGACAATGGGCGCGATCTGCGCGGGTAACTCAAACGTTTCGGCTGCTTTGGTGGCATCAAAACCAGCCATTTGATGGGCTACTTGGCCACGACTATGAGCTTCAAAAGTCAGCTGGCTAACAGATAAACCAGCATCAAAACCTGAAATAGGTCGGGGAGTTCCATCTTCATTCTGATTAACAATAGAGACCATAACTAGGGCCGATGCGCGGTTTGCCCAACTTTGATTAAAAGGTACCAATGTGGCAAGTATTGAGTTAAACACGTCATCACCGCGCACGCCTACATGAAAACGCCAAGGTTGAAAATTGTTTGCAGATGGTGCCCAACGAGCAGCTTCTAAGATCGCTAATAGATCATTATTTGCAATGGTGGCACTGGCATCGAAAGATCTTGGGCTACGACGATTTGTTAGGACTGGATGAATTGGAGTTGCTGTATTTGCGCTCATTTCACCAAGTATAGATTAATGCTTGAGATTTCGCTCTTTGAAAATTTTTATATTGATTATTTATGCATCTGATAGTAAATAATAACCAAGATTGAAAACACTGCTGCGCCAGCAAAGATCAGATACTTAACCCAGGTCGGAATTCCGACTTTATCGGCCGCAGTTTGTGCCAAGCTCTTAGTTTTATTCATGGCTCTACTAGCCCAAGCAAATTCAGTTGCTAAAATTCCGAGACCGGCCAACAAAATTAATACGCCAGGGCCAGGTGCAACCAGAGCTATTGCGCCTAATACCGTAACGGCGCCGCCAAGTACGCCAATAAATGTCCGCCAGATTAAGTTGCCAGCTTTACTGCGCTTTGCAAATCCACGAATATTCATAGTTGCTCCTTCTGAGTATTAATAACTCGACGTTCGGTACCGTAAGCCGCTGATGCAATTTCATCTCGGCGCTGTCGGTAATTTTCAGATGCGCCGGCGATCATGTGCTCGTAGCGAATTTCACCATTGATTAAATGACGCATTGTTTGCGGATCTGTTTCATCTCCAAAATGTGGTGCGTCGATTTTTACGAATTGGACCACGATATGTGGGTTAAATTTGCGGTAGACAAGAGCGAGTTGACGATAAATTATATTTGCAAGTTGACGGAAACTTATCAGCCCAAAATCCCGTGCCCTCAAGCGCGCTCTGGCTATAACTGAAGGTGTTGCGCCATGCTTAATTGTGGCCATTTCATAGAGAATCTGGGCAGCTTCTTTAGCGCCATTTGCTTCAGGTAATCTCTGGCAAGTCCGATGTAATCGAGATCGCTCTTCGGGATCTTGTAACAGCTTTACAGTCTCGGTGATATTTTCTAAATCAGCTTGATCTGCCCGCAACGCATAACCTAAATCGTGACACCACTGAGCACGAGTCTCTTGATCATCAGTTCCGCGAATATTCGAGACAAAAACAGTCGGAACCAGCGCGGGCAAAAGTTCATGCACTCCGTTGTATCCAGTGGCACAGATTGCTGCGTCAAAAGCATGTAAAACTTTAGCTAACGGGAAATATCGAACTTGTTTAATCTCAAGTCCATCCGGTACTAATGAATTGCCATTGGCATCTACTGGTCGCTTTGTTAAAACTACTTGCAGATCTTTCCAGCCAATTAAACCTTTTAGCGCTGCCGTCATTTTCTCATTTACATCACTGTCGCCAGTTCCGAGCTGCACAAGTACTGCTGGACGATTTAAATCAATACCTAAAGCAATTCGAGCTTCATCGCGACTAAAGGCAGTTGATTCTTGGTATAGCGAAACTGCTGAACTGACTACTGCGTCTTTACGCTTCTTAGTTGGGCCATGATCATAAACACGGGCAAAATCGCCAGGTTCGATGATTGCATCCATCATCATTGATTGCAGCCCGATTGCCAAACCTTGTGGTTTTCTCTGCCACAAACCACGACGAACCCAAACTAAAGCTAAATCATTCTTTTTTAATTTCGCACCAATAACACCTGGGTAAGGAACTACGCCATCAAAAGATAAAACTTGGGCATCTGTTTCTTCAATTAACGCTAGTAATCGATCGCGTAAATATGCATCCCAAAGTTTTCGGGGCATCCAACCACGATCGCGACCTGGAATATATTCACAACGAACACCAACGAAATTAGGAACTTCGGCTACGCCGCCAGCCATTGAAACGATAATTGGGTTAGCAATCTCTTTTAATTCAAGAGCAATCGCACTGGCACGGGCAAGGTGGCCCATTCCGACGCCATTGCTGGTAGCCAGGATAATTGTGGGTTTTTCCGCTTGCGGACTCATAGAAGGAGAGTTTATCGCCTAAATAAATCAGGGGCACACCCTCATCGGATGCGCCCCTGATCTTTAATCGTTTGTTAGGTGTTAGCCGACTTTCTTAACACGACCATCAAGTGCTGGCAGTTGGGTAACTTTTCCAGCAGCTAGATCAGCCTTTAGCGCATCTGTGAATACATCAAGTAGAGCGCCAAAAACCTTAGCCTTTGAAGGAGAGAACACGTTTGCATATCCATCGCCACCATAAATGATGAAATCAAGTGTGGTTAAGGTGTAAACAGTTTGGTCCTTAGCAATTGCAGTTCCATCGTCCTTGGTCACTGAAACGATGCGACTGCCGACTGCCTTAGTTGGATCAAAAGTGAACTTGAATCCAGAGACTTGTGGGAATTGACCACCTGCTGGCCAACCACTCACACCATTTTCAAGTGCTTTCCAAAGATTCTCACCAGTCACAACGGTTGTTGCAACTTGGTTACCGAATGGGTAAACAGTCAGCGCATCGCCCAGAGTTACATCAAGAGCTCCAGTGCCAGTGCGAACCAACTTTGTATCTACTGGCACATAGCTCTTTGCTGGGAAGGTATCGCGGATGCCGCCACCATTAGTAAGCACAAAGTCGGTCTTGTACTTTGCGCGAAGTAGGTCGGCAATGTAAATACCCATTGGGTTTTCACCGGATCGCTCAACTGCTGGACTTCCTCCACGAGGGAATACGCCAGAGACTGAACCAATTTTTACATCTAGCTTGCCAGTCATTTGATCTTTGTACTTCTTAACTAGCGCAGCAGTATCAACATCTGCGGCAACTGTTGCGACGGCCGCCTTCAGGATGGTTTCAATTGATGAACCAATAACTTTATTGGTATCGGTGTTAACACAGATTTGTGATCGGGTGTATTCAACGCCTGAGTTCCGTGTTTGACCAAGCAAAGTTCCTTGAATCTTCTGTTTTCCTGGAACTAGCGCTGCGAATGTTTGGTGGCTGTGACCACCGTAAATTGCTGCAGCGCCCTTGATTTGTAGGGCCATATCGTTGAGTACACCAACGGCTGCTCCACCAGCATTTTCAGACCAACCTTGGTGAATGACTGCAACAACGAGATCTGCGCCAGCTTGCTTAGCTGCCACAATTGCCGCATTGATGCCAGTTACGCCAGCCTGAATCTGAATTGTGCGCTTAATGCCCGAGGCATCTGTGTAGTCCAAGTTACCTGGGAATACTTGTTCAATAGTGGTATCGGTGTTTGCGCCAACGATGCCGATCTTCACACCACCGCGATCGATGATGGTGTAGCTCTTGGCAGCCTTATCGCCTGACTTTAGAACTGCCAAAGATGAGTCGCCGTAGTTTGAGGTAACCCACTGGAAATCAGATGCGCCAATAACTTTTTGCACGTGCGCTAAGTTGCGATCGTGTTCGTGATTTCCGAAAGTTGAAACATCGAACTTCATTGCGTTCATTGATTCGATAGTTGAGAGTTCTTCGAATTCAGTTGAAATTGGTGGCGCGGCGCCAATGTTGTCACCTGCTGAAAGCGTGACAGTTGCAGCAGCATTCTTGCGATCATTTGCGAATGCAGTTGCTAGTACAGCAGCACCAATTGAACTTGATGGTGAACCTTCAATTGCGCCGTGTAGGTCGCTAAGTTGTAGAACTTGAACAGACTTAATGTTCGAAGCTGACGCAACAGTTGCGAGCTCGGCTGCGGTATAAGACTGCTTTGATTTAGCAACTGCAGAGAAACCATATGCATTTACTGCTTGCACAACTGGAGTTCCGCCAGGCTGACCAGCAACAACTGGCATGGTTACTCGTGTGCTGTTAGTTACCGGCACAATAATTGGGCATGAACCAGATCCGGCTGAAACTACATAATGGGTAATTGCTGGGTTCGCAGTAACAGACGCAGTCCACTTAACCATAACGCCGCGGGCTGATAAATAAGAGGTGACATTTGTCGGTGCTTCAGGCTTTGCATAAACAGTATTGGCCTGAGCGATTGGGGTAACCATGGTTACCAGTAGGGCTGCGGCAATAGCGAAAACGCTGAAGCCTGTTTTTTTACGGGTTAATAGGGTTGTCATGGGCAGAACTTAGATATCTAAAGTTACAGATGAGGGAACTAGAGTTAAACCACGCGTGAACAACGCTCAGCCGTTGCTTAAAAGGCATAAACGGCTAAACTTTCCAAGTAACAAAATTTATAGGAGTAAGGCGCTAGGGGCTTCAGGATCGTCTTGAAGTCGAAAGCGCAAAAAATGAAAACCACTGCGAATCATCCGCAAACGTTTAGATCTGTTCCTGCCACTTCAACGCCAGTCTCCAAAACTCGAGTTGCCGCTCTGTTAGACCAAGAATGGGCTCGTTTCAAAGAAGGAACTGGCAAATCTGAAATCGAAAATGCTGTTGCCAGAGAGACCATGCCCATGGGCGTGCCATCTAGCTTCCAGCACTGGGATCCATACCCAATTTCCATCACATCAGCGCAAGGCGCTTACATGATCGATGTCGATGGCCGCAAATTGCTCGATATGTCGATGGGCTTTGGAGCCATGTTTGCCGGTCACTTAAACCCAGCAGTTGTTGCTGAAATTACCGCTTCGTTAAGCGAAGGAATGCTTTTTGTAACTCCTTCACCAATTTCTCGTGACGCTGCAGAACGAATTTGTAAGCGCTTTGC
Source organism: Bifidobacterium breve (assembly GCA_945883725.1). Taxonomy (GTDB): domain Bacteria; phylum Actinomycetota; class Actinomycetes; order Nanopelagicales; family Nanopelagicaceae; genus Planktophila. The sequence goes on along the minus strand of CAMCXZ010000012.1, from coordinate 14,912 downwards.
AATTGATCAAGTTCGCTTTGCTAACTCTGGTACTGAAGCGACGATGTATGCCGTGCGCTTGGCTCGCTCTTACACCGGCAAAAGCGCTGTCGTGAAACTTGAAGGCGGATACCACGGTTCATTCGATCCTTTAATGGTTTCTTGTAAGCCAAGTTTGTCTCAAGCTGGCGATGCTAATGATCCAACTCCGGTTCCAAATGTTGGCACAGTTCCTGGTGATGTTTATGTCGTGCCATTTAATAATATTGAATCGCTTGAGCGAGTATTCCAAGCACATGCTGACAAAATCGCTTGCTTTATTCTCGAGCCAGTTCTCGAAAATATCGCAATTGTGTTACCAGATGCCGGCTATCTCGAATCTGTTCGCCAGCTCTGTGATCAGTACGGAATCATTTTGATCTTTGATGAAGTAAAAACTGGCTTAACTGCTGGCTACCAGGGTGCTGCTCAGCGTCTTGGGGTTCAACCAGATTTGATTACGCTTGCTAAATCTATTGGTGGCGGAGTTCCAGTTGCTGCTTTCGGTGGAAAAGAAAAATACATGCAAGCTGTTACTGATGGTCGTCTTGGTCATTTCGGTACATTTAACGGAAACCCACTTGCAATGGCAGGTATTCGTGCAATCGATAAAATTTGTACGCCAGAAGCTCTAGAAAAAGCTGAAGCGCTTAATCAACAAGCGCTAGTGCGGATCAATGAAATTATTGATGAGTACAGCTTGCCTGCGCACACCGTTGGTTTTGGCGTAAAGGGCTGTATTACTTGGTCAACAACCCCAGTACGTAACTATCGCGATTACAAGGCAACTGATTTCCAAGTAGCTGAACTTTCTTGGTTATGGTCGCTAAACCGCGGAATCATTACGCCTCCGGGCCTTGATGAGCAATGGTTGATATCTTTGGCACATGGCCAAACTGAAATTGATGTTTTGGTCGAAGATTTTAGGTCTTTAGCTAAAGCACTTCGCGATTAATTAAAGTTCGCTATGAGTTTTTGCTCGAGCGAATCGCATCAAGCCAGTTGAGATGCTAGATAAATTCGACGTCTGCATTCGCAAACCAAAAAATAAAACAACAGTATTAGATGCGCTGATATCCCCAATGTAATTTAGGTAGAAGAGAGCGCCCAGTAAAATTATCATCGCAAACCCCGCGAGTAGCGTTCCAATTTCACCAGACTTGATGCGGCTACCAACTCGCAAGAAGTTATCAACCTTGATTTTATCTTTTTGAGCTTTTGCGAAAGTTCGTTGGATTTCAATTTGCTTACTAAATAACCGACCAAAAACTTCGAGCACAATTAAAATGATCAACAAATCAAGTAGCGCAAAAACCCAATTAAAATAGAAGAAGAAAAGCAGAACTACACCAACCTGTGTTAATACGCTGGATATATTGGTCATTTCAAAAGCTTGCGACCAACGCCAGTTTTCTTTGCCACTTGTTAGCTCTACGTCATTTGCCTTAAAGGCGCGATCAAATACTCTGACTCGATAAATTCGCTGCGCAAATTGTCCGGCGCGCGTAAAGCCATAGAAAAGAAAAAACCCACCCATTAGTAAAACTAGATACGACTTATCGATTTCACCTTCATGCAGAATAATCTGGGTAAATAACTTAGCTACAAGTAGTTCAGAGACTGAGATAGCTGCAGCAATTAGAATTAGGCCGATCAAAATTAGTCGATATCGCCTGGTTGGGAAGAGCTCTAGAAGACTCTTGCGCAGGTGCCACAAGATAACTTTCATAGCAGCTCCTTTAACCGGCAATAAGGTGAATTTATCCTATTTGCCCCATAAATTAGTAGGATTCTCCAATGACCGAACCGCTAATCCGTGCTCGTGGGTTGACTAAAACCTACGGAGATTTTATAGCCGTCGATGGCATTGATTTTGATGTTGCTAAGGGCGAATCTTTTGGCTTCCTGGGGCCTAATGGCGCCGGCAAATCAACAACAATGCGCATTATTGGCGCGACATCAGTTCGAACTTCTGGCACGTTAACAATTTTAGGTAAGGACCCTGAAGTAAATGGTCCGCAGATTCGTGCGCACTTAGGTGTCGTGCCACAGCAAGATAACTTAGATAGCGAACTAACGGTTTCTGAAAATATTTTCATCTACGGTCGCTACTTCGGTCTTTCATCCAGCTTTATAAATAAGAAGATTCCTGAGCTACTTGAATTCGCACAACTTGAAGAGAAGAAATATACAAAAGTTGAGGCACTAAGTGGTGGAATGAAAAGACGTCTAACTATCGCTAGATCACTTGTTAGTGAGCCAGATATTTTGATGCTCGATGAACCTACGACTGGCCTAGATCCACAAGCGCGCCACATTCTCTGGGATCGTTTATTCCGCCTGAAAGAACAAGGTGTAACGCTACTTATTACAACTCACTACATGGATGAAGCTGAACAGCTTTGTGATCGATTGATCGTGATGGATAAAGGCAAGATTATGGCTGAAGATAGTCCGGCCAAACTTATTAAGGATTACTCAACCAAAGAAGTGCTTGAAGTTCGCTTTGGCTCTGAACGCAATCAAGAAATGGTTGAAATACTTCGCCCGCTTGCTCAACGTATTGAAGTTCTTCCTGATCGAATTTTGCTATATGCCGAAGATGGTGAACAGTTGCTAGAGCAGATTGCTGCAAAGGGAATCCACCCAAATACATCATTAGTTCGACGCAGCTCTCTAGAAGATGTATTCCTTCGCCTCACCGGACGTACCTTGGTTGAATGATGAGCACCAAGATTCGCAAAGTTTCTAAATACGGCTCATTTCATGTAGCTGAAGCTCGTATTCGAAACATGCTCAAGTGGCGGGGCATTATTTTATTTGAAGCCGTCGTAAATCCAACGCTTTATCTGGTCTCTATCGGCATTGGTGTGGGTTCTTTGATTGATGCCAACAATGGTGTTAACGGCGTTAGTTACTTAACTTTCTTAGCCCCGGCATTGCTCGCAAGTGCTGCAATTCAAGGAAGTGCTGATGAAGTAATTTTCCCAGTTATGGAAGGATTTAAATGGAACCGTACTTTTTTCGGTATGCGTTCTACAACTTTGACTGCCCAGCAAATTTCTTTGGGAGTTTTTCTTGCCGCCATGGCTCGCGCAATGTTTTCAATAGTTATTTACTGGATCGTGCTTTATTTATTTGGCGCTCTTGAGTCAGATACCGCTTGGCTGGCAATGCCGGCAGCACTGTTAGCAGGGGCGGCGATGGGCGCAGTAATGCTGGCACTGGCGGCCAAAATCGAGAATGAAAATTTCTTCTTCACTCTTGTGGGCCGGTTTGTAATGATTCCAATGTTTTTATTCTCCGGCACTTTCTATCCGCTCACGCAAATGCCAACTTACCTACAGTTTTTCGGGTGGATTTCACCGCTTTGGCACGCTACTGAACTTGGTCGCTATCTGACTTATGACTACCCGCTGTCCGGTTTGCAACTATCCATACATATCGGCGTGCTAGCAATCATGATCGTGGCCGGGTTGTTTTTATCTACTCGAATTTTCGCTAAAAGGTTAGAGAAGTAAATGACTTCTGATGCTGTTGCGTTATCCGAGCGTCGACAGGGCAAATTTGGCGATAAATATTTTGCTGGCCGTCCTCAGCAAGTGTTGCTTAGAAACTGGCTAACGTTTAAATCATCTGCCTGGATTGCAGTAGTAAGTGGTTTCTTTGAGCCAGTTCTCTATCTGCTCTCTTTTGGCTACGGCATTGGCGAACTTGTCGGCAACATCTCTACCTCTACTGGCAACATTTCCTATGCCGCCTACATTGCGCCAGGTTTGTTGGCAACGAGTGCGATGAACGGCGCAATGATCGATTCAACCTGGAATGTGTTCTTCAAGTTAAACGAAAGTCGCCTATACAAGGCAATGTTAGCAACTTCGCTTGGGCCATTAGATGTTGCCCTTGGAGAAATAGCTTGGGCGCTAATGCGCGGTGGTTTATATGCAACCGCTTTTACCCTGGTGCTCGCTGGCTTAGGTCTGGTTACTTCGTGGTGGGCACTCTTAGCGGTTCCGGCAGCAATAATTGTGGCTTTCGGCTTCGCCTCATTTGGTATGGCAATTACCTCCTACATGAAGTCACATCATCAGATGAACTTTTTCGAGATTTTCCTATTGCCAATGTTCTTGTTCTCTGGCGCTTTCTATCCGTTAACTGTTTTTCCAGGTTGGGCACAGGCAATAATCAAGGCGTTGCCACTGGGACAAGGTATTGAATTAGTTACTAAAGCCATGGCGGGTGACTTCGGTATTCACCTATTGGTAAACGTCACATACTTCATAGTGATGATTTGCGTTGGTTTATACTTCACAACCAAGCGCTTAAACGCTTTGTTTATGAGGTAAAGCCCTTACAAATCAGTGGCTTTAGAGCCAAGCGGTTAGATCTACCCCACGCACAATTTGAACTACCAATAGGAATACCACAACACCGAGAATTCGGTAAGCGATCTGGCCGTTCTTATTTTCGCGCCAACTCTTCTCTGGCGCTTTTGCGATCCAGCCCAAAATCGCGAAAAAGATTCCTGGGAAAGTAAGAATTACAAAACTCCAATTAAGGAATGTTTGCGGGTTGCTGAATTGGCCTTGTACCCAGTTGGCGAATATAAATCCAACAAATACCATAGCCACAATCTTGAATGCACCCTTTGGTATGAGCCAGTGAATATTTGGGAACTTAGGTAGCTTCTTAGCAAATGTCATATTGGCGATACTTGGAAAAAGGAATAGCGCAGTTCCTAGGTAAAGCTGAATAGTGAAGCCAACAAATGGTGCTGCCAGCATGATGAAAATGAAAGTCTTGATCATCAGCGAAACTATCTTCTGATACTGATCAGGGTCCTGTAGTTCAGCTGTTACAGTTTGTAGTCGGACTGGATAATGATAGGTAGACACATCTTCTAGTGCGATACGCAGGCCAACTAATACCGCAGACCAGATTGCAATCGTCGTTGCTTGGTATGTAATTGCAAGCTGCACTGAAGCTAGGCCATTTAGCGCATTAACCATCTTTTCAACTGCCCAGCCAGTTAGCAGAATTGCTAATGCGTAGTCAGTGATACGTTCCCAGCCCTCTTCGCCATTGCTTACTAATCTGCGCAATGGACGTACTGCACTTGCTAGTAAGGCAGGTGCGAAGAAAATAACCATTAAGCCCGCCACGGTTAGTAATTCATGACGCGTGCCCATGTGGCCGGTAATGAATACACCAAGGAAGAAAATAGTCGCTGCGATAAAGCCAGCAAAAGCATCAAGAATTCCGATGACCACAATTGCCAAGATAATTCCAAGGGCTGGAGCCATCGCTTGAGCATCAACGTTAATAAGAGCAGTCAGGCCCAAAATCACAGCTATTGGATATAGGAATCCAGCAAAAGAGCCCAAAATAGCCCGTAAATAGCTGCCATCAGCCACGGTGCGAGCTAACAATGGTGAATAGCCAGAAGCTTTAAAAGCTGCTGCAACAAAGAGATGATCACTCTCATTAGTAAATGGATTCCGCCAAGTCTTCGAGCGATCGCCTCGACCGGGGTCACGTTTAATCAAAGCCAGTTTTCCAGAATCAACGGAGGCAAGATCTTCTTGCTCTCTATCTTCACCTTCAGGTTGATCTTCGCTATCTCTACTTTGCTTTTCTTTAGCAGAGCCAGCAACAGTTAGAGCAGCAAGGGCGGCAAATGCGGCAACCGCTAAATCTTTAGATTTCTCTGGCTCTTGTGCTGGGCTATAAGCAGGCAGCTCTTGTCGCTCTTTAATCTTTATTAGCTCTTCATACTCCATAAGCGCAGTCACGTCAGGACACTCGTTATCCCAACGAACTTCGCCAGAAAGATTCTTACAAAAAACAATCTCTTGTCTGCTAAGCGTCCCGCTCTCATCATAAACTTCAATTTCAACTGCGTGAAATCCAGGTGGAACATCATTTGGTATCTCGATATCTAAGTCTTCAGCCTCAGACGCTGATATTCGATCAATGATCACGCTATCAGCAGACCAACTAGGCAAGACTGAAAGATTAAGAAATAGCAAAATTAGAAGTAAGAATTTGCGCATTAATTCACCATGATTTTCGTGGTCACCTTGCTCTTTTATGCGCATTAAAAACCGGGAAAGCCCCGAGGTGTTAAGCGTAGGTAGCGCCAAGTAATTAGGATGACCGAAACAGGCTTTATGACCCTAGATCACCTTATGAAATCACCCTATAAGGATGAGAATTAACTCCAAGAAGAGTGAAGTGGGCGGCCTTCAGCAAATCCGGCAGTTGATTGAATTCCAATCGTTGCGCGATCTGCAAACTCTTCTAGTGATTTAGCGCCTGCGTATGTGCATGATGAACGAAGGCCAGCGATTATTTCATCGAGTAAATCTTCAACACCAGGGCGTGCAGGATTTAAATACATGCGCGAAGTTGAAATTCCTTCTTCGAATAACGCTTTACGTGCGCGATCAAAAGCGTCTTCTTGTGATGTGCGTGCAGCTACTGCGCGCGCTGATGCCATTCCAAATGATTCTTTGAAAAGTTTTCCATTTGCATCGGTTTGTAAGTCGCCAGGGGATTCATAAGTTCCGGCAAACCAAGAACCAATCATTACATTTGACGCGCCGGCTGCGAGAGCAAGTGCAACATCGCGTGGATGACGAACTCCGCCATCGGCCCAAACTGATTTACCAAGTTTCTTTGCCTCAGCTGCACATTCAAGTACGGCAGAAAATTGTGGGCGACCGACACCAGTTTGCATACGTGTTGTGCACATAGCACCTGGGCCAACGCCAACTTTAATTATGTCGGCGCCTGCTGCAATCAAATCTCTGACACCATCGGCAGTAACAACGTTGCCAGCAACAATTGGCACACTTGAATTAAGTGCTTTGATTGCTTTTAACGCTTCCATCATTTTGCGTTGATGTCCGTGTGCGGTATCAACAACTAATACATCAACGCCAGCATCGATTAAATACTTAGCTTTCGCAGCTACATCGCCATTGATTCCAACTGCTGCTGCGATCCGCAAATAATTCTTGGCATCAAGTGCCGGTGAATAAAGTGTTGCGCGAAGTGCGCTGATACGAGTCAAAATACCAACTAGTTCGCCGTTGGCTGAAACCACTGGTGCCAGCTTGCGGCGGTGATGATGAAGGAAATCAAAGGCAGCATGGGCATCTGCGGTATCTGGCAAAGTCATTAAATCCTTGCTCATAACTGAGTGCAGCTGCGTAAAGCGATCGACGCCAGCGCAATCTTCTTCAGTAACGATGCCAACAGGCTTGTTTTCTTCAACAATAACAATTGCACCATGAGCACGCTTATGTAGTAACCCAACAGCATCGGCCACTGTTTCATTTGGACTTAGCGTGATTGGCGTATCAAAGAAGGTGTGACGAGATTTAACCCAAGAAATAACATCTTTAACGATCTCAAGCGGAATATCTTGCGGAATAACAGCAATGCCACCACGGCGTGCAATTGTCTCGGCCATGCGACGACCTGAAATTGCGGTCATGTTCGCGACAACAATTGGAATTGTGGTTCCGGATCCATCATTAGAAGCTAAATCAACTTCCATGCGACTAGAAATTTCGGAAGAGCTTGGCACCATGAATACATCGTCATAGGTGAGATCGTGATTTGGCTTATTTATAAATTTCACGTTGCCAAACTCTATTAGTAGTTAGGCCGAAAGGAAATTCAGGCTCGCAAGCTCGGCGTCGCTTAGCTCGACAATCTGGACAATCTCTTCGAGTTGTTCGACTGTGCGCGCACTTGCGATTGGTGTGCTGACCTGCGGATTTGAACGTATCCACGCGAGAGAAACTGCCGCTACTGGCACATTGTGCTCTTGGGCAATTTCGCGCACTTTATCTAGAACAGTCCAGTTCTTATCGTTGTAGAACTCAGCTACTCCTTCAGCGCGAACAGATTCAACTTTAACGCCGGGGTGATATTTTCCAGATAAGAATCCGCGTGCTAAACCATAGAAAGGTATTGCACTTAAATTGTTATTAGCAAGTACTGGTTGTTGCTCAGACTCAAAAGGTTGGCGATAGATCAAGTTGTATTGATCTTGAAGTGCAATGTAGGCAGGAAAGCCGTTAGTAGCTGAAATATCAAGTGCTTGTTGTAAGCGAGCACCGGTGTGCTGTGAAGCTGCTATATAACGCACTTTGCCAGCTGCAACTAACTCTGCGTACGCACCCAGGGTTTCCTCCATCGGAGTATCGGCTTCATCGCGGTGCGAGTAATAGATATCAATGTAATCGGTTTGTAGTCGGCGTAAAGAGTCATCGCAGGCTGCCAGAATGTTTTTAGCAGATAGCCCTGGTCGGGTGTTTAACATTGAAACTTTAGTTGCCACGACAATTTTGCTGCGATCGCACTTATTCAACCAGTTACCAATGATCGTCTCTGACTCGCCACCTTGGTTACCTGGTTTCCATTGTGAATAGACATCGGCAGTATCAAGAAAATTTCCACCATGTGCTGCATAAGCATCGAGTACTTGGTGTGATTCAGTTTCGTCCGCGCTCCAACCAAAAACATTTGTTCCTAAACAAAGTGGATGAACTGCAAGGTCAGTCTCTGGAATTGTGATCATAGGTGAAGTGTATCCAGCGCAGTTAGGAAGCTAAGCGCTTAATGCCCTCTTCAATGATCTCGGGTGAGGTAGCAAAATTAAGGCGGATATAAGCGCCATATTGGTCGCCGAATTCAGTGCCTGGGTTGAAGGCAACCTTTTGGTTTTCAATTAAGAGCTCAGATGCGTTATCGCCAAGTTCTAGACAAGAGATATCAATCCAGGCTAAGTAGCTATTTTGTGGAATTACATATTTCGCGTCTGGTAAATACTTGGCTAGCAGTTCTTTCACTAATTTACGATTGTGATCAAGCTGGGTCATTGTCTCAGTTAGCCATTTATCACCATCGGAAAAAGCCTTGGCCATCGCAAAGCCACCTAATAATGAAGCCCGCCAATGGTTTGCTTCGGGCATCACACTTAACTCTTCAAACATCTCTTGGTTTTGGGTCACGATGATTGCGGCCTTTAAGCCAGCAAAGTTAAATGCTTTACTAGATGAAGTAACCGTAACTCCAAGACGTTGTGCTGCTGGAATTGAAAGATATGGAATGAATTTCTGACCTGCGTAGGTAAGGGGTGCGTGAATTTCATCGCTAATTACATAGGCGTTGTGTTTATTTGAAAGCTCGGCAATTGCAGTTAATTCTGCAAGAGTATGAATTCGACCAACTGGGTTATGCGGGCTAGAAAGCAAGATAAAGCGCGCACCCGCTGCGAACTGAGCTTCAATCGCAGCCAAATCAAGCCGCCAATCATCGCCTTCGTGGATAAGCGGTGCATCAACAGTTGTCAGTTTTAATTCATCTAGCCACATGTAGAAGCTGTGATAGACCGGTGAATTAATAATTACTTTATCCCCTGGCTTGCTTAGTGCGCGAATTACTTCGACCACACCAACACCAACATCGGTAGTCATGCGAACTTGCGTCACATCTGGCATCCAACCCCAGTGGCGCCGTGCAAAGCCCGCGAATGCTTCAGCAACTTCCGGAATCGGGCCTAAATAACCAAGATCAGACTTAGCCACCATCTCGGAAAGAACTTCGCGCACTCCAGGATCAACTTCAAAATCCATTTCAGCTACGTGCATAGGCAAAACATCAGAGGCGTAGCGCAACCACTTAGAACTATGTAGTTTCTGTAGTTCGGCTAAATCGCGCACTTTCCCTCTCGCTTTCATCCAAATAGTGAATTAAACCCTGTGCGATGCTACCGCTTTGCTCATTTCTTCACCATAAGCGAAATATAAGAGTAGATTTATAAGCGATGAAAACAAGTTTGCCTGAAAAATCATTACCGATAATTTTTGCTCAATCTATGGGCTTTATGGGCACCGGCGCGATATTGCCAGTTTTGCCTGTTCATTTAGTTAATGATCTACAAACCAAAGGCTTGGTACTAGGATTAATTCTAGGTATTTTTCCATTTGCGGCTCTTGGTGGTCGATTTATTGGTGGTTGGTCTACTGATGTTAAAGGCAGGCGTCAAACTGTTATTTTTTGTTTGCTTGGTGTTTCGTTAGCCGGCTTTCTATTGATATTACCTCTTGGCCCAATCGCGTTATTTATAGTTCGTTTGGTACAGGGGTTTTTTCAAGGTGCAGCTTCAGTTGCCGCTGTTACTTGGATTATGGATGTTTCTAATGATAAAGAGCGCCCGCATTCGCTAGCCATGATTGGTGCAGGTGTTTGGGGCGGCACAACTTTAGGCGTGATGTTGGGTGGATTTATAAACTCACTACCAATGTGTGGCTTAGTAGCCGGCGTAATAACTTTATTGGGTATCCCTGCACTTAAAGGTACAAACAATCCCGAAATAAGAGTTACTGGAAATAAGAAACGAACATTTATGCCTAAGGCATCCATTATTCCTGGCACAACATTTGGTCTAGGAGCCACGGCTTATTCAGCGGTTATTGGATTCTTGGTTCTACATTTAAATGACAATAAGGCCAACGGTGTCTTGGCGCTAACATTCTTTACAGGAACAGTTCTGGTGGGCCGATTTGTAGTTGTGCCAATCGCAACCCGTTTTGGATTACAGCGTTCAGTAAAGCCAGTTCTATTTATATCATCCATGGGTTTAGTCCTGATTGCTTTCGCCACTTCAACTTGGCAAGGGGTCCTCGGCGTAATTGCTATAGGCATTGCTCATAGCGTGCTCTGGCCTGCTTTAGCTTCAGTAGTCGGAAATCGAGTTTCTACCGAAGAACGCGGGGCAGCTGTTGGATTCATGACCGGGCTTTATGACATCGCCGTAGGAATTTCATCAGTAATTTATGGACTTTTAGCAACTCATACGAGTACAAAATTTGTATTTTTAATAGCCTCCATATTTGTCATATGTGCAATCATCTTTGATTCAGTTTTTGCTGATAAAACTCAGGTTGAGAAAAATGATGAACTGCCAAACAGTTACACCCAGTAGTGATTACAGCGTTTTTCGAGCTAAACACTCTCGAAAATTGCACTTCTCCCAATAGATTTTCTATTTACTTGACTCAGGAAGGCCAATACCATTACTACCTACTTACTAGGAGCCACAGATGCTAGGTAAAGCGAGATTTACAATCGGATTCATTGTTGGGTCAATAGTTTTCGGAAGTTCAGCATTTGCTACAACAACAATTCTTGCTACCAATACACCCGATGGTGGATACCTGCTCTGCTTCAATTCAAAGACAAAAGCAGTCACCTATCCTGGAAAATTAAGTTGTCCGACTGGCACAAAAGCCCTAGACCTCGGAGCAGGTTGGGGAGAAGATGGAGCAGACGGACTTCAAGGTCCACAAGGAATTCAGGGCATACCTGGAATCCAAGGGGTTAAAGGCGATACAGGACCGCAAGGTTTAACTGGAAATACAGGTGCTCAGGGCGCAAGGGGTGCAACTGGTGCGCCAGGGTCAGGATCTGCAGGAACAAGTAGTCAGCAAAACTATTGGAAAATTATTCCTTATAAAGACATAGTCGTTGATGGATCTATTACTGAATGGAGTAACGCAAAAACCGTTGTAATGGCAACTATCTCGCCTAAGAATCTACCTCTCGGATATTTTAGTTTAAGTGCAAATTTGAGTGGTTTTTGGTCAACAACGGTCTTTGATTTATCGGCCAAGCCAATGGTTCAATGTTATTTCCAAGACAAGGAAGATTACGATTCCAAATTAGGCACTCGTCAATGGGGAGAAGGAAAAGCAGATTATGTAGATTGGACTTCTTTAAGTCTATCCGTTGGAGGATATGCCTGGTTCCTTGCATCAACAGATGCCCCTGTTTATTTAGTCTGCAAATCAACTGGAACTCTCCAAGATTTTGGTGGTCAAATAATTGCTACTCCATTCGAAACTTCAACTGAAATGACTGGAGAAATAGCGGGAATTCTGAAGGGTTTCTGATTTTCAACCGACAAAGAGTTTTAACAGTTCTGCCTGATAGATGGTTTTGAGCCGAGTTCCCGTTCAGTTGCTGTGTGCGCCCGAAGGGATTCGAACCCCTAACCTTCTGATCCGTAGGGAGTGTAGAGACGCAAGCTTTGCTTGCTCTTTCTACACACCCCGTAGCGACTTCGCTTACGCTCAATCACTAGGTCAGATGCTCTATCCGTGGTCCTTGTGTAACTAAATGATAGCAAGAACGATGGACTATGAATATAAAAAGCATAAACTTTGTCTATGGGAAATAACAAAAAGAGAATTATTGAGATTGGAATTCTAATTGGGATTCTGGTCTTCTCATCTCAAGCAAATGCGTATGCCAATTTTGAGAAGATCATAAAAGCAAATCATAATAATTTTAGTGTTGAAGCCACTTTTAATCAGCAAAATACAACGGGAGGCACCCTTTCGGAAGGCTATCTAGACATTTCTTTGAAATTCTCAGATATTCGTCCGCGATTTGATCCTTATATTGTGAACGAGGAATATGAGTGTGTTGGAGAACCAAGTGCTCAGTGGGATACCTATTACAGGCTTAGCCAGAACATAGAAATAGTATCCACCGATTACATTAATGACGGGTATGGCCCTAGTAGATCTGGTCGTCTTATTCGCATTTTGACAAGCGTTAATTTGGCACAAAATGGCGTCCCATTGTTTGATTCAAGCAACCCGAACTATGAGATTTCGTTTGACGAATGGAATCCCCAACAAGTCATTGAAAAAACAGCGAATTTGAACGAATACTTTTCGCTACAAGGTCAACAATTGGTCAGCAAACCATTTACCTTTCCAGTCTACGCGGGAGAAGAATTCATAGTTACGCACAGCAGTTATGCGGCGCAATACTTTAATTGTCCCCGCATCAATGCTTCGGGCGGGTACAAAATGGGTAAAGATATCGAATCGACCTTTACTGTAAGAATTGATAAAAAAGTTCAAAGTATTACGGCCCAAATTCCATCGCAATTAGCGCTCGCAGACAAGATCGAGAGAATTATTTATTCATCATCTTCAAAGTTGCCTGTTACTGCGATTGAGAAGTCACCCAAGGTTTGTATCGTGGATAGAGACATTCTTTATCTGAAATCTAAAGGTGACTGCATTATTGAGCTCTCGCAAATTGGAGACAGATACTTTCTTCCCGCCGAGACTTTGGTGAAAAAGATAAAAGTGGTAGCTGAATCTTCCTCAAAATTGATCTCGATAACTTGCATCAAAGGAAAGCTGACAAAGAAGGTAACAGCAGTTAAGCCAGTTTGCCCAAAGGGTTATAAGACGAAGTGACCTGCTGATAAAGCATCAGGCAGTTGTGCCTGATAGTTGGTTTTGAGTCGAGTTCCCGTTCAGTTGCTGTGTGCGCCCGAAGGGATTCGAACCCCTAACCTTCTGATCCGTAGTTTTGCCTTACGCCTATCTAAGCGTGTCTCTAAGTTTCTACTTCTTCGTTCTTTTGCTTGTTTTAAGCGTAAAAGTGTTCTCTTTGTACTTAGTGATCTCTTGCTCTATCTGTACGGTTGAAAGCAAAATGAAAGCAAAATGACTTTAAAGAATTAAGTAGGCAACTATCGAAACAGTAATGAGTGCTATTGACAAAAGATAAAGTCTAATTTTCTTCATTGCTTGCTCTGGCGTAATTGCTATGTTTGACCCTGTCATAATTTCATCACAAACCCTGCACACCCATACGCCCCGCATTTTGCCACTTTGGTACACGCCGCGACCTTTTACAATATTTCTTTGGCTCACAAAAGAGTCTGTGCCGCCGCACTTAGGACAGGTTAAATTACTCATAAGAAATTGTTACTCTTCCAAGGCTTAATGTCCAGCACTAAGGCTTTTTTAGCATAAGAGAACACCCCCGCTGCCTTTTTGTCCAACTTATCCCCGACAAAGCAAAGTCGGGGATCTATTCGCAAGAGCTATCGAGAACGGTTGAAAGCAAAATGAAAGCAAAAGAACGAAGTTTTAGGATTTAGAGAAAAAGAAAAGAAAAAACTACGCTTGAAATGGTGCGCCCGAAGGGATTCGAACCCCTAACCTTCTGATCCGTAGTCAGATGCTCTATCCGTTGAGCTACGGGCGCTTACCGAAGTGGCAATGATACCCGCTTTTTACAGCCTGCCCAAACCCGCTAAAAACCGCTATTTACGGCTCTTTTGCTTAGTTCTTAACTTTAACTGTCACCTTGATTTTTTGACCTGGCTTCAAACCAGTTACAGCTACTTTTGTTTTGTTTGTAGAAACTGTCGTTTTAGGTGATGCTGCAATTTTTGGTTTTACTGAAGGTTTCGGTGTTGGTTTAGGAGTTGCTTTCACTGTTGGAGTAACAGTTGGTCTAGGTGTTGGAGTGACTGATGGTCTCGGTGTTGGCGAAACTGTTGGTTTCGGTGTTGGTGTTGGAGATGGTGTTGGTTTCGGTGTTGGTGTTGGAGATGGTGTTGGTGTTGGAGATGGTGTTGGTGTTGGTGTTGGAGATGGTGGAAGACAGCCGACAGTGTTCGTAGTCGAACAAACTGTTGGTGTAGGTGAAGGCGTAGGTACTGGTGAAATAGTTGGCGTAGGTACTGGTGAAATAGTTGGCGTTGGCGTTGGCGTTGGCGTTGGCGTTGGCGTCGGTGTTGGTGTTGGTGTTAGCACTTGTGCCTTTGCCACGGTTATGACAAAACTCGAAGCGGCCTTAGTTCCATCACCATCTGTCGCAGTTATAGTTACAGGGAAAGTTCCGAACTCATTTGGTGTGCCAGATATTTCACCAGTAGTTCTATTTAGAGATACTCCGGCTGGTAGAACTCCTGCAGTTAGTGCGAATGTGATTGGCGATTTACCACCGTCGGTTGAAACTTTTACAGAGAGCGCACTTCCTTCTACCGCAGGGGAGTTTGT
>CAMCXZ010000011.1 GCA_945883725.1 Bifidobacterium breve | reverse complement strand
ATCGCCGTTGCTAAGGGTGTTCTACACAAGAACACTGCTGCCAACAAGAAGTCTTCAATGGCAAAAGCTGCCGTTAAAGCCGGCGTTCGTTAATTCGCAACTAGTTACTTTTAAGGCTTAACGATGCCTGCAATTTCACTTGCCAAGGCACCTCAACCAGCCGCAACTAATCCAGCGCAGATTCGTAACTTCTGCATCATTGCCCATATTGATCACGGTAAATCAACTCTTGCCGATCGCATGTTGGGTATCACCGAAGTTGTAGAAGCCCGCAATATGCGCGCGCAATATTTAGATCGCATGGATATTGAACGCGAACGCGGAATCACGATTAAATCGCAAGCAGTTCGTTTGCCATGGCGTAGCGGCATCGATGGCCAGGAATACATCTTGAACATGATCGACACCCCAGGTCACGTTGACTTTACATACGAAGTCTCCCGTTCCCTTGCGGCATGCGAAGGCGCTGTTCTGCTCGTTGACTGCGCACAAGGAATCGAAGCGCAAACACTCGCTAACTTGTATCTCGCGATGGAAAATAACTTAACCATTATTCCGGTCCTAAATAAAATTGATCTACCTAATGCCCAACCTGAAAAGTTCGCCAAAGAACTCGCAAACCTAATTGGTTGCCAACCAGAAGATTGCTTACGAGTCTCTGGAAAAACTGGCGATGGTGTTGCCGAACTTCTTGATCAAATCATCGCCCAAATCCCAGCACCACAAGGTGATGCAAGTGCTCCAGCTCGCGCACTTATTTTTGACTCGGTTTATGACAGCTATCGCGGCGTAGTTACTTATGTGCGCGTTGTCGATGGCCACCTTTCACCACGCGATCAGATTCAGATGTTCTCAACTGGCGTGCGCCACGAAATGCTTGAAGTTGGCGTTATTTCGCCAGAACCAATGCCTAGCAAGGGTTTAGGCGTTGGCGAAGTAGGTTATTTAATTACCGGCGTGAAAGATGTTCGTCAATCTCGTGTTGGTGACACAGTTACGACTTATACCAATCCAACAAAGACCGCTTTGGCAGGCTATAAAGATCCCAAGCCAATGGTTTTCTCTGGGCTATTCCCGCTAGATGGCGCAGATTTCCCAGTACTTCGCGAAGCGCTAGATAAGTTACAACTTAACGATGCAGCCCTTGTATATGAACCAGAAAGTTCTGCTGCCCTTGGCTTTGGCTTCCGTTGCGGATTCCTAGGCTTGCTTCATATGGAAATTGTGCGCGAACGCCTAGAACGTGAATCAAAGTTAAATCTAATTTCAACTGCGCCAAACGTGGTTTATAACGTGAAGATGGAAGATGGAAAAGAAGTTCGCGTAACTAACCCATCTGAATTCCCAGATGGCAAAGTCGCAGCTGTTTTCGAACCTATTGTTAGATCAACTATTTTGGCGCCATCTGAATTTATCGGCGTAATCATGGAACTCTGCCAAGATCGTCGCGGAGTATTACTCGGCATGGATTACATCTCAGAAGATCGCGTTGAAATTCGCTACACCTTGCCACTTGCCGAAATCGTTTTCGACTTCTTTGATCAATTGAAGTCTCGTACCAAGGGTTATGCATCCCTTGATTACGAAGAAAAGGGCGATGAAGAAGGCAACCTAGTTAAAGTTGATATTTTGCTACAAGGCGAAGCAGTTGATGCATTTAGCGCAATCGTTCACCGCGATAAGGCATATGCCTACGGCGTGATGATGACTGGCAAACTGCGCGAGCTAATCCCGCGCCAACAGTTCGAAGTTCCAATTCAAGCAGCTATTGGTTCCCGCATCATTGCTCGCGAATCAATCAGAGCAATGCGTAAAGATGTTTTGGCTAAATGTTACGGCGGCGATATCTCACGTAAACGTAAATTGTTAGAAAAGCAAAAAGAGGGCAAGAAGCGCATGAAGATGGTTGGTCGTGTTGAAGTTCCACAAGAGGCATTCGTTGCAGCTCTTGCCACAGATGCCGATATCGAGAAGATCAAGGCCGCACGTAAGGCTGGAAATTAGTCTTTAAGGCGGCGAGTGCCTTCCACTTGGATTTTATGGGGCTTAGACTGTTGAAATGTGCTCAAATCGGAATCTTTACAAGGGGCTAGTTCTAGCACTCGTAATTTCCCTTTTCCCGTTGTCAGCTTTTTCTGCAACGAAGATAGCGCCAGGAAGTGCATGTAAGACCTTTAAGCAAAAAACTATTTACAAGAATAAGACCTATACCTGTATTAAGAATGGCAAAAAGTTAGTCTGGGATAAAGGCGTCTTGATCAAAAAGGCAACTCCAACTCCTTCACCAACCCCGACGGCTACGCCGTCACCAACGCCGACAGCTACGCCGTCACCAACACCGACGGCTACTGCTTCACCAACACCGACGGCTACTCCTTCACCAACACCGACAGCTACTCCTTCACCAACGCCGACGGCTACTCCTTCACCAACGCCCGTTATACAACTTCCTATTTCGGGAACATCCTGTACAAAAATTGGCGCAAAGGTCGCCGACAATAACGGGTTCATGAAATGTGTTTGGGGTGGTGGACCAACTGTTGATTTTCTGAAGAACGTTCAATGGCGTTACTACAAGACTTCCCAAGTTTCATCATCAAAATCAAATAACTACGCAGTAACTCCTCTGGAGAACTTAACCTGCGCAAATTCAGGAGATACTTTTGACATTACGGGGGGCATTCTTGAATGTCGTTGGGTAAACGGAGGACAACTTAAATGGATAAAGATAAACACGGTTAAGTCAACTTTTGAAAATGCCCAAAGCCCAGTCTCGATTGATGTCTGCAGATTACAAAATAGTGCTTCAGCAGTTAAAGATGGCAACTCGGGACTAGTTGGCTTCCCACTCGTCAACAGCAATAAGCATCGAATGAATTTGAAGGGAACAAATGAGGTCTTAATTGTTCCCATTGATTTCCCCGATTTTCCTGGTGGAAGTGAGGTGATAACTCAACTCGAGTATGACAAGAAGTGGATGACCGACTGGTACGAATACTTTAGTAATGGACAATCAAAATTTAATGTCACGACAGTAGATAATTGGCTGCGGATGCCGAAAGAGCGAGCAGCCTATCCGAGCGATGCAAAGACAGTTGATGCGTTTGCCGCAGATCACGGTCGTCGCATGGCAAATCAGGCACAACCTTTTATCGATGAGATAACAAAAGTTGTTGACCTACGCAAGTTTTCAACTGTCTACTTTTTCTACCCAGATGGTGAGATAACTTTTGTCGACTTCATTATCCGCAATCAAGTCTTTAAAACCAAAGAAGGGGATGTTAATTTAAACCTTTTCAGTTGGGGGCGTAATTTAGAGGGAATGGAAACCCTTAAATGGTCCTATTACATACACGAGACCATGCATGATTTTAATATTACAATGCACGCTCCAGGAAATGGTTGGCCCCTAAGCATTGGAACCAACCAATCTGGGATAAGCCTGGCACTAAATCCATGGGAGCAATTTCTCTTCGATTGGTTGCCGGCCGATCAAATCTATTGTGACGATGTGGCAAATCTAAAGAGTGCAACAATTTCCTTATCGCCCGTAGAGCGTGAAGATCGTCAAACCAAGATGGCGGTCATAAGATTGTCTCCAACGAAAGCTATTGTTGTTGAATCACATGGAATCGATAAGTGGAGTAACACTAAATTCGGTGACCGAGAATTTCCGCCTGGCTTCTACTCTGTTATGGCCTATATCGTTGATTTAGATAAGAATGTTCGACCTCCAATCAATTCTGACGGAACCTCACTTGGGAATGATGATTGGGCCTGGGCTGTCTGGCAGAAGGTTCAAGGCGAGCGATCAAATCAATTTAATGTAAACGTGGGGGACAGGAAGTACTTAGGCGAATATGTAGCAGTCCTTGGTGACTCTTTTGTCATAGAGGGCGTTCGCATAAAAGTTGTTGGAACTGGTGATTACGAGACGATAGAGATTACGAAGCTAACGTCCCCGCCAACGATAGTCGAGCCGAAAGAAATCAAGAGTTTTCAGGATGCTGTCGATAGACCCAACGACGTTTCGTATTGGGCTTGGAAGAAAAGTAGTGACCAGGCATTAAGCAATAACACCAAAGGCCCAATTGTTGAATTAATCATTGGGCCAAATACAAAGCTTTCTAATCCGGATCCCGCGAGTGCTATCTCCGCTGCGTCAAGGTTGTATCCGGAATTTAAAAGCCCAGAAAAGGTATTTGCAATTTACTACTCATATGCCGATATAGATTGGGCGCAAAAGAAGTATGCAGAAGTGTATGCAAATGCAAATGGCCAAGAAGCTAAGAATGGTTGCCAGAAAATTGAATATTGCTGGGGTGCAAGTGGAACCATTAACGGTTTAGGTAACGGTATAATTCTCTCTGCGGTTATGACCAGTAACCCTGATAAAAATCACACGTCTGGCACTTTAGAAGCGCACGAATATACCCATGTTCTGCAAATAAGTAGTTTCTTTGGCACCGGTAATCAAAATCAAGCAATGTGCTGCATCAAGGCATTTGCTCCATGGTGGTTTGTCGAAGGCGGGGCAAATTTTTCACAACTTGCGATCATTTATGCAAATTCATTTGCCAAATATTCAGAGGAAAGAAAGAATGAAGCCAACGAACTTTTGACTAATAAAGATAAGAAATACACAGAAAAGTGGATCGAAAATTTCATTAAACCTCCTGATACTTCAGCGTGGCGAGAAGATGGAAGAGAAAGTTGGCATCTTTATGATTTGGGCATGCTGGTTTCAGAAGTTTTTACAGCTATTAAGGGCCCAGCAATAAATATCCAGATTTTTACTGATATATCTAAGGGAATGACTTTTGAGAAATCATTTGAGCAGCATTTCGGCCTACCTTGGGATGATGCCGTTAAAATGATTGCAAAGTCCATTTCGCTCTTGGTTGAAAACTAAATTCAGCACAATTATTGTCTTCACAAAACCTCGCATACAATACATACATGTCGCTCTCGTTTTACGTTCATATCCCGTACTGCGTAAAGCGCTGTGGGTACTGTGATTTCAATACGTATACGCCCTCCGAGCTACAAGATGGTGCCACGCTAGAGATCGTTTCGAATGACTATATCGATGCCGTTTTACGTGAACTTGAGAGCGCTCCGACTTCGTCAGTTCCGACCATCTTCTTTGGTGGGGGAACGCCATCACTTTTGCCACCTGCTGACTTAGGTCGAGTTATCGCTGCTATTCGCAATCGCTTTGATTTAGCACCAGATGCTGAAATTACGTTAGAGGCAAACCCTGATTCGGTCACGTCTGAAAAATTAGCCGAGTATTTAGAAGTTGGTTTTAATCGAATCTCATTCGGCATGCAGTCGGCTAAGCCGCATGTATTGGCAGCTCTTGATCGCACGCATAATCCTGACAATGTGGAAAAAGCTGTGAGCATGGCTCGAACTGCAGGCTTTAACTCAATTAGCGTTGATTTGATTTATGGAACACCGGGTGAGTCACTAGATGATTGGCGCGAAACAGTTCAAGCGGCACTTGCCTTAGATATTGACCACATAAGTGCGTATGCGTTGATTGTGGAAACTGGCACAAAGCTCGCGGCCCAAATTAAGCGTGGTGATCTAACCATGCCTGATGATGACTTGATGGCCGATATGTATTTGTTAGTCGATCAGTTATGCGAAGAGGCTGGCTTGAGTTGGTATGAGTTAAGTAATTGGTCAAAGCCCGGCAAAGAGTGTTTACACAATATTGCGTACTGGAAGAGTGCTAATTGGTGGGGGTTGGGGCCAGGGGCTCATTCGCACCTAAATGGCGAACGTTGGTGGAATGTTAAACATCCAACTGCTTATAAGACAAAGTTATTTAATGGTGAATCACCAGTACAAGATCGCGAAACCATGAATGCATCCCAGTTGCGTGATGAAGAGATCATGCTTGCAATTCGAATGCGCGAAGGTTTGAGTTTTGAAGCGCTAAAGCCGCAAGAACTTGAGCGATTGGCTAGTTATCGTGAACAGGGATATCTAGATACCTCGAGTGATCGCATCAAATTAACGCCAACGGGTCGGTTGATCGCTGATCAAATCGTGCGCGAAATCGTTATGTAGTACCTTTTACCCACTATGGAAACCACAAAAGTCGTCCTGCTCTCGTTCTTAGCCCTGATTTTCCTTATCTCTGGCCTCTCTAAAGCCAGCGGTAACGAGAAGGGTCTAAGCGGAACTCGCGATGTGAATGTGCCAGATTGGCTTGCTCGCGTTACTGGCGTATTTGAGGCAGCTGCAGCACTTGGCTTAGTTCTAGCGCTTAAGTGGTCAGCATTTGCGTATCCAGCACTTATTTCACTTTGGTGCATCATGGCTGGTGCAATCTTTTTCCACTTCCGCGCAGATAAAGCGAAGACTGCTTTTCCAGCATTCTTCTTGCTAACTTTGATTTCGATCACCCTCGCAATTAACTAGGTAGAAACTGCCCCTGATGTCTAACCGCCGACTCGAAATTCTGCGAGCAATTGTCGATGAATATGTCGCAACGCAAGAACCAGTTGGCTCAAAGGCTATTGCTGATCGTCATGGATTAGGTATTTCGCCAGCAACAATTCGCAACGAGATGGCAGTACTTGAAGAAGAGGGCTTAATCGCCCAACCTCATACCAGTGCTGGTCGCATTCCAACTGATTCTGGTTATCGTTTATTTGTCGATCGCATCGAAACTGTAAAGCCACTTTCAGCCGCAGAACGTCGCGCGATTGAAACGTTTCTTGAAGGTGCTCTTGATCTAGATGATGTAGTGATGCGCACGGTTCGCCTTTTGGCTGATGTGACAAAGCAGGTAGCAGTTGTGCAATACCCATCAATGATTAAATCTAAGGTGCGCCACGTTGAACTTGTTTCACTTACCACTTCTCGCATGATGATGATTTTGATTACCGACTCTGGTCGAGTTGAGCAGCGAGTAATTGAATTGAGCAGTGACGTTAATGATATTTTCATTGCTAGCTTACGCAATCAGATCAATAACGCACTAGCTGGTTATCGTTTGCCCGAGGTGGCAGATCGCATTACTGGCATTATGGATATTTATTCTGCACACGAACGTAAAGATGTGGCGCTATTGATTTCAGCTCTTTTGGAAATGTCGATGGAGCGTCCAGAAGAAAAGATTGTGTTAGCTGGAACCTCGAATTTAGCTCGCTTTAGTGAGGATTTCTCAACTCAGATCCACCCTGTTTTAGAGGCACTTGAAGAGCAAGTGGTTCTATTACGCCTACTTGGCGATGCCAATGAGAGTGTAAAAGTGCGCATCGGACATGAACAGCAAGTGGCAAATCTGCAGCAAACCAGTTTGGTAACTGTTGGCTACGGCATAGATAATTCTCCTCTTGGCGCACTTGGCATCTTGGGGCCAACCCGAATGGATTACGCCAGTTCGATGGCAACCGTTGGCGCAGTAGCTCGTTACATCAGTCGATATTTAACAGAAGGTGCATAAGTGGCAGATCATTATCAAGCGTTGGGTGTGTCACGCGATGCCTCTGGCGATGAAATAAAGAAGGCTTATCGCAAACTTGCTCGTGAATTACATCCCGATGTAAATCCAGATCCAGCAACTCAAGAAAAATTTAAAGAAGTTACTGCGGCCTATGACACGTTGAGTGATCCACAAAAGCGTCAGCAATATGACATGGGCGGAAGCAACATGGGTGGCTTTGGGGGTTTCGGTAATACCGGTGGCTTTAGCGACATCATGGATGCTTTCTTCGGTGGTGGCACAGCAAATCGTGGTCCACGACCACGCATGCGAGCTGGCCAAGATGCGCTGATTCGCATAGACGTAGATTTGAATGAAGCGTGTTTCGGAACTGAGCGAACCATTACTTTGGAAAGCGCTGTTGTTTGTTCTAAGTGCACAGGTAGTGGATGTGCTGATAACTCAACACCGCAGACATGTCCGATCTGTAAGGGTCGTGGTGAAACCCAACAAGTAACTAGATCCTTTATCGGCCAAGTAATGACATCTCGTCCTTGTAATAATTGCGGGGGATACGGGTCAACAATTCCAAACCCATGCCGCGAATGTTCTGGCGATGGTCGAGTGCGTGCTCGCCAAACAATCGATATTAAAGTTCCAGCTGGTGTTGAAACTGGAAACCGAATTCAGATGTCTGGCCGTGGTGAAGTTGGGGCGGGCGGTGGCCCGGCTGGTGATTTATATGTGGAAATCGTCGAAACTGCCCATGAAACATTGATGCGCGAAGGCGATAATTTGCACTTGGCACTAGCCGTTTCAATGGCTGCGGCAACGCTAGGAACAAAAGTAAAGGTTGAAACGCTAGATGGCCCAATCGAGGTAGAAGTTAAAGCTGGCACTCAAAGTGGCGCCACTATTACGGTTAAGGGCAAGGGCATGACCCATCTGCGCCGTGGCACCCGTGGCGACCTGATTGTTCATGTTGAAGTAAAGACCCCGACTAAGTTAAATAAGGCTGAAGAAGAGTTATTGCGAAAGTTTGCCGAATCTCGCGGTGAAAAAGCTGGCGAAGTTGAGATAAAGGATCACGACCAAAGTTTCTTCCATAAACTTCGCGGCGCTTTCGGTCGTTAAATGTTAACTCTATTTTTTGTGCCAGATCTGCCAACCCAAGTTGGGGCAAGCTATTCATTTAATTCCGAAGATGCCAACCACGCAATTAAAGTACTGCGTATTGAAGTAGGCGAGATATTCCGAGTTTCCGACGGCGTTGGTGGTTGGGCAAATGTTCAGGTAACTGAAGTCACTAAGCGATCACTTGAAACAACAGTATTAGAAGTAGGTCGCCAAGAGCCCTTGGAAATTCAGTTTACCGTTGTGCAAGCGCTGCCAAAGAGTGATCGCGCAAAAGAGGCAGTTGAGTTACTAACTGAAGCTGGCGCAGATGTCATTGTGCCTTGGCTTGCAAATCGCTCGATTAGTCGTACCGAGGTAATTAGTAAATTTGCCACAACTGCTCGCGAAGCAAGTAAGCAATCTCGGCGCCTATTTATTCCGCAGCTACATGAAACTGTAAAAGAGAAAGGCGTTATTGAATTAATTAAAAGCGCTGATTTAGCACTCGTGTTTCATGAAAGTGCTCAAGTTAAGTTAAGCGAAATTATTACCCCGCAAACAAAAGCGAAAAACGTTGTTGTTGTGATCGGTCCTGAAGGCGGCATAACTGAGGAAGAACTTGCTGCTTTTGCAGCAGCTGGTGCTCATGTTGCTGGCCTAGGCAGACCTATTTTGCGCTCAGCACACGCTGGGCTAGCTGCCCTTAGCGCCGTTAACTCTTTGCTGAAAGTCTTCTAAACTAATTAACTATGAGCTGCCTATTCTGCAAAATCATCGCTGGTGAAATTCCGGCTGAGCTAAAGTTTCAAGATGAGCAAGTCATAGCTTTTGCTGACATCAATCCGCAAGCGCCAGTTCACTTCCTGATTGTTCCGAAATTGCATGTTGAAAATGCTGCTGAGTTAGCCGAGAAATCACCAGCGGCGCTAAGTGCGGTTTTTGCAGCTGCAGGTCAATTGGCAGAAGCTGAAGGTTTAACTGGTTATCGCACCGTTTTTAACACCGGCGCTGATGCTGGCCAAAGCGTTTTTCACGCTCACTTACATCTTTTGGGTGGGCGTGGTCTGGCTTGGCCGCCCGGTTAAAGATAGCCTTATGCCACACATGGAGAGAACCTTAATTACGATTCCGCCCGCAATTCCAATGGTTGCCTTGGTCGGAGCGAATGATGCAAATATGTTGGCAGTTGAAGCGGCGTTCCCATCAGTAAATATCACAGTGCGCGGCAATGAGATTACTTTGCGCGGTCCGCATATTGATTGCCAACAATTAGAGAAGCTTTTCACCGAACTGATGGTGGTAATCCGTTCCGGGCAAACCGTAAATGTTGATTCCGTGATTCGATCCATTGGCATGTTGGCGCAGACCCCGCAAGATAATCCGGGCGAAGTTTTATCACTAAATATTGTTTCTAACCGTGGTCGAACTATCAGACCAAAGACTGCTAATCAAAAGCGTTACGTCGATGCGATTGATGAGAACACAATTACTTTCGGAATCGGCCCGGCCGGTACTGGTAAAACTTACTTAGCAATGGCTAAAGCTGTGGCTGCACTGCAAGCTAAGAAAGTTAATCGCATTGTCCTAACGCGTCCAGCCGTTGAAGCTGGTGAACATTTAGGTTTCTTGCCTGGTTCACTTTCGGAGAAAATTGATCCATATTTACGACCATTATTTGATGCGCTGCACGACATGATCGATATCGATTCAATTCCACGATTAATGCAATCTGGGGTTATCGAAGTCGCACCACTTGCATTTATGCGTGGTCGCACGCTTAATGACGCCTTTATCATTTTAGATGAAGCCCAGAACACCACGCCTGAGCAGATGAAGATGTTCTTAACTCGTCTAGGTTTTGGTTCCAAGATGGTGATCACTGGCGATGTGACTCAGATTGATTTACCTAATGGCGCCAAATCAGGGCTCGCAATTATTCGTGACATTCTGCAAGATATCGATGACATCTCTTTCCAAGAGCTAACTGCCGAAGATGTGGTTCGCCACCGCTTAATTGGCGACATTGTTAAGGCCTACGACAAGTTCAATGAAGCGCGCCAAACCCCGCGCTCGATTCGCAATCCATGACCATTGAAATAACTAATAAATCAGGGGCTCTTGCACCTGGTGATCAAATTCAATCGCTCTTGGCTTTTGCGATGTCTAAATTAGATTTGCATCCAGATTGTGATTTGAACGTGACTTTTGTCGATGATGCCGAAATGACTGAATTACACATTAAGTGGATGGATGAACCTGGTTCTACTGATGTGCTCTCATTTCCCATGGATTTGCCTGAAACTGAAGGTGAAGTTGTAACTTTGGGCGATATTGTTATTTCGCCAGATTTTGCAACAGCGCAAGCAAATTTAGCTGGCCACTCACCGGAACATGAAATGTTTATTTTGGCTACCCACGGCTTATTGCATATCCTGGGATATGACCATGCTGAAGTAGTTGAAGAGACAGTAATGTTCGAGCTGCAAGAATCCCTAGTAAAACAATGGAGTGCTGAAAGTAAATGAACCCCCTGCCCATAATTTCCATTATTCTACTTTTGGCTTTTGCTGGCTTCTTAGCTGGCACCGAATCAGCACTGGCGTCAATCTCTCGGGTTGTAATTGAAAAGCTAGAGAGTAAACGCGGTGGTGCGATCTTAAAGAAAGTTTTCTTTGACCAAGCCAGATATTTAAACGTGGTGCTCTTAGTTCGAAAGACTTGTGAATTAACGGCAACCGTTCTATTAGCTGTTATCTTGCTACGCGAATATTCATCGGCCCAGGCAATGGCGCTAACGGTTGCAATCATGGTGGTTGTTTCATATGTAATGGTTGGCGTTGGGCCTCGCACACTCGGCAAGCAAAAACCCAATAACTGGGCTCTAGCTGGCGCAACCGTTGCTTATTTCTTGGCATTTATTCTGGCACCAGTTACCAAATTACTTATCGCAATTGGTAATGCCATGACACCTGGAAAAGGTTTTAGAAGTGGGCCATTTGCAAATGAAGCCGAGCTTCGCGACTTAGTGGATCAAGCTCACGAACGCGGTCTAGTTGAGTCTGACGAGCACGAAATGATTCACTCAGTTTTTGAGCTGGGCGATACTTTGGTGCGTGAACTTATGGTGCCACGCACTGACATGGTTTGGGTAGAAAAAGATAAGACGCTGCGCCAAGGCCTTTCACTGGCACTTCGATCTGGTTTTTCTCGAATTCCAGTCGTAGGTGAAAACATCGACAACATTATTGGCATTACCTATGTAAAAGACTTAGCCCGTCGCGCACTTGATCACCATGAAGCCGAGACAACTGAGCGAGTAGAGCAGCATTTGCGCCCAGCCACCTTTGTTCCTGAAATAAAGATTGCAGCCGAGCTATTGAAGGAAATGCAGCGCGATCAGATTCACTTGGCAATCGTGGTTGATGAATACGGTGGCACCGCAGGCCTAATTACAATTGAAGACATTATTGAAGAAATTGTTGGCGAAATTGCTGATGAATTTGATGATGGCGTTGAATCGTTTACTTGGCTAAATGATGAAAAAACTAGAGCTCGCGCAAAGGCTGCACTTCATATTGAAGATTTAGCCGAAGAGCTAGAAATTGAAATTGAAGCTCAAGACTTCGAAGATGTGGACACTATCGGCGGATTAATGGCACAGAAACTTGGTCGCGTGCCAATTACTGGCAGCACCGTAGATTTGGGTGGCTGGTCGATTACGTCAGAGCGTCCAATCGGGCGACGTCGTAGAATAAGTAGCGTTCTTATCGAAAAGTTAGCGGAGCCAGTTTCTAATGCTGAATAATCCAGAGGATCAAAAGTTAGTCACTTTGGCCCAAGCCACGTTAAAGCGCAGTGGCACAAAACAAGCTGCCGCTCTACGTGATAACACAGGTCGCACCTATGTGGCAGTGCCAGTAGTTTCACCATCACTAGTACTAGATGCAGTCGAAGCAGTGTTTGCCGTTGCGATAGCGTCACAAATTAGTGGCATCGAAGCCGTGGTCTTTACTGGTGAGCGAAGTGCGAAAACTGCGGTAATTACTGAGTTTGCGCCAATGGCTGCGATCTTCTTTGCTAATGATGGGGCAGTGCCCGATAAGATTGCTTAATGCGCATAATTCGATTTAGCCCAGGCCCAGATACTGGGCTCGGAACCGATCCGCTATATGGGTTGCTCGAAGATGACAACGCCATCAGTGTTATTTCTGGAGATCCGATTTATCACGGGGTAACCAAGACTGGAGCTACTACCGAGCTAAGCAAAGTGCGTTTACTTGCCCCCGTTATTCCACGCAGCAAAGTTGTCTGTATCGGCAAGAACTATGCCGATCATGCAGCTGAAATGGGAGGTGTAGTACCTGATGAACCAATTATTTTTATTAAACCGAATACTTCGGTAATTGGCCCAAATGACACCATCGTTTGGCCGAGCATGGCTGGCCAAGTTGATCACGAAGCAGAACTGGCAATCGTGATTGGCCGTATTTGTAAAGATGTTCCAAAAGAGCGCGTTAACGATGTGATCTTTGGTTACACGATTGCCAATGATGTAACCGCTCGTGATTTACAGAAGAAAGACGGCCAGTGGTCTCGTGCTAAAAGTTTCGATACTTTCTGCCCACTTGGCCCTTGGATAGATACTGATTTCATTCCTGGCACTCAGCGAATTACGGCCACGCTAAATGATGAAATTAAACAAGATGGCAAGTTAAGCCAAATGATGTTTGATGTGCCGGCGATTGTAGAATTCGTTTCAAAGGTGATGACACTGCTTCCGGGTGATGTAATTATTACTGGAACGCCAGCTGGTATTGGTCCAATGCCAGAGAAATCAACTATTACTATCGCAATCGATGGTTTAGGTGAATTAACAAATAAGGTGAGTGCCCGTGGGTAAAGAAGTTCGCGTTCGATTTGCGCCATCACCAACCGGCGATCTCCATGTGGGAAATATTCGCACCGCACTATTTGATTGGGCTTATGCCCGTCATACCGGCGGCACTTTTATTTTCCGCATCGAAGATACTGATACCACTCGCGTTACTGATGAATACATTCAAGCTGCCATCGATACGCTCAAATGGCTCGGACTTGATTGGGATGAGGGCCCAGAAGTCGGTGGCCCAAATGGTCCTTACTTGCAATCACAACGTTTAGATATTTATGCGCAGTGGGCCCAAAAGTTTCTTGATCAAAAAGATGCCTATTACTGTTACTGCACACCTGTTGAATTAGAAGCTCGTCGTGAGGCACAACGTGCTGCAAATGTTGCACCAGGCTATGACGGTCAATGTCGCGACTTAACAAATGCTCAAATCACTGACTACAAGACGCAGGGCCGCGAAGCTGTTGTTCGCATGCGCATGCCTGATGGCAGCACTACTTTTACTGATGAGATTCGTGGCGATGTAACTTTCGATCATAAAGTTGTTCCGGATTTCGTGCTGGTTCGTGGCGATGGTTCGCCTCTTTACACCTTGGCAGTTGCAGTTGATGACATCATGATGAAAGTAACCCATGTGCTACGTGGCGAAGATTTACTTTCTTCGACCCCGCGCCAGATTCGGGTTTATCAAGCAATGGGCGTTGAACCAGAGGACTACCCAACATTTGCGCACTTGCCATTTGTGATGGGTCAAGACAATGCCAAACTTTCAAAGCGAAACGGTGAAGTTTCAATTGCTTGGTATCGCGAGCGCGGTTTCTTGCCTGAAGCTATTTGTAATTACTTAGCACTCCTTGGTTGGTCACCAGGGGATGACCGTGAAAATGTAACAATGAAAGAGTTAACTGAACTCTTCACCGTCGATAAGGTCCACTCATCGCCTGCTCGATTTGATATGAAGAAGCTAGAGGCTATCAATGGCGACAAGATCCGTGCACTATCTCCTGATGAATTCCTAAATTGGTCGCTGCCATTTCTCACTAAAGAGGCAATTATTTCTGGAACTGATGCCGAGATCGCAGTTGTTAAAGCTGCGCTACCAATTATTCAAGAGCGCATCGTTACTTTGGCTGAAGTGCCAGCAATGCTTAACTTCTTATTCGTTAAGAACTTCGCAGTTGCCGAAGATTGCATAAGCAAAGTAAATGACGAGGCTGCCAAAGCAGTTCTGTCACGTAGTTCAACTGAATTATCAAAGCTAACTACTTGGACTCACGATTCGATTGAGGCAGCACTTCGTTCTTCACTCATTGAAGAGCTCGGGCTAAAACCTCGTATCGCTTTTAGCGCCGTGCGTATTGCCACAACTGGTAGCAATATCTCGCCACCACTCTTTGAATCTATGGAGCTACTCGGGCAGGAAGTCAGTTTAGAACGCATCAAATTGGCGCTTTCCCTTTAGTTTTAAAGGTTTTATAGGCGGTAATTCCTAAGGTATTCTTAACCCTCGTTGACCACGCCGGTCAACGCATTTGGGCGAAAGCCGAAATGGGGTATGGGGTAATTGGCAGCCCTGCTGATTCTGGTTCAGTAAGTCTAGGTTCGAGTCCTGGTACCCCAGCGAACGTGATTAAAAGATTTAAAATATGTACTAGGGCCCCGTCGTCTAGCGGCCTAGGACTCTGGCTTCTCAAGCCAGCTACGAGGGTTCGAATCCCTTCGGGGCTACAAAAAAGAACTGCCCGCCTTAACTCTTAAGTGAGTAAAGGCGGGCAGTTTCTATTTAATTATTTTACCGTGATTTTCTTTGTTACTGAAAGGGCGGTGTTCTTAGCATCGCCAGCATTTGTGCCAGTTACTGAACAAGAACCCTTTTTCTTCGCAGTTACTTTGCTGCCAGAGACAGTACAGATTGTCTTTGTAGTAGAGACCCACTTGACTGAAATTCCTGCAGTGCTTTTAGCTGGAAGCGTTAATGACTTTCCTACCTTCAGCGAAGTTGCAACTGCTGCAATTATCTGAGCTACTGGAGCCGCCGTTGTAACGGTGGGCGTTGGTGTTGGTGTTGGCGTAGCCGACGGTGTCGGTGTTGGTGTTGCCGACGGTGTCGGTGTTGGTGTTGCCGACGGTGTCGGAGCAGGTGTTGCAGTCGCCGACTTAGTTATATCAAAAGTTACCAAATCAACATCTGCTTCGCTATCACCTTTATCAGGGAATATCGGTTTAAAGGTTCCGAAAAGTCTTCCTGGTGTGATTTTATCTCGAGACTGAATTGGAGAGGATGGGAAATCCTCTAATTTATCTACATCTATATTTTCAATAACAAAGGTAACTTTGCCTGACTCATCAGTCGTACCAGAAAGTTCTAGCCCAGGATCTGCGCCTTTTTGCCCTTTAACAGTCACACCAGTTGATGTCTTCCAACTCGCGTTTGACTCACTGTAAGAGGAGTTAACTTGTAATTTAATTAATTGCTTTGCAGCAACAGTAGTTCCGTCTAAAGTAACCTGATAAGTCAGTGATATTTTTGTTCCAGCTTCAACATAAGTGTAGAAAGATTTACTTTTCTCTGTAAAAAATTTCACAATATCGATTGTTGAATCGACGCTGTTTTTGTCATTATAGACGGGTGAGATCAATCTGATTGAAGGAGTTTTTATCACTACGGGCTCCTTCGTAACTGTCGGAGTCGGTTTTGCTACACCTGACTTTTCAGCTTTGACGCCCTCTGTAAAGTGGATTTCAAGAATGTCTTGATCTTGAGTTTTTCGAACAGGATCTCTTTCTTCCCGCGAGGTGAAATTTC
This sequence comes from Bifidobacterium breve, assembly GCA_945883725.1. Taxonomy (GTDB): domain Bacteria; phylum Actinomycetota; class Actinomycetes; order Nanopelagicales; family Nanopelagicaceae; genus Planktophila. The sequence goes on along the minus strand of CAMCXZ010000011.1, from coordinate 21,475 downwards.
CCACCCAAAGTTGCACTTGTGTGTATACAAAAGCAGATTGGTAGTCAGGAACAGTTGATCCATCGTTAGGTATATTCTTATCACCTTTAGTGTCTTGATTTGTCAAAGTGTAAAAAACAAAACCATCGGCATCTGTCTTTAGTGGGATATCAAAGCCATCTTTTGAACCACCTTTTGCAAGCGGGATAGTTTGGCCATCTTCAGAAATCGTATTTGCAGTTCCATTTGTGTATGCGGGATTGAGTACTAATGTCACATCTGTGTTAGGCACAGCCTTGCCTTGTGCGTCGGTAACTTTCCACTTCAAATTCAATGTGCCCCCAACCGGGGCAATAACCATCTGCAGTTTTACAGCCGGGGTGTAGTACTGGGTAAAATTCGTATAGTCAGCTTGGGCCGCTTTGTTTTCTAATATCCAAGCAAATCCAGCTGAATCCGCCTTCACTAATCTAATGGCATGAGTGCTTGTGGCAGCTTGAAGCGGTGGACTGAGGAGACTGAATGAGAGCACGCCAGTTACAAATAAAACCGCTATCTTGAGCATTCTTTCTGTAGCCTTCATGCTTGCCTCCTAATTAGAGTAGATACTCGAATGAAACAATTTTACTCATTATTCTATTTTTGTTTGGTTACTTTGCCGGTTCCATCCACTGAGTAATAGCGGATGTAATCAACAAATAGTTGAGTTTGCTTTATTGCTGGATCAATTGTCCCGCCGAACTCGCCGCCCATTGCCAGATTTAGAATTATGAAAAACTTTTGATTGAAAACCCAGTTCCCGGGTTTTACTGAAGCGGGAGTTTCACTTGAGATTAGGCGATCGTTAAAATAGAAATCAATTTTATCCTTTTTCCATTCAATCGCATATACATGGTAGGCATCACTAAGTGGCGCTGGGTTTTGGTACGACCCGCCTACTCCAGGTCCTTTTCCGTAACCTGGACCATGCAGAACTGCCGAAAGGAAATATGGTTCTACGCCGCGAGTTTCGACGATATCAATTTCGCCACATTCGGGCCAAGGATTACCATCGAGCAAATCAGCACCGAGCATCCAAAAAGCTGGCCAAGTACCTTCACCCGGAGCAACTTTCATCCGAGCCTCTAAGCGCCCATATTGAAACTGTACTTTTTTGGAGGTCTTTATTTTGGCACTAGTAAATTGGCATTCCCAACAAGTATCTAGAATTTTAGTCGTAGCGCTCGAGTTATCAGTGGCATTACCTTGCGAGTCAGAAATTCGATTTGCCGAGATTACTAATTTGCCTTTGCCATCGGTTGAAATATTGGCAGGTTTATTCGTGTAGTACTCAAGTTCGGCGTTGCCCCACCCATAACCGTTTCCTATGTCGTATTCCCAATTCTTCGAAGATGGCAGTGCGCCTTTCTTGCCATTAAATTCATCAGACCAGAGAAGCTTGAGCACTTTAGGCCCGGCAGCTTGAGAAATAGTGGCAGGCATAATGGCAATAATCGAGGTCGCCAAAATTGAAGCCGACACTAGGGCCGACACCCGCACTCGGGACTTCCGGATCTGGTTCACGCTGCTATTTCCTCTTTCCTGCCTACTCAGTCACGCTTTGATAACAAATCTTAACTCTAAGCAATTGGTGTTGCGCTCCTAGCAATTACACACTTAGATACAGTAGTGTGAAACCGCTTTCATGGTGCGTAAGAGCCTACCTCTAGGTCGGGTAAATTGGTACTACGAAACGATAACTTTTTTGTTAGCGCTGTTCAATATAAAGGAGTTGGTATGCGTAAGAAGACCTTATTTAGAGGCTCGATTGCCGTTTCAACCGCGGCAATTTTGGCAGCTGGCGTTCTGGGCACCCCAGCTCGTGCAGCAGATGTAACGATTAGTATCTGGACCTTTGGCGATGTTATTCAGCGCACGCTAGTAAAAGAATATAAGGCCCTACATCCTGAAATTACTTTGGAAATCAAGAAATCAGATTTAGACGCACTAAATGGTACAAATATGGTTACCGCATGTACCTCTAAGACTGGCCCAGATGTTGTGGCCGTTGAAGTTCAATACTCCGGATACTGGCGCTCATATCCAAAGTGCTTTACTGATTTGCGTACGATGAAAACATCAGAGGCAAACGTTAAAGCGGATATTCCAGCGGGCAAGACTGCCCTGGACTTCAAGAAGAATTACTTGCCATGGCGCTGGGAACAAGGCGTTGGTTATGACGACAGCGTTATCGGATTCCCAACAGATGTCGGCGGACTTGAAGTTGCCTACCGAGTTGATCTATTCAAAAAAGCTGGACTTCCTACCGAGCGTGGCGCAGTTGGAAAACTATGGCCAACTTGGGACAAGTTCATCGCTACCGGTGTTAAGTACAATTCAAAGTTAAGTGCTGCAGATAAGAAAGCTGGCAAAGGATTCCTTGATAACGCGGGAACTATTTATTCCGCAATCATGAATCAAGGTACTGAAAAGTATTACAAGAATGACGGCACCGATGCAGGAAAATTAATTTATAGCACAAATCCACAGGTTAAAAAGGCCTGGGACACTACGATTAAAGCAACTGAAGCAGGTATCGGAACCCGTATTGGTCAGTACACATCTGACTGGAATATCGGAATGAATAAGGGAGCTTTCGCAACTATTTTGGCTCCAGCCTGGATGATGGATTACATAAAGAGTCAGGCCCCAGATACTGCTGGTAAATGGGACATTGCTGCTCTTCCTGGTGGTGGAGGTAACCAAGGTGGCACTCAACTAGCAGTTCCTTCTTATGCCAAAAATTCACAAGAGGCATATGACTTCATCAGTTGGTACCTAGCTCCAGAGCAACAACTAAAGGTATTTAAGACCTACGGCTTGTTCCCGGCTGCTTCGGTTTTGTATGACGATGCTGCTTTGCTTAACTACAAGGATCCATTCTTTAATAACGCCCCAGTTGGGAAGATCTACGCTGCGGGTGTTTCAAAGGTGAAGCCAATCTTTGAAGGCAAACTACAACGTTCTATTGATCAAGCAATTGGTGCTGGCCTAGGACGAGTGGCTGCAAAGAAAATGACAGCCGCTAAATCATGGGCTCAAGTACTCGTCGATATCAAAAAAGTTATCAATAACTAGATATTTATAACTAGGTATTGAAAAACTAATGAGCAATTCAAAGGGTAAAGAGGGGCGCCGCAAGGCGCCTCTCTCACCTTGGAAATCAGCTAATCCAAAAAAGGTTGCTAAAGCTAATAAACCAATTGAGGGCGTTGCCTCTTTAGACCATCGTTTCGGTATTCCGTTTATTGCTCCGTTTTTTGTGATTTTCCTAATTTTCGGACTGGCTCCAGTTATTTATTCGATTTACATTTCATTTTATAAATGGGATCCACTTGGCGGATCAACCTTCAACGGGGTGCAGAATTTCGTAACTCTGTGGGGTGACTCTGATTTTTGGTTAGCAATTCGTAACACTTTTAGCATCTGGGCACTTTCTACATTTCCACAAATGGCCATGGCTATCGGGCTAGCTGTAATTCTTAGAAGCAAGCGTTTGCGTGGAGCATCTTTTTGGAGAACTATTTTCTTGGTTCCAAATATCACTTCCGTAATTGCGATCACTATTGTTTTTGGACAGCTATTTGGTCGAGATTTTGGAATCATTAACGGAATTCTTGGAATATTTGGCGTTGACAATATTGACTTCATTGAGGGCGTGGTCCCGAGCCACATTCAGATCGCCGCCATGATTACTTGGCGCTGGGTTGGCTATAACACGCTGATCTTCTTAGCTTCCATGCTGGCTATTCCTGACGAGCTTTATGAGTCAGCATCCGTTGATGGTGCTACTAAATGGCAGCAATTCATCTACGTAACGTTGCCACAGCTTAAAAATACAATCACTTTCGTTTTGGTTGTAGGCACAATTGGTGGCTTACAAGTATTTGCTGAACCGCAACAGCTGGCAGCAGATGGTGGATCAAGCAAGCAGTTCTTGACCTTGACTCTCTTTCTTTATAACCAAGCATTCGTCAATAACAAGTATGGCTATGCCGCAGCTATCGGAATCGCAATCACCATCATTGTTCTAATTATTTCGGTGATCAATTTCCTAATAACTCGTCGCATTTCCAACGATGGAAGTGGGCGATAATGGAGAAGATTCCAAAATGGCAGCGCACTTCACCACTTAGTTATGTGGCCCTTGCCGCAATTACATTTCTTTCAATTTTTCCGTTCTATTGGATGTTCGTAGTTTCATCCAATACAAATGCTGAAATCTCCAAGAGTCCACCCTCACTAGTCCCTGGTGGCAGATTCCTAATTGTTGCTCAGAAGGTACTTAGCGCCGAAGGTGTCTATTTCAATACCGCTCTGATGAACACATTTATAGTCGGTATCTCTATCGCCGTTGCTCAAGTTATTTTCTCAGCTTTTGCCGGGTTTGCCTTTGCAAAACTGAACTTCAAGGGTCGCAAGTTCTTTATTCTTTTCATCGTTGGAACCATGATGCTGCCTAGCCAGTTGGGCATCATTCCACTCTTCATTCTGGTAAAAAACCTACAAATGGTCGACACTCTGTATGCACTAATTGTGCCGGCGCTAGTTACCGCCTTTGGCGTATTTTGGATGCGGCAAATTATTGACGCTCAAGTACCAAATGAACTTCTCGAAGCTGCGAGCATTGACGGTGCGAGCGTTCCACGTATTTTCTTTGGCATAGTGCTTCCGATCATTCGCCAAAGCTCATTTGTACTTGGTTTATTCGCCTTCTTGGCCTCTTGGAACGACTACTTGTGGCCGACTATCGTTTTGCAGAGTCCACAAAATTTCACCCTCCAAGTTGCACTCACTCAACTTAAGCCGATGTATGGACTCGATTACGCACTTCAGATGGGCGGAGCTTTCTTGGCAACCGCGCCGCTATTAATTCTCTTTATCTTTGTGGGCCGCAAATTGGTTAGCGGCGTAATGGATGGAGCGGTAAAAGGATAAGAATTTTTCGCGGGACATGAGAAAAGTAAGCACACAATACAAAAGCAAAAGAAAGAGGAAGATAAATGAGTATCAAGACAAAGAAAGTACTTGCTAGTTTTGCTGCCACTATAACTGTGCTTGCTTTATCAAGCGCTGTATCAGCTCCGGCTATGGCCGCAGGAGATCCACCGCAGGATGCAGTCATCAAATTGATTAGCCCAGTTCTTACCGCAGAAAATACAAGTGAAGCTGCTAAAAACCAAAAGTTGGCAGATGAATGGGTTGGCAATGATTGGTTTGGAACTGGTTTGGTTTTCCAACGCGCATTCGTGCCAACTGGATCAACAGTTGTTTTGACCTACAACGTAACTGATAAGAACGGAAAAATCCTAGTTGGTCAAGATGTGAAACTTCGCATCAATAAGGGCCACTCAAATTCTTCTGCAATTGTTCAAGTCGATGACAAAATAACAACTGGTGTACATAAGCCAGTATCAGCCGACCAGGCACAAGTAACACATAAGACAGATGCTTACGGAAACGTGACATTTGTAATGAAGAATCTTGATAAGCCAGGAACTGGCGAACCAGAACCAGAATCGATGACCGCTAAGCCAGATATTACTCCTGATGGATTAAACGATCTTCACGCACAGGTATTTCCAGAAGTAGCGGGCGAAAAGCCAGATCATTCAGTTATTACTGAATTCCATTATTACGACCCAAAGACACCGGCAGTTCAAACTGCCCTAAAGCCTACAATTCGCTTAGTTTCACCAGTTTTGACTGATGCTAACTCAATTAAGCGTGCTGATATAGAGAATAGGTTAAGCGTTGAGAACAGTTGGTATGCCAAAGGAATTGGCTACCGCGAAGCTTATGTTCAAACTGGATCAGCTATTAATCTGGTTTACAAAGTTACCGATGACAATGGTAAGCCTCTTCCCAATGCAACCGTGAAACTTCGTGTGAACAAGGCCTATAGCAACTCGAAGGCTGGCATGGCGAATGGCACCAATGCGACAGATCCAAAGAAGGACAACTCGCAAGGTAATGATCAATTGGTGCTAACAGGTACCACTGATGGTTTTGGCTACGTTCTATTCGCCCTTAAGAACACTGACAAAAAGGGCGAACCAGTTCCTGCTTCGCTAACTACCCCTACACCAACAACTAACGGTTTATACAGCCAGATTTTTCCAGAAATTGCTGGCGAAGCTATAGATATCGCTGACATGGTGGAATTCCACTTTGTTGGTGATGCAGCTGTTGCTGCCGTGCCAGCTTCTACTGCAGTTTCAGTAAAAGCAACCTCATCAAAGGCAACTGTTAAGGGCAAGACTGTTTATTCACTTACCGTGGCAATTGCTAACGCATCAGGAAAGACAGCTGCTATCTCAATTACTGGAAATAAGAAAGTAACTGAAAAGATCTCGGTTGCAAATCAAGCTTTCAAGTACACCGTTACTGCAGGAAAGAAAACTGTATCGGTTGTAATTGCGGGTAAGACCTACAAATTAGAAGTTACGGTTAAGTAGAGACAATCGCTGGCGGGGCCCTAATAAGCCTCGCCGGCCTTCTCTAAATTAAGGAATTTAGGTATATGTATCGCAAAGTTCTAGCATTAATTGCCGCTTTGGCATTGAGCGTTTCATCTTTTTCCATGATTGCAGCGCATGGTGAAGATTTGAAGAAGCCAATAGCTTTGCCAAAAATTACAGCTGGTTCAACCGGATATACCTTTACAGCCACCCCGGCTAAGTGGTCAGATAATGGACCAAGTTCCTTTGAATGGCTGCTAAACGGTAAGGTTTTAGCCACTTCGGCCCTAACTCTTAAGTTAAAAAGCAGCGATAATAAAAAGAAATTACAATTGCGCGAGACACATATTTTCGATGATGGAAAATCTGTTGCGGCAAAATCAAACACAATTACGATCGGAAATGTTCTTTTATCTGATTCCTTAACAATTCGTGTGCGTCCAAGTGATGACAAGGTCATGGAAATTGCGGTGCTACCACAAAGTATTCCCACGACAGCCAAGCCAACCTACCAATGGTATGTCGGATATTTTGAAATCAAAGGCGCAACAAAGAGCACCTACAATTTAACAACTTCAGATTTAGGCACCGATATTTCACTCAAAGTAAATTTTGTGGCTAAAGGTTTTGTCTCAGCAAAGAAGACTTCTAACACAGTTGCCATTGCAAACATCACTCGAACATATAAACAGATTTGGTCGGAAGAATTCAACGGACCCGCAGGAGCACCAGCTGACCCGACGGTTTGGGTTGCCCAAAATGGTGATGGCGTAGCATTTGGAAATCGTGGCTGGGGCAATAACGAAAGACAATGGTATGACGACAAGATTTCCTCCACCAATGGTTCGGGATCATATGTAATTAAGGCTACAAAAACTGGTGCTGGTGTAAATAGTTGTTACTACAAAGGACCTTGTGAGTGGACAAGCACTAAGTTGGTCACGAAAGATAAAGTTGGATTTAAGTACGGCCGCCTGGAAGCTCGAATAAAAGGTCCGGTTGGAAGTGGAACTTGGGGAGCCTTCTGGTTACTTGGAGCAGATATCGATGACCGAGGTTGGCCTGGCTGCGGTGAAATTGATGTGACCGAACTTTTAGGTCGATTGCCAAATACTAATCTTGGCTACATTCACGGACCGCTTTCAGGCGGAGGTGGTCGTGGTGACAAAGTTGAGATGGCAACTCCTCATCACGCCGGATATCACACCTACGCAGTCGATTGGCTACCTGATCAAATTCGCTACTTCTTAGATGGAGTTCCGTTTGCAACCTTAAATAAGGTTGATAAAGACTGGGTTTTTGACCATGAGTTCTACATCATCATTAACTTAGCAATGGGCGGTAATTTAGGTGGGGAAATTGCAGCAAATCTGACAGATTCATCAATGGAATTTGATTACATTCGGGTTTACTCAATCAATGGAGTAGGCGAAGTAATTAAGCGTTAACTCTTAAGACTTCACCAACACCGTCAATCATGAAGTGCTTGATGTGAGCAATTTCTAATTTGCTTTCCTGTAGCAGTGGGTCAACCTCACCCACAAACCAGCCACCGATAGCTTGGTTAATGATTAGATAAAAGTAATCATTAAATGGCCAGGCTTTACCAGCGAAGTCACCCTTATCTCGAGTGAATTTCTGAAACGGTTGATTATTAAAGAACCACTCAATTGTGTCTTCTCGCCAATCAATTGCGAATCGATTAAAATTTGCCGATAGATCATCCAAGCTTTCATGGAAACCAGTAATTCCAAATTCACCGGCATATCCAGTAGCGTGTAGCGTTCCTTGAATAGTTTTTGGCTTTGCGCCGTTTCCTTCAAAGAGGTCAATCTCACCACAAGCTGGCCAAGCGGTTCCCTCAGAAATACTTTTACCTAGCAGCCAAAGAGCTGGCCAGGTTCCAATACCTTTAGGCATTTTTGCCAAAATTTCTAGGTATCCATATTTTAAGTAGAGCTTGCCATTGGTATGTATTTTTCCACTCGTCCATTCAGCGGGTCCATAATAAGTTTCGATACTAGAAATTCCTGGTTCGCGAGCTGCTGTGATTATCAACCCGTTATCAGCAACCAAAGAATTGGTTGTGTAGAACTCACGTTCATGATTTCCCCATCCGGTCAAACCAAATTGCGAGCCATCGCCTAAGTCAGGAGTCCATATCTCGGGGTTCGGCTGTCCGTCATGGGTGGGAAGAAATTCTTCTGACCAGAGCAATGTTTTCGCATTTGAACTTAACATTCTGGCCTCCAAATAGGATAGGGTTTGAGGATATGAAACCGCTTTCAAGGGCGGTTTATAAGGCTCTTGTATGAAAGTATAGGGGTAGAAATTGCCGAAACGGAGTTCTAATTTTATGTCAAATGTTTTTCCAGATGACTTCCTTTGGGGAACAGCAACTGCCAGTTATCAGATCGAGGGCGCCGCACAACTAGATGGTCGTGGCGCGAGCATTTGGGACACCTTTAGCAAAACTCCTGGCAAAGTTGTAGGCAGCGATAACGGTGATGTTGCATGTGATCACTACCATCGTTATCCAGAAGATATTGAAATAATGAAAGATCTCGGCGTTAAGGCATATCGTTTTTCAATTGCTTGGCCAAGACTTTTCCCTAATGGTGACGGGGTACGCGAAGAGCGAGGATTTAATTTTTATAACAACTTAATCGATTCGCTCATTGAAGCTGACATCGAACCTATGGTGACTTTGTACCACTGGGATCTACCGCAACAACTAGAAGATGCAGGCGGTTGGGCAAATAGAGCAACTGCAGAAGCATTTGCAGATTACGCACTTGCTTGTGCCGAAGAATTTGGTGATCGAGTAAGTAACTGGATTACTCTCAATGAACCTTGGTGTGTTGCGTGGTTGGGTTATTCAATTGGAGTTCATGCACCTGGCAAAAAAGATCATGCACTTGCAATCGCAGCTTCTCATCACACAGCGCTTGCTCACTCAATGGCAACTCGCACAATAAAGAGCATTCGTCCAAATGCTCAAGTGGGTCTAACCGTTAATATGACTAACCATAATTTAGAAAATCCTGAGAATTCTGAGCTAGTAACTTTAAATGCGCTACTAGATTCAAATATTAATCGTTGGTGGATTGAAGCAATGCTTTATGGCAAATACCCAACAAATATTCTTGATTATTATGGTCAAGCGCTAAGTGATGTAATTCTGCCAGGTGATCAAGAATTGCTTAAATGCGCACCTGATTACCTTGGAATTAATTATTATTCTGATTCATTCTTACGCGACCCGCGCCCAGAAGATTTAGTAGATAACGGCACTGGTATTTTCCCATTCCCGCAAAAGGGCGATAATTCACCGCCGGCACACTTGGCTGGGTCATTGACTGCGATGGGTTGGGTTGTAACTCCTGAAGGTCTAGGAAACTTGGTATCGCGGGTTCATCGTGATTACCCAGAGATTCCTTATCTGATGATTACCGAAAACGGCTCTTCTTATGAAGATGTGGTCGAGTCTGATGGAAGCATCAACGATGTTGAGCGCACTTCTTACTTAGTACGCCATCTACAGTCACTACAAAAAGCTATCGCGGCCGGTGTGCCAGTAAAGGGCTACTTTGCTTGGTCACTACTTGATAATTTTGAATGGGCCGAAGGATATGCCAAGCGCTTTGGTTTAGTTCGCGTTGACTATAAGACTTTAGTTCGCACGCCTAAGTTAAGTGCAAAGAAGTATAAAGAAATTATTGCCACCAACAGCCCAATTTAACTTTTAGCAGTTGACTCTCTGGCCACCAGTTTTACTGGCAACATCTTTTTTGTCACTTCATTTCCGCTTAAAGCTGATACCAACATGTTTGCTACCTCAGCGCCTAGTTCACGAGTTGGCTGATGGATACTTGAAAGTGCTGGGACCGAGCTAGTAACAACTGGTGAATTATCGAAACCAATTACCTTAACTTGTTTTGGAACCGCAATTTTATTTTGCAACAAAACATTTATTGCGCCAATTGCACTTAAATCATTTCCAGCGAAAATTCCATCAAATGGAATCTTCTTCTTCAGAAACTCGCGGACAACTTCTTCGGCTTTTGAAGTTGAATAGTCACCAGTTAAAACAGATGCCGGTGAAATTTCACGGCCAGCCTCTGACATAGCTTTTTCAAAACCTTCAAATCTATCGCGGCCAGACTGCAACTTTAAGTCGCCAGTGATCGCAACTATTTTCTTACAACCCTGTGAAATCAGGTGCTTTGTGGCTAAGTAGCCACCTTGAACGTTATCAACATCAACATAAGGGAACTTATCTGAGCCGCCTAAGTCACCACCGAAAACCACTGGCACGCCTTTAGGAAGTAAGCGTTCAAAGCTTTTTACAGAACGGTGCCAGCTAAACATTGCGATTCCATCAACTTGGGCTTTTCTTAGCGAATCAAAAAGTGAGTCTTCACTTCCAGTTTTCGGGCGAATCAGAAGTAGAGGCTGCATGCCAGCATCAGAAATGGCAGTTGTAAATCCCTGAACTACCAAACCCCAGAATGGATTTAGGAAGAATTCTTCGCTTGATTCTTCGAGCACCAGAGCGACGAGCCCGCTTCGCCCTCCAGCAAGTCTGCGAGCTGTGGTGTTCGGGACGAAGTCATACTTCTTGATTGCCTTGCGCACAGCTTTTTCGGTTTCCGGTGAAACTTTTGCGCTGCCATTTATAACTCGCGAAACCGTGGCACGACTGACGCCAGCAGTTTCGGCAACTAAATCAATAGTTACTTCAACGCTTCGGGAAGTGCTCTTGGCGGTCACTCGGTAATTCTAGGTGAATTAAAGCGATGTGGCTATAAAAACGTTAGCTAGCGTGAGAGCAATGAGCCCGGCCCAGAGACCCGTTGAGACTTCAGATGTCTTCTTATTCTTAATTGTAAGAGCCAAAATGACGAGCAGAACCAGGAACTTAATCCCCGCTTTTCCGTGATCAGCTGCGTCGTAATTAGCTGGGTCTGATGCATGCAGCGACGTGTTAATTCCTACTAACGCAATGCCAGCCACCAAAGCTGTGAGCATTGAATGTAAGAAGCCAACATGGATGGATTTCTTTGGTTTAGGAAGTGAAGTCAAAAGAAGTACCAACCCGCCAATAACGGCGAGGATATGAATTGCTAGAAAAATATGCTTGATTGCGCTCATGTGAAAAGAATAGAGCCGAGTTGCGCGGATTTAAGACTTATTCTCAGAATTAGAGAGCATAATTTGATTATGGCAACCACTAAGAAAGCAGCAGTAAAGAAAGCAGCAGCTAAAGCTCCTGCAAAAGTCCAATTTAATCAGCCGATATACCAGCAACCCAAAATTGATTGGCGTTCTCTATATCTCTACGCGGTCTGCTTAATTACTTTAATGGTCTGTCTTTTCTCATTGGTTTCACTGATTAGAAGTGGCATCAATGTGGCCTATCCAGATCCAGCATATGTTGATCCTTATAACCCGGCACCAAAAGTTGATTCTGCTGTGATTGCTGCCCAACTTGAAGATCAAAACCAACGTCAAGCGGTTAAGAGCGCGATTGATGCGCTTACTACATTAATTATTGCCGGGCCGCTATATGTGTATCACTGGCGTTTAACTCGCAAGTAATTCTTTGAATGCCTAAATCAAAGTACGTACTGGCTATTTCAGCCCTCCTATTATTAGGAGTAGTTCCAGCCCAAGGCGCACTTAAAGTCGTAAAAATCTACGATGGCGACACTGTAACAATGGCCGATGGTATGAAAATTCGACTATTACAAATTGATGCGCCAGAACTTGGCGAAAATGAATGTTTTGCCAAAGAATCCAAGGCCGCGCTGGTGAATTTGTTGGCAAAAAAAGGAACGGTTACTTTAAAAGCCGATCCAGCTTCGGCTTCATATGATCGATATGGTCGAGCGCTTCGATACATCTTTGTTGGAAAGTTAAATGTAAATCTTGAAATGGTAAAAATTGGCGCAGCAGCTCCATACTTTTATCAAGGTGAAAAAGGTATTTATTCAGCGGCTATGTTGAAAGCGGCGCAAGCTGCCAAGTTTTACAAAGTAGGACTCTGGAAAACTTGCCCAGGCACACAGTTGGTCCCAACTAAAGCCATAACTACTTACAAGGCTGTTGGAACCCCTGTGCCTTCGCCAATATCAACAACAGTTACAGCGCCAATTCCATCAACGGGTTGTGATCCGAACTATGCAGCATGTATTCCACTATTTCCACCAGACCTTGATTGCGGCGATATCAAAGCTCTTGGGTTAGCGCCAGTTACCGTTATCGGCAAGGACCCACATAAATTAGATGGGGACGGCGACGGGAAAGCTTGCACCAGCTAGTTAGCAAGCTTTATTAATTGTTACCTAATTTGATTATTCCGAGTTTTTCAAGTTGCGTAATTCTCTCTTCAGATAATTCCAAAGTATGAGCTAAGACATCGTGAGTATCTTGGCCCATTTTACGACCAGTCCATTTTATTTGGCCAGGTGTTTGACTCATTCGATAAAGAACATTCTGCATTCGCACTGACCCTAATACTGGATCTTCAATTGTAGTTATTGTGTCGAGCGCCTTGAACTGTTCATCCTGCATGATGTCGCGGATATCGTAAATCTGGGCAACCGCAGCATCAGCTTCTTCAAATGCCCGAACAACTTCCGCTGTGTCACGTTGGGCAATCCACGTTGAAACGTAGCCATCTAGTAAATCAGCGTGTTTTGCTCTCTCGCCACCGGATGCGAACCATGGTTCTGAAATTACTTCTGGATGGCCGACCAAATTCATCACTCGCTCAGCAATGGATTGCGCAGATGTAGAGACAGCGACCCACTTTCCATCTCTTGTTTTATAAGTATTTCTTGGTGAGTTATTAACAGAGCGATTACCAGATCTTGGTTGCACAATTCCTAGTTGGTCATAAACAGTTGGCTGCGGCCCAAGAATTGCCAACATGGGCTCGATTATTGCTAAATCAATTACCTGTCCTTTGCCAAATGATTCGCTTTCTGGATTTTTTTGGGCAGCTAGCGCAATTAATATTGCCTGAGAAGTTGCCAACGCTGCAATGCCATCTGCTAATCCAAACGGCGGCAAAGTAGGTGGACCGTCGACCTCTCCAGTCATAGCTGCGAATCCACTCATTGATTCAGCTAGAGTTCCAAAACCTGCTCGACCGGAGTAAGGGCCAAATTGCCCGAAACCGGTAACTCGCGTAATTATGAGTTTAGGATTTATTGCCAATAAAACATCAGGACCAATTCCCCAACGTTCTAAGGTACCTGGTCGGAAATTTTCAATAAGAACATCAGATTTAGCGATTAGCTCTTTGAATACTTCGCTACCTTCGCTCTTACCTAAATCTAATGCCACAGTTTTTTTATTGCGCCCCAACATAGTCCACCAAAGTGGAACACCGTCTTTTGAATATCCATGAAGTCTTGATGGATCGCCCTTGACTGGATGTTCAATTTTGATTACTTCAGCGCCGAAATCTGCCAACATAGTGGCCGCCATTGGGCCTGCAAACAAAGTAGCTGTATCGAGAACTCTTATTCCGTTTAGTGCACTCAAATCATTTACCTATCTCAAGAATTCGGCGTGCTGATCTGGCATGAGCCTCATCGATCATGCGCCCATTAGCATCTAGGGCAACGCCACCACCGCTTGCATTCAATCGCTTGAGAATATCTTGAGCATTTTCTATCTCAGAAGCGCTTGGCGTGAACACTTCATTCACGATCGCAACTTGATCTGGATGTATACAAGATCTACCGAAATAGCCCCACTCTTTAAATTGAACTGTAGATTTTCTGAACTCAACTAAATTCTTAAAATCAGATGACATCGCCGCAATTGGTAGATTAATTGCTGCAGCCGCACTGGCATAAACGACCATATTGCGAGCAAACTGTTTCGAATCGGTAGAACCAGCACCAGAAATCCCGAGTTCAGCTGATAGATCTGCTTCACCAATCTGCAGTCTGGAAACACGATCAGCGAGTGCTATTTCGCGGGCATTAAAAATGCCATTAGCCGACTCTATTAGGGCTGAGATTTCAAGGGGAGTGGCCAAACTTTTCTTTATTTCAAATTCAGAGAGCATCGATTGCAGGTTGTTAATATTAGAAACCGAATCAACCTTCGCCAAAACTATTCCACGGCAATTTATATTAACTGCGGCTTCTAAGTCTTGAACAAGTTCATTCTGTTCGGAATTCACTCGTACCCAGACTTCAATTGCGGATTCAAATGATTCAAAAAAGTCCTTTAAATTTTGGCGAGCCTGGCTTTTCTGTGCTGGTGATACGCTGTCTTCGAGGTCAATAATTAATGCATCGGCTCCGCGGGTTATAGCCTTTGCCAGGCGTTCTTTGTTATCAGCTGGCACATAAAGATAACTTCGCGCAATTGGTCTGGTCATAGTGGTCAGTCTAAAGGGCATTGGTTAAGTTAGCCAGTACGAGCGACAGTTCATAAATTTATCAGTTGGCACCCGTAAGATAGGGGCAATGAGATTAGATGCCCGCGCAGCTTTGCAGTGCCATGAGTTCCTGCACAAGAAAAATGCCCGCAATTGCTTTGATTTAACAGATGTAGTACTTGATTCACCAATGATGCTTGAATTAAAACGTCAAGGTGATATTCACGAATCACGTGCGATTGAGAATTTACTCACTAAAAATCTTGATGTTTTGATCATCAACAAGGATCAAGGTGAGATAGAAAAAGAGCTAACTACAGCGGAAGCTTTGATTAATTCAACCGCACAAATAATCCTAGGCGCATGGATCAGTTCAGTGTGCGAAGATAAAATAGCTGAGTTAACTGGTCGAGAAACTGCTAGTGACCCTAATCGTGTTAGTCGCCCTGATCTCTTGGTTCGAGTAGGCGAAGGCGATGACGGAAAACCACGTTGGGCACCAGTTGATATCAAAAGCCATGACCCGATTGAAGAGAATAAATCAAGCAAAATTTATCTGGCTAAATGGGATTCTCTTTTGCCGGCCAGCGGCGTAGAAATAGTTTCTCGCTTAGATCTAGATGATGCGACCCAACTCGCTCACTATAACGAACACCTTAGAAATTTGGGATTGGCATCCGATGAGGGTTACATCGGAGTCATCGGCCGTGATATCGAAACCATAGTGTGGGCGAAACTTTCTGAAACTGCACTTGGACTTGGCGGAAAAGATGGCAATGCTGGAACGGATTATTTGATTAAATTTAATGCTGCAAAGCAAGTAGTTGCTAGCGCTCTAGCCCGTCAGAAAGATCCATCGCTACCTCCAGCTGCTTATTCGGCGCTCGAAGGCGATGCTAAGTTCGGATGTGGCGCATGTCAGTTCCAGTTCATTTGCGATCGCGAACTGAAAAACCATGATGGCGGCGCTGGTCATGTAACGCTATTGGCTGGCGTTACTAAGAATGTGCAGTCAAAGTACTTCCCAGATATCACCAGCATTCGCGATTTAGCAGCAGTTGCTGGCTTACCAAAAACAGCTGAGAAGTTTCAGGCACAAGCTCAAGCTAAAGTTTTAAATAAAGCAATATTGCTTAATCCAGATAAAGATTTTTTGATTCCTGAATTTGATATTGAAATCGACATCGATCTCGAAAATAGTCTCTCGGCCTTTCAAGACAGTGGCTTAACTGAGATCGAAGGCAAAGATCGGGTTTATCTATATGGGTTTGGAATCCACGATCGAACTTCAAATAAGGATTGGCACAGCGCAACTTTTGACTCTTTCTCAGATTATTCAAATACCGAAGAAGGCGAATACCAACTACTTCTTAAAATGTGGAACTTTCTTAAGGATCAAGTAACTAAGGCTGAATCGGCTGGAAAATCTATTGGTATTTTCCATTACAGCAGCCATGAAAAAACTTGGTGGCGTAACTTCGCACGAAATCACGAGGGTAAAACAGGAGTACCGACTCTTGATGAAGTTGAAAGTTTTATTGGTGATTACTTCGAAGATCTTTGGGGATATGCCAAGCTAGTTGCTTTGGGTACATCTGGTTATGGCATTAAAAAATTAGCACCAAAAGCTGGTTTTAATTGGAAAGTTGACGATCCAGGCGGCGCACTTTCACTCCTGAAATATAAAGATGCAGTTGATCCAAGTAAGTCACCTGCCGAACAACAAGAGTCTATTGACTGGCTATATTCCTATAACCTTGACGATGTCCGAGCGACTTTTGCGGTGCGCGATTATTTACGAAACCTAACTTTTTAGAACTGCCTGAGCAATCTTAAAATCTCTCTCAAAGACCATCAGTGCTGGGCCGTCGAAGGTTTGCGTTAGATTAACTCGAATATCAGCCGCCAATAGTTTCTGCTTCAGCATCTCAGCTTCAATGTAATTCTTTGGCGTAGGCAGAGCCACCAGTAGTCCATATTGATCTTTCTTACCCGCTTGATCAGGGGTGGCAACAAACTTTTTGTCTTTGGTGCGATTACTAAATGCCCACCTCAAAATAAGAGCTAAAAATGCTAGAGCGAAAAAGCCCCCAAAGGACGATAGGAAAAGTCCATTATTGATTCCACCTAGCATGCGGGAATGGTATTAGACCTGAAAGCTTTTTTCAGTCCGAATCATTTACATAGATTGAATGCGTAATTGCTTTAGGTGTTTTACGCACTACCTTCATAAAGTAAAGTCGATAAACTTTGATCGTGAATGACTTTCTTGTAGTTCTTGACTTTCTTTCTACCTTTGCCTTTGCTCTGGTAGGAGCCCGCCTTGCCGCGAGTCGCTTTATGGATTACGGCGGCATCCTCTTTGTGGCATCGGTCGCAGCGCTAACTGGTGGAACTTTTCGTAACTTAGTTCTTGATATTCCACTAACTTGGATTGAAAAACCTTACTTATTAGGCGCAGTGCTTTTAGCTGTGGTTCTAACTATTGTGTTTAAGTGGTCTAAAGAAGTTGGAAGTTTTGTACTCTTTATAGATTCCATCGGCTTAGGTGTTTCAACAGTTGCCGGTACCGCCCTTGCGTTAGATCTTGATTTAGATCCAATCCCAGCTATTCTGCTTGGCTTGCTCAGCGCGGTACTTGGCGGACTAACTCGCGACTTACTCGCACAGGTTCCACCTGTTCTGCTCCATCGTGAAACTAATGGCACTGCCTCATTTATTGGGGCAAGTGCACTAGTAGTCGCAATTGAAACTGGTGCTAATCAGGAATTAGCTTCGGCTATTGGATTCGTATTAGTAATTGGTATCCGGTTAATCTCAATTAAACATAACTGGAATTTGCCCAAAATCAAAAGCTAGGAATCTAGGTTTATTCAGATTTGCCTTGTATTCTTACAGCATGCTTAAGCGCACGCTCTCGTCTCTCTTGGTTCTCACTCTATGTCTTGCGCCATTTCCTCAAGCAAGTGGTGCGACTGCGAAAGCTGGAACCAGCTGCACAAAGCTAAAGACCATATCAATTGTTAAAGGCAAGAAATTCACCTGTGTTAAAAATGGCAAAAAATTAGTTTGGGATAAAGGTGTATTGGTTAAAGCGGCAGTCACAAAGCCAAAGCCAGGCAGTTCGACCGATCTGCTGGTTTGCCCAAAGGTCGATTCAGCTGATCTATCCGGAATCTTGCAATCAAGAGCGAATGCACTAATTGGCATGAGCGAGAAAAAAGGTAATGAATGTGCCGACTCACTCAAATGGGAGTTCCGAGTCGGACAACGAGATAGCGAGAT
Organism: Bifidobacterium breve; assembly: GCA_945883725.1. GTDB lineage: Bacteria > Actinomycetota > Actinomycetes > Nanopelagicales > Nanopelagicaceae > Planktophila. The sequence goes on along the minus strand of CAMCXZ010000011.1, from coordinate 3,307 downwards.
GTTTGCGACCACAAAGGACTATCGTTTTGATCGGGTAACTGTCGTAGTGATGTTAGGCGTGATCACACGCGTAGATGTTGGCTGATTTAGCCAATTAGCGATTTTTTTTGCCGTGAAACCTATGGGTATACCCCTTAGTGCCCTAAAATTTAGCAATCAATAGGAGATGCCATTTGGCACCCTAAGTCTTTAGCGCCAAGGGGCCAGAATGAGTCGTTTTACCCAGAGGAAGTTTCGACTCTCTGGCGTAGCCATTCTCTCAGCATTTTTAATGTTGGGCACGTCTTCTCATTCAGAGGCTTTAAATCTTGGCGCTAAAGCTAAATACATCATCTCGATTGATCCTGCTGCTCGTGCTGCTGTCGAAAAAGCAATTACCAACGTGGGCGGCAAGATAACTACTAAATACAATTATGTATTTGATGGTTATGCCGTCGAATTACCTACGTTGGTCGTTTCACTCATCAAAAAAGTACCAAATATTTTAAACGTTGAATTAGATCAAACGGCAGTTGGTTTGGCCGAGCAAACACCAACCCCATCTTGGGGCCTAGATCGAATCGATCAACGTGGCCGAGTAGGTTTAGCAGGTTCGGTAAGTTCATTTGGCTATCGAAGTGCCGGCGCTGGAGCAACAATTTATATTGGTGATACTGGAATTTACCCTCACTCTGATTTTGGTACTCGACTTTCAAATTCTGGATATTCAGCAATAGCTGATGGCAATGGAACTGTCGACTGTAATGGTCATGGAACACACGTTGCTTCAACTGCAGCAGGAACAAAATATGGAATCGCAAAGAATGCGACCTTGGTTCCAGTGCGAATTTTAAACTGTTCTGGTAGCGGAATGTATTCACAAGTTATTGCGGGCCTTGATTGGATCTTAAGTCCAGAAAATCCAAACTCTAAGGGTAATGCAGTCCTAAATCTTTCTATTGGTGGCCCAGGTTCTTCTGCCCTAAATTCAGCAATTCAAAGATTAACAAATGCCGGCATAACAGTTGTTGCCGCCGCTGGTAATGAAGCAACTGATGCCTGTACACGTTCTCCAGCTGGGGCACCTAGTGCGATTACAGTTGGTGCCACATCGCCAAATGAGACACCTGCCTCGTTCTCAAATCATGGCAGTTGTGTAGATATCAACGCGCCAGGTGTAAGCATTACTGGCGCATGGATTGGCTCAGCTACAGCCACAAACACAATTAACGGCACCTCCATGGCAGCGCCCCATGTAGCTGGCGCGGCGGCAGTTTATTTAGGATTATCTGGCGCATCAGTTTCATCAGTCGCATCGTTCCTAAATTCTGAGTCCACTAAAAATGCCATCACGGGCTTGAGACCAAACACGGTAAATAACTTACTTTATGTTTCACCGACCGATGGCGGGGACGTTGTTGTTGCTCCAACGGTTGCCCTTAACAAAATTACTGAAATAACACACGAGAGTGCAGATTTTGCGATTGATGTTAATGCTGGCTTTGCTCTGACAACGCTCGGCTTTGAATATTCCTTAGATTCAACTTTCGCCACTGGCGTGTTATTTGCTTCGGTTAACCCGGGTAGCGTAGATGGTGGAACTACAACTACCGCAGAAGTTGCTCTAACAGGGTTGCTTCCTTTGAAAAAATACTCATTCCGAATTTCAGCAACTAATGAATCTGGAAAGACATTGAGCCAAGTTGGTTCATTTACGACTTTAGCTCAACCTGCAACTAAACCAACTCCGGTTGCAACTGCTGCGACAGATATAACTGCTTACAGTGCGGTTCTAAATGGAACTGTTATGGGCGGTAACTCAACATCAACAGTTACTTTTATGTATAGCCCTGATTCAACTTTTGCCACAGATGTAGATTCAATTGCCGCTATTCCATTCCAGGTGTATGGAAATAATGTGACAGCAGTTTCTCTGCCAATATCCTTCTTAGATGGTGGAAAAACTTATTACTATAAAGTTATAGCAATCAATTCAACCGCAACAGTTCAATCAAAGGTTGCTTCCTTCGATACCCCAATTGCGCCTGGATTAGCTCCAGTTGTGACTACAGATCCAAATCCAACAAGCCGCAAATATAATTCGGCCACTTTTGTGGGAACTGTTGATCCAAAAAGCCAGACTACAAAAGTTACCTTTACCTTTGGTCGCGATAAGTCTTTAACCTCTGGTCAAACAACAATTACGTTGCCACAAAGCCCAATTACGGGCGATTCAGTCGTTAATGTTTCGGCGACTATTACAAGTGGCATGCTTCCAGGCTCCGGTTACTACTATCAATTCTCAGCTCTTAATGCTTCCGGTGCGACAAAGGGCGAAATTAAGTATGCGATCTTAAATAGCGAAGATCCAGTAATCAAGAATACGTACGCAAATACAAACACTGCTTCTGGAATTACCTTGAACGCACAATTCAATGCGATGGGCAGCAATACCCGCGCCTACTTCACTTACGGCAGTGATCCAACATTGGTTGACGGAACCACCCTACAAGGAACCCCTTTTGCGGTGGCGAATGCCGTTGATAACGTTTCTAAGCTAATCGTTACGGGACTTGAATCAGACACCAAGTATTACTATAAATTCTTCTTATTAGATGCCGCCAGTGCTGGTTGGAAATCGGTAGAGAGCGCAATTCTAAGTTTCGAAACTATGCGAGTTGTAGTACCAGCACCGATAGTTCCAACACCAACACCGTCACCAACACCAACGCCTTCACCAACGCCTTCACCAACACCGGAACCTGTTGACCCAACACCAACTCCAACACCAACGCCTTCACCAACGCCTTCACCAACGCCTTCGCCAACGCCTTCACCAACGCCTTCACCAACGCCTTCACCAACGCCTTCACCAACACCTTCACCAACACCTTCACCAACACCTTCACCAACACCGGCACCTGTTGACCCAACGCCGACACCAACTCCAACTCCAGATGTGACCAAGCCAGTAGTCGTTGATGGATCGTCGGAAATGGTTAGTGGTTGGACCATGTATTTGGGAATGACTCCAGTGTTGAGTCTTGAATCAACAGATAATGTTGGAGTTACTAAAGTCTCTGTATCGCTAGTGGCAAACACTGCAGTTGTTGGAGTTTTCCCAGCGGTCTTATATAGCGGCACCACGGCCAATGGCGTGTGGCGTGTGAATCTCAACTTCTCAGGCTCTACCTATGTTGGAACTTGGAAGATTTATGCCACCTCAGAGGATGCTGCCGGCAATGTTTCAACCCAAGTGTTACTGCGCGAAATACCAGTTCAATCTGCACCAACACCAACACCAACACCAACACCAACACCACCACCA